>JAVBJD010000098.1 GCA_030756715.1 Conexivisphaerales archaeon
AAAAAAATCTTAGATCCTGTTAGCAATGAATCATGAATGAACCAACAATCATTATTTAAGATTTAAACGATTTTCTGGAACATTACGTAAATTTTGCCAGTTTTTTAGAACAGCGCTTGCAGCAAAAGTTAAAGTTATAAACGATTTAAATATACCGCATCTCATTGACGCAAATTTAGAATATCTAAAAAGGCTTTGCTTTCCAAGCCATCAGGTTTAGAAACGCTTTCAAATTCTGAAGGTATTTATGAAGATAAGGTTGACGTTGAAATTGTGCCGATAGATCTGCCATACCTTTTCATTTATGCGGTAATAAACGACGGTTCAGCTCTGATTGCACAAAGACATGATAACCTTATTTATACTGGAAAACCACTTGATTTAAAAGAAGCCATAGAAGCATCAAAAAAAGAAGCAGAAACTTCCCTCCTTAACGGCATTTATGATAAAACGTCAAAGAATGTAAAATTGTATTACAGAGACCTTGTAATTTATTCTGAAGGTCTACTTTCTGACGCAGAAATCAGAGGACTTATAGAAAAGGCAATAAAATATAACACGAGCTTATCTGAAGAAAACCTTTCATCCGACAGATTCTTTGGAATTGCGAGGAACATGTCAAGCTCAACTTTTGAAGATAGAATTGTCAGGTTCACTTCTGCAGCTGTAGAAGCCAGGATGGGTGGATCAAAGATATCAGCTATGTCAGTTGCGGGCTCAGGGAACCAAGGTATAATTTCAACTTTACCGATTGTAGCTTATTCTAAAGAAAAGGGTTTAGATAAAGCTTCAACGTACAGGGCCATATTGCTTGCGTGGTTAACCACCATATATTCAACGGCATTTACGAAGTACGTTTCTCCAGTATGCGGTGCAGGTATAAAAGCAGGAAACGGCCTTGCAGCAAGCTTTGGGTTTCTTTTTGGAAATGGAAGCTATGATGTGATAGAATCATCAATCATAAACAACATAGCTTCTGTCTCAGGAATGCTTTGTGATGGTGCAAAGCCAGCATGCGCGCTCAAAGCCGCTGTTGGAGTTAATTCAGCTTACAGATCGGCTCTTTTAGCATCCCATGGAATAAGGGTAAGCCCGTTAGAAGGGATAGCTGGTAAAACCTTAGAAGAGTCGCTGATAAACCTTGGGGAATATGTTGACAAAGCTTCTCAAACAATAAATTCAACTTTGGTAAACATTATAAACAAAAAGTTAAAAACGTTATCAAACATGTAAAAAATACGGTATAAAAATCATAATTTTGTAATTTTTTACTTCATTTTTAAAATTAAAAGTTTATATTCCACTTTTTGCAAAGTATCTTTCACTCATGACTGAACAGAAGGAAGAGGAAATAGATAGACCTTCTATAATAGTTTATTACAAGGACAGAGGGCAGGTAGAACTCAAAAAAGAATTTCCAGAAGAAGGATACTTATGGAACAAAGACTTTCATCCAACGCCCGTTAAGCTCAGAACTTGGGGAGCATGGACGTACCTTGCCATCTGGTTCGGCATGGTCGTCATAGTGCCTACATGGACTCTAAGCGCTGTAGGCCTTGCATTTGGCTTAAGCTGGTGGCAAGCAATACTTTTGATGTTCATAGGGAACGCAATAACTCTTGTACCTATGATAATACAGTCCCACGGTGGAGCAAGGTATGGGTTATCAGAACCTCAGCTGACAAGGTCCAGATGGGGCATATACGGTGCCCAGATACCTTCATGGATCAGAGCAATTATATCTATGGGATGGTGGGGTATAGAATCTTACATAATAACTGAAGCAGCAGTTGCCATGTACCTGCTGGCCAGGAATATACCGATAGTTCTAACCGGCAACGCGTACAGCCTTTCTGTGTCGTTCCCGCAGATATTCTGGCCGACCTTTATTATTGTGGTAGTAACGCAGCTGATTCTTTTCTATGTTTCACCACCGTACGAAGGACAGCCAGCATTAAAATGGCTTGCAAGAGCCGCAGCCCCTATAGTTCTTGCCGGGTTTGTGCTCCTGTTTGCTTATACGATGACC
>JAVBJD010000033.1 GCA_030756715.1 Conexivisphaerales archaeon
ACTGTCAGCTGACTTTTTAATACGCTTGATGGCGCTCACATAAGATTAAACTATTTAATGTAAAAATATATAAAAAAACTTATAAAAATCTCATTAAAGTACACCGTATGAAAATTTCAGCTGTTTTGTTTGACCTTGATGGCACTCTGATCGATAGCGCTCCAAATTTAATGATTTCTTGGGCATCTACTTTATCTGAGATAGGAATAAAAGTTACTCCACAAGATATAAAAAAATACGTAGGCTTATCACCAAAGGTTATAGTCTCTAAATTTATACCGGATCCCAGTAATGAGTTAATAGAGGAATTGAAAGAACGAAGAAAGATATATTTTAAAAAGAACATGAAATACGTCAAGCTTTTTGATGACGCGCTTGATCTTCTTAACTATTTAAAAAAGGCTAAAATAAAAGCTGCATTGGCTACTAGCATGGGAAAAGATATGCTAATAGATATAATTCAGTATTTTAACCTTGACAATTACCTTTGTTGCTGGGTGAGCGCAGATGATGTTCAAAACCCTAAACCGGAACCTGATGTATTTTTAAAAGCTCTTGAACTTACTGGCGAAGGCAAAGAATCGGCCCTTGGCGTAGGTGATAGAGAGTACGATATAATTGCAATTAAAAAAGCTGGAATCAAGTCAGTTTTGGTTAAAAGAGACGAATACAGCGCATGCAAAAGCGTTACGCCCGATATAACAGTAAATAAATTAGATGAACTAATACCTTTAATAGAGCCCTAGATTTACCGAAACCTCTTCAACTTTCGCTTTCACATAATCATAGAGTTTTTTGATATCAATAATTCTGTAATTTTCCTTGTCTAATACCCCCTGATCACACATATCTTTGAGTATGCTATCGACATTCTTTTCTTCTAAACTGAAAACGTTCAGTATAGATTTCTTAAAGTCATCGGTATAGCCATCTTTTAAGAGGAGCACTGTAGCTGCAAGAGATGAAACATTTTCCACGTTCTGATCATTCTGGAACTTCTTTACAAATTCATCCCTAGTAGCGTTAAGAATAGCTTTGTTTAAATCCGGCACTATGCAGAAAACCTCTGAATCTTTTCCAGAAATTTCAGTTCTGTTCAAACTTGCAAGATAGCTAGCAGTTAGCTCGTACATCGTGTTATAGAGCATTTCAGAGATAGAATCGCTATAGAGTATTGTATCTGCAAATATAGCCAGTTTTGGAGGTAGCTGAGAAGCAAAAAGCTTTTCACAGCCGCTCTTACCTTTAAATGAGCACGGAATGTGATAGACTCTTGTAGTAGCTTCCCTTGTAAGCATACAGCAATTTGGGTAACCAGTAAAGAGGCTACTATATGAGACAGCAAACGCTGCAAGATAAGCTGTAGCCGGGTCATGCCTGTCAAGCCACATGCCTATTATTGATTGTTTTGAGGTAAACATCTCCTCTGAAAGTTTCTGCGCTATCTCTATACCTGCAGGCGTCAAAGAGTAAACATATAGGTATTCTTCGTTAGAAGGGGTTATGTAATTTAACTGAACCAGATCCAAGTCTTCTGCGATTTTTATAAACTTCTCTCTGGTAAAAGTCGTATCGCTTTTAAAAGAAGTTTTTTTAACCAACATTCTTCCAGTTGAATAAATTTTAATTAACGTATTTTCAAACTGACCAAGGTTGGATCCAAGGGCCAATTCGCTTATCTTTCTGAAGCTTTCAAGCGTAATTTCTTTCGGCCTCAAGTATTGCTTATAATTTTTTTCAAATAAAAGCTTATCATTGCCTATTTTAAGAAAGCTTCTTAAAAATTCTTCTAAATAAGATATATCAACGTTCATAAGACCGTTTTCAGCAGAAAACTTTGGAACTCCCCAAACAACCTTGATTTTGTTTTCTTTGATATCGGGGCAATCTTTTTCAAAAATAATTACAAGCTTTGACCCAGAACCTTTTACAGCAATCCCCCTGCAGTCTTCGGAAAAAACTTCTTCAACATTAAAATTATAATATCGAGATAGATCCTGTATATAGTTTCTAAGCAGATCTTCCCAAAGTGATTCTGGCATTGATCTACGTTGTCCAGATAAAATAATAATCTTTCCTAAAAAACTTAAGAAGAATTGAACATTTAGAAAACTTTTATAACATATAAAAAGCATATTTCTTGTCGTAATGGAATTTATTAAAGCTATTAAGGTCAACAAAGACAGAATTGGAGTGATCATAGGTAAAAACGGAGAAGAAAAAAAGTTCATAGAGGATACTTTCAAAGTTAAGCTTGAAATAGACAGCGATTCCAATGAAGTTAAAATAAAGGCGTCAGAAGCAGATTCTGACCCTTTTACGGCTTCGATATTTATTGAAGCTCTAGGGAGAGGATTCTCGCCCGAAAGGGCTTCAGACCTTCTCAGAGAAGGTTATACCATGGTCGTCATAAACCTAAGGGATTACGCAAACACTAGAAATTCTATGATAAGGATCAGGTCGAGGATAATTGGAACAAACGGGTCAGCCAGAAAGAGAATAGAACAGCTTACTGATACGAAGATTTCAGTTTACGGGGATCACATAGCTATAATAGGTAAACCGGATGACGTTAAGATAGCTGCAGACGCTGTAATGGACTTAATAAAAGGGGCTAGGCACGTGAGCGTGTTTAACAAGCTCCAGAGAATAAGAACCATGTTAAAGAAAGACCGTTTAAAACTTTGGGAGAGCGAAACATGATTTCATTTAAAGAAATATCACCAAGTGAGTTTTTTTATCAACACAGAGAGCTAGCTGGTTTTAGCAATCCAGCAAGGGCTCTTTATTCAGCGGTTAGGGAGCTTGTAGAAAACTCTCTTGATGCCTGTGATGGGTATGGAATTCTTCCTGACATAATAATAAGAATAACAGAAACGAATCCATCTCCATCAGACATAAAGGAATTTGAAATCTACATTAAGGATAACGGCATAGGCATTCCTCCTGAAAAGTTGCCAAGAGCATTGGGAAAGGTGTTCTACGGCTCAAAATTTACGTTAAAACAATCAAGAGGGACTTTTGGAATGGGAGGAACTATGAGCATTCTTTACGCTCAGATTACTACCAACAAGCCTCTTCGCGTTTGGAGCAATACAGGAAATGGAGAAACGCATTATTTTGAGCTAATGATAGACATCGAGAACAACAGGCCTTTGATTCTTAAGCATAAAAAATTTTCGCCAGAAAACTGGAGGGGCACAGCAATCAGGATAAACTTGCTTGGAGACTATGTGAGAAGCTCTCAGAAAATTCAGGAGTATTTTAAAAGGCTAGCGCTTTTTACTCCATATGCCAACATAATATTTGAGGACCCTAACGGGGAAGTTTTTGCTTTTAAAAGAAGCGTCGAGAATGTTCCAAGACCTCCAAAAGAAGTCCAACCACATCCAAAAGGTGTTGATCTAGAATTGCTTAGAAGGATAATTCAAAGGTCCAATTCAAAAACAATAGCCGGACTTCTGATAAACAGCTTTCAAAGGATAGGAAAGAAAACAGCGCTTGAACTTCTCAGCAGGGCTAACGTAGACCCTAACAAACGTCCTTCAGAGCTCAAGATGGAGGAGATGATGAGGCTGATAGATGCTATGAAAAACTATGAGAAATTTCTTCCTCCAGATCCTTCCTGTTTATCACCCCTAGGTGAAGAGTTAATAAAAGAAGGGATAAAAAAGGAACTCAACCCTCAGTTTGTTTATGCTCTCTCAAGGAAACCCTCATCCTATGAGGGTTATCCTTTTGTAGTTGAAGCGGCGGTTGCTTCCGATAAGGCGCCCGGTATAAAGGTCTTAAGGTATGCTAACAGGATACCGCTTCTTTATGACGAAAAGAGTGACGTAGTTTGGAAAATATTAAATGAAGAAATAGATTTGAAAAGGTATAAAATAAGTGAAGATGAACCCGTAATCATACTTACCCATGTTTGTTCAACTAAAGTTCCTTATAAAACCGTTGGTAAGGAGTTCGTCGCAGATATACCAGAGGTTGAAAAGGAATTAAAGCTGGCTTTGCAAAAAGTTCTCCGAGAGTACTCTCTTTTTATAGGTAAAAAGGTAAAGATCGAAGCACAAAAGAAAAGAAAGAATATTTATGAGCTATATTTGCCAATGATAGCTAAGTTTGCTGCTTTGCTTGGTGAGACAAAAGCTCCAGACGTATCATCTCTGATAAATTCTGTAAAGGTGTATGAAATTGAATAGGAAACAGGAAGCTCTAAAACGGTTAACATTTTTAGGGAACAGAGTAGTGGATGACATAAAGAACAACAAGTTTCCCGCTCTCGAGATACCAAGCAGATCGGTAGACAACATAAAGTACGATCTAAACTTAAGGCAATACGTTTTGGGCGACGAAAAAATACTCAGAACAACTAAAAACATCAAACACTTAAGGGCGTTCACTCAGCTTTTGTGGATCGCTTATTTCAGCAAAGAACTTTTAAAAAACAACAAAACATCAACTTTAAGGGATATCTATTACTCCGCTCAAGCCTACCGGGTTGATTTTGAGGATCAGGACGAGTCAGACGAAATGATAACTGAACTAGAGAGCATAATCAAAATGCCCCGCGAGGACCTTAACATCTATCCAGAAGAGAGAAGCGCGATATTTGGGGATCTTACTATTGAGTACACTGTGCCGGGTTATGAAGGAAAAAGGCTTGTATTAACAACTCACCCGGATGGTGTTATGATTGGGCCAGCGTTAACAACCGCAAACTTTGTAAAAACTTCAGCTGACAAAGTCATCGTAATCGAAAAAGGGGCTCTTTTTACAAGGTTTATAGAAGAAAAAGTTTATAACAGATATAAATCTATATTGATAGCAACTGCAGGACAAGCTCCGCGCAGTACCAGGTACTTGATCAGGCGTTTAAACAAAGAGCTCGGGCTACCGGTCTATATATTTACCGACGCTGATCCGTGGGGCATGCATATAGCTATGGTTATTATATCTGGTTCAGCAAATGCCGCTCACGTTACAGACCTAGTTACTCCAGATGCTAAATGGGCAGGGGTCTGGGCTTCTGACATAACTTATTATAAGCTGCCAAGTGATCGTCTTACAGAGATAGACATAAAAAGACTTTATGAACTAAGAGAAGACCCAAGGTATAACGAAAAAATATGGAAAAGGGAGATAGATGAATTTTTACGTATAAAGAAAAAATCAGAACAGGAAGCCTTTGCTAGGTACGGATTAACTTATATAGTAGATAAGTATTTACCTAATAAGTTAAAGGAGATGGAAAAATGAAGCTTGAAGAAATTATAGCCAAAGTACTTACGGTTCCTGTAATACTTTTGGGATTATACATATTTTTACTTTCATACCATCAGGCTAACGCCATAATTAGGTGGATTTATTACATAATGGCGGGAACGCTGTGGGTGTTTTCGGCAATAGTATTGGTTTCAAAGATTGAAGGTTTAACAAAAGAAGTCGAGAAAGTAAAAGGTAAGAGCGAAGAAAAAGAAATTAAAGGTAAAGGTAAACCATGATGCTGATTGAGTGAAAAAGGGATAATAGCTATCGTGGGTTGCCCGGCAACAGGTAAAAGCGTTGTCGCCAGAGCACTTGCTGAAATGATCCACACTGAACACATAGATTACTCAGAGTACCTTTTGAAGATAAATGCAGCTAGAGTGCATAATGATGAAATAGTAATAGAGGATAAAAAAGCTAAAAATGTTTTGGGAAAGCTCGAAGAAGGCATAGTTTCTGGCGTTTATGCTCTTGATTATTTAGATTCAAAAAAGATTAAGAACGTTTACTTGCTAAGATGTAACCCAAAAATATTGTTTTATAGATATTTGGTAAGGAATTACGATCTTGAAAAAATAAAAAACAATTTAACTTCTGAATATCTAGATGTGTGTTTAAAGATGGCTCTAGAAAAGGTAGGTCCCCAAAAAGTCAATCAAGTAGACGCTTCTAACGATGAGCCAAGCTATATCGCCTTGAGAATTTATAGTTCAATAAAAAATGGGTTTAAAATATTCGATAAAGTCGACTGGCTTTCTCAAATATCTCGTCCGTTCGACCTGATTTTAATGAAATGAGCCTTCAACTTTTTTCTTGGCTTCTTTTACAATCTCAACGCCAGAACTAGCTATGTTTTCAGCGTTTTTTAGAACCTTATCGTGACCAAAAACCCTGATCAACGGTTCTGTGCCAGAAGCCCTAACAAGCATCCAGGCATGCTTTTTATAATATATTTTTATCCCGTCTTTGTGAATTTTTTTACCATCTGTCATTTTATCGATTTCCTTAATTACCGTGTACTTTATCTCGTCTGCACACCTTACCTCTTTTTTTATGACGTAGAACCGAGGTATTTCTTTTAAATTTTCTGTAAATTGCGGATCTTCCAGAGCTTTTAATACAGAGTAAACTGAATCGCCATAAAGTAAAGTTTCAGGCCATATGTATTTTCCCGATTCTTCGAAAGCGAAAACGGTATCTTTTTTGTTTTTTCTTATAGCATCAACTATTGCAGGTGGACCAACTTTTGTCCATATTAATTTTATTCCGTGTTTTTTAGCTATTTCTATTATTGAATCTGAAGAATTAATCGGCGTAACTATCTTACCTCTCTTTAATTCGAGCGCGCGAGAAGCAAAATAGGCACCGGTTATATCCCCTAATATTATTTTCCCAATGTTATCAATAAAAATGGCCCTGTCGCCATCAGCATCGGTTGCAACTCCAAAGTCAAAACCCTTTTCCCGAACCTCCTTGCTGGTCTTTTTTAGGTGTTGCAAAGTTGGGCTCGGTAATCTGTTAGGGAAGCTGCCCAATGGCAGATGATTCAACATACTATAATTCAGCCCCAACTCTTCAAAGACAGCTTTCGCGTATGATCCAGCTACCCCGTTAGCAGCATCAAAGATAAACCTGTAATTTTTTACCTTTTTAGCATCTCTTAAAACGCTCTTCACGTATAACTCTATAGCGTCATCAACTTGCTCAAGCCTGCCTAATTTCTTCCAACCGACTGGTGAGTCTGATATTTTTTCGAAAATTTTTTCCACCTTTGCAGAGTCTTTAAGACCTAGCTCTCCTGTATCTTCTAAAAAATACAAAACTCCAGCTATATATGGTGGTGTATGGCTTCCTGTTATTGCTACAGCTCCTTCAGCTTCTAGTTCTTTTGTTAATCTTGCGATCACAGGAGTTGGTGCAGCACCAACATCTAATACGTGCACGCCCTGTGATAGAAGCGCATCAATTACAGCCCCTTTTAAAATTTTTGACTGGCGTCTGTCATCCTGGCCAACAACAACTTTTTTATAACCTGTATACTTTTGATAAGCTATTGTCAGTTTATAAACTAAATTAGGTTTAAGGTTTTGATCGATAAAACCTCTAGCTCCAGAAGTTCCAAATATCATGCTATATAGCTTTGTCAGTTTTTATTTTAATATTTTTGTAAAACGAACAAGCAACTATTTTGTCATTTGATAGCGTATAGCACTGAAGCCCAAGCTCACTGAGTTTCTTAGCAAGTTCGAGGTCTAAAGTGAAAACAGGGTATTTCGTTTTTTGAGCGAGATTCAATATGTCATCATCAGCGTTTCCGTTAAATTCTTTAAATACCTCCATGCTTATTAATCTATAATTTTTTAATATCTTTTTCTTTTTAGAAAGTTTTTCAAGTTCTCTTATTACTGAGTTTGGAACAGTTATTTCTGGCATGCCTATTTCGTCGATTATTCTGTCTAAAGCGAAACTGGGTTTTTCTAAAAGGTATATAATGAAACTGGTGTCAAATATAACTTTCATATTATTGTGCCTGAACCCGCAAGCCTCCACCTGTCGGCGACCATTCTACTTATTGCTACTCTGTCGCCGCGCAATGTAACAGCGGGCCTTCTTAACCTGATCCTCATCATATCCTTTGTTACCTCTTCTACAACTCCAAGGTTTGTCATGGTCCCAATGTTTAACCGTATGTTTTCTCCCTGTTTTATTTTTTCGTACCTTACCATTTCCTTTAAACCTATTACGTATTCAAAAAGTTCGTATTTTATTACTATTTCGTTAACTGGGTCCGGTAAATACCCAACTTGCGCAACATAGTTTCCAACCATTATATCGTTCTTAGTAAATATGGGATCTAACTTTGTACCTATAGCTATCAATCCTCCCGGCAAGACTTCTTCCACCTGACCGCTTGATGCAGCTAAACTTACAACTTCAGTTATTATAGGCTGATAAGAACTTTTAACCGGTATTCCTGGCTTTATTTCTATTTTATCGCCAATCCTTAGCTTTCCCTGTTTAAGAGAACCACCAAGGACCCCTCCCTTAAGATCTGAAATACGGGTTCCTGGTTTATTTATGTCAAAAGATCTCAGAACCTGCATAAGCGCAGGGGCGTTGGGATTTCTTTGTGGGGTTGGTATGTATTCTTCTATTGCCTGTAAAAGCGCATCGATGTTTAGCTTTTTTTGGGCTGATACCGGGATTATTGGAACTTGATCATATCCGAATGAGTTTAAAAACTCAACGATTTTATTATAATTGTTTAAAGCCTGATTATAAGTTACAAGGTCAACCTTATTTTGAACAACAACTATATTCTTAATTCCGATCATTTTAAGCGCTTGGAGATGTTCTCTTGTTTGAGGCTGTGGTACAGGCTCATTTGCGGCTATAACTAGCAGAGAGCCGTCCATAAGCGCAGCTCCGCTAAGCATGACCGACATCAGGCTTTCGTGACCAGGAGAATCAATAAAGCTTATTACCCTCCTTAGTTTTACGTCTCCCCGTGGACAGTTCCCTTCCGTATTAAATCTTTCAGGCTCAGGTAATTCTGGACATTCATATATAGCTGCATCAGCGTAACCTATCTTTATAGTAATTCCTCTCTTAAGTTCCTCGCTGTGCATACTGGTCCATTTACCTGTTATAGCCTCGACCAGAGTCGTGTTATGCGAAATTATTCCATCAGTAGATATAAAATTGTGGTACAAAGGCACGCTCAAGTCAAATAGGTAACCTTCGTAATTGCTTTCTTTAATTTCTGTTACTTTATCTTCAACAATCTTGTTTTTTTCATAAACTATAATCGACTCACCGGCATTTATCGATGAGGCTTGTTTCCAGCCATAACCTTTGACTAGAAGCTTATGTATTGGCGTAACAGAAATAGACCTTCCAGTTTCCGTTTTTACCACATTAATTTTACCATTATACTTTTGAAGGTAAGCATAACCGTAACTTTTTATCAAGCTTCTTTGATTCAGTGAAACAGAAAGCACGGGAGAATTGAACAAAAGTTCATTGTAATTAAGTTTAAAATCATAACCAATGATTTCTTTAAATATTTCTATACCTTTATAAAATGAACCGTTAACATAAGCACTTTGATCTAAAGTAAGGCATTTGCCATGGTCTACGTGTCCTGCTGTCCCTATGTTAACTTCTGGCTGCTTAGGTATTTTCAATCTTCAATGATTTAAGCCCCTAATGGCTATAAACTTATCTCTCTTAATTGAGAGTATTGTTTAAAAGGGTATTACTTAGAAATAACGCGTGGAAAAAAATTCCATAGCAAGCTTTTCGATAATATTCAGTAGGGCAGTATACAGCATGTACTGGGTTTTTCTTTCGCCTGCATACATATACTACATGCAAGAATTCTCCTTACCAAAACCTTTTCTTGGATATATATCCTGGTCATTTATTGTAGGTGCTGCCTTTGCTCAGATGCCAGCAGCTTACCTAGCGTCTTATAAAGGGCCAGTGAGAATTTATCTTATAGGGCTCTTTTTACTTTCATTTTCTGGAATATTTTCGGCTCTAAGCTTTAACTTTCAAATGCTTATAATCTCTAGAGCTATAGCTGGCGCAGGTGCTGGACTTTTCTTCTCAACCGCTGGTTATGCTATTTCGTACTTAAATCAAAGAAAGCTCGGTTTCTGGATGGGCGTTTATAATGCTGCTTTTGCTATAGGCACAATAGTAGCATATTTGTATGGTATGATTTATTCGGCAGATAACTGGAAACTTTTAACCTCATTAATCTCTGCATTTGGAGTTCTTGTTACATTTGCCGATTATTTTTTGATGAAAAAATTGGATATCAGAATAGAGATTGACAAGAGCAAACCAAAAATAACTAAAAATATAAAGCCAATTCTTGTAGCAATATCACTATCAGGGTTTTGGGGATCTTATTATGCGGCTGAAACACTGCTTCCTTCTTATTTTGCGCTCGTAAACGGTTCATTAAAGTTCGGAAATGAAGTAACGATAATTTTGCTGATTTTCAGTTTTATTGGCGGTTTCTTTACTTATTTTTATGATATGTCTCGGTCAAAACGGCTATTTCTTTTTATTACGGTCTTTTTGGGAGGCCTTGGTTTCTTGGCTTTAAACTTAAAGGAAACGCTTTATCTAGGCTTGTTTCTTATCGGTTTCTTTGATGAAATGGCTTTTTCATCTCTTTATGCTATATCACTGCAACTATCTGGAGAAAAATATTCGGCCATGGCTCTATCTGTGGTTAATTTTGTAAACATGATTCTTGGTATGTGGATTTCGATAGTTTTTTCATATGCAATGGTTTATCTTCCAGATTATGTCTGGGTTTTGATGTTTTTTATAACGGTATTACCGGCAATCCCGCTATTACATAGGTATTTTGAACCTAAAATAATAGACGAATAATTGCGAGCCATGCTTTAATTGGTTTGTTAGTTAAAATATATAAAATCGAGTTTGCAAAACATTATGATGAGCTATCGGGAACTTTTTATTTCGCCATCGCCAAAGATATCAACAGGGAATGAAAACTCAAAAGTATATATAATGGGCATACCTTTTGATTTTACTACTTCCTATAGACCTGGGTCGAGGTTTGCCCCTTTATCAGTTAGACAAGCCTACTGGAACATTGAAATTGTAGACCGCAAACTAAACGTTAACGCTGAAAAAATACCCGTTTTTGATCTCGGCGATCTATCTTTTTTCTCAAACAGTGATGAAATGATAAACAGCGCTTCTAAGGTTTCTAAAGAAATATTTTCAGCAAACAAAGTATTGGGCACCATAGGAGGAGAACACCTTGTAACTTATCCTATTTTAAACGAGCTAAATGATGTTGCTCTTGTAGTCTTTGACGCGCATCTTGACATGAGAGATGAGCTTTATGGCTTAAAGATCTCACACGCAACTTTTCTAAGGAGGTTCCTTGAAAAAAATAAGAAAATTAACGTTTATCATATAGGCTCGCATACCTTTATCGATGAAGAAATAGAATTTGCAAAGTCGAGAGGAGTCAACGTTTTCACATATTATGATATAAATGCTAAAATGCTACGCTCGATTAAAAATATAATAAAAGAAGAAAAAATCTATGTTTCAGTTGATATGGATGTATTAGATCCATCATGTGCCCCAGGAGTCGCTAACCCTGAGCCAGAAGGCATGAATTATCAAGAACTTTTTGATCTTATCAGGTCTTTAAAAGGAAAAGAAATAGTTGGTTTTGATGTCGTAGAAACGAATCCGTTGCTTGATCCATCAGGTATAACCTCTATAGCAGCAGCAAAGGTCCTTTCTCTTTTGATAATAAATTCTTCTGTGGTCTGAATTGCCAGATATAATTAGGGACTATATAAACCCTTTAACATACAGAGTTGGCAAAACGCTAGGTAAGTTTGTAAAAAACCCAAACATCATAACTATTACAGGCTTTATCATAGGTGCGTTAACAGGCCCTCTGCTTTATTTTGGGCTTGTCTATATATCGGTCCTTATGCTTATAATTTCTGGAGTGTTTGATATGCTTGATGGAGCCGTCGCGCGAGCGTTGAACAGGGTTACCAAGCAGGGAGCTTTCCTAGACTCTAACCTCGACAGACTTGTGGAAGCATCTTTGTATGCAGGCATTGCGGTCTATAAGCCCGATTTAACGATCTATTCGTTCCTTGCTTTTACGTTCTCAATAATGGTTAGCTATTCCAGGGCCAGGGTTGAAGGGCTTTCTAACGGGATAAGGCCAAAGTCATTAGAAATAGGTGAAAGAGGGATCAGGCTTTTGATAATAATTTTAGCAATGATATTTGGTTTTATATTTTACGGGCTCTTGATTGTAATCATAATAGCTTTAGAAACATTCATCGAAAGGCTTGTGCTTTATTACAAATTTTTATCAGCTCAAAATAGTTGATTTTTAATTATTCATTATGTTAATTACAAAATGTCCGTAATAATTAATAGCATCAGAGAGCT
>JAVBJD010000034.1 GCA_030756715.1 Conexivisphaerales archaeon
CCCATCAAGTTAAAATATCCAAAGCTGATAATATAGACCGGCATTTGATTAAAAATCTGCAGAAACACCTTGAAGACTTCAGGCTTCTGAACCTATTTGCAAACGTCTATTTTGCAATATTTGAATTTGCGCTCGGGCTTTACGTTATATATTTAGGCGGTAATTCGCTGGACGTAGGTATAGCGTACGCTGTGTACAACGTATCCTGGATAGCTTTTATGCCTTTTTCGAGGTCGCTTTCAAGCTCAGCGAACGTCAGGAGATCGCTTTTAGCTGGGTTTTTGATACTCTTTCTCGGGCTCTTTACATTTTCAGTTTTTAAGATCCCTGACCTTTATCTTTCAGTGTTTTTGATGGGCTTTTCTTCCAGCATAGTAAGCGCTTCCATGCTTTACCTCGTTGGTTTTTCGGGCGGCTACAGGGACGCTAACGCTTATGCTCAGCTGATGTACTATGGAATCTTAGGCTCCGGGATCGGAGCTTTTATAGGTTTCATTTTCTTCCTTTATTCTCAGTTCAGCGGAAGGTACGTTTTCTCGCTCAGGATCACATTTTTGATTTACAGCTTTATGGTTCTTGTAGCGGTCATTCTAGCGGCAAAGATCAGGATCAGCAGCATAAACGCTGTTTACTATGAGATCAAAGAAAGAGAATCGGGGAGCACGATTTTACATTTGCTGATCCTTGCTTCGACAGCTTTTTTAGGCATCGGTCAAGGGATTGTTTACCCCATGATAGTTCCTTTTGTTGTTACAAAATACAGGACAACGCCTTTAATCCTGATGCTCGCTTATGCGCCAGCTGGAATAGGCTGGTTCATTTCCAGCAAGATAGCAGGACCAGTTATAAACAGGTTTTCAGAATCCAGATCCATAGCTTTCATAACTCTTACGAGCTCGATCATAGCTTTTCTGTTGCCTCTGTCCCCTGACCTGATCGTTCTGAGCATTCTCTGGGGAATCGAAGCTGTAGGGTTGAGCATATGGACCGTTTACATGCAACACATGGTGGCAAAGTACATGCCTTCTGAGCGTTGGGGCACTGGATTCGGTTCTCTTAACAGCATGTATTACCTTTCTTATGCCGTCGGTTCCATATCTGGAAGCTCGCTTTACTTTTTCAGGAACCCGTTTTTTGCTTTCTGGACAGGAGGGCTATTCTTCCTTCTTATCCCCGTACCAGTAGTTTTATTGCTTTCTATGAAAAACAATAAAAAGTCAGCGCTTTATAAATGAGTACCTTCTGATCCTGGGTGAAAGACCGTAACCACAGTGTGAACAGTAATGTTTAACTAAATTATATGACTTCTTACCGCACCTTCTGCAAAATCCGTGCAAGATCCTGTGCTTCTTTTTGCCCATGCTCGTGGTGCCCTTCATCTTGGACACCACCTTTCAGCTTACTGTTCTTTGATTGGAGATATAAGTATTACGTTGTCTCCCCTTATGATCACTGATCCCAGCTGTTTGAAAGAACCGTCGTCCTGAAGCTCTTCTCCATTATTAAGGAGAAGGTTCATGTGCTGATCGAATCCTTCGAGGCTGCCCCTTATCCTCTTACCGCCCTTTAACCTTATGAGCACTTTTTTGTGAAGGCTGTCCGAAAGCACTTTTATCGTTATGTCTCTATTAAACTCTGACATGACAGTGAAGATAATTATAGCGTATATTTATACTTAACTATGAAGCCTGATTCATTTGAACGTAAAGGCTGGTTTGAATGGAAGAGCGTTCTTTGCCCTCTGAATTTCTTCACCGCTCGCTTCTTTGACGCTTTTAACGTACACAGGGAGACCTACCATCCTTGTTATGTACTCTAAGTGCTTAGTGTAGACGCTCTTTTCGTCAACTTTCCCCACATGTTCCTTGAGCGTGTCAGGCATAGATATTCTGAGCTTCATGAACCTGCCGATCTGCTCCTTTTCAGCTTTCCCTTCAGCTATTTTCTCTGAGTCTTCTTTATCCAGAACGAAAACAGTTATCTGCGAAGGCTTCTTCTTAATGAGCTTCAGGACTTCCTTTATGTCCTCCACAAGCCTGTTAACCAGCTCTATCTCCAGGTCAACGCTTTCATCATAAGGTATGCCTGAAGGCCACCTTTCGAGGAAAACGCTCTCCTTATCACCCGCAATCCTGTACATTTCTTCAGCAGTGAAAGGTGCGTATGGGGCCAGCATTATTGCCCAGTACTTTATGAAGTCTTTAACGGCTGAAAGGTTAAGCTTCCCGTTGACGTACTTTTTGTAGTCCCTGTAAGCGTTATCCATGATGAAGAAAGCTTGAGTAACTGAAATCTTAACGCTCATCTTTTCCATGTTTTCTTCTATGCTCTTTGAAACCTTCGACGCATTGTTCAGAAGCCAAACGTCGTAAGGGCCCAATTCAGCTTCCGACGACGACTTTACGTCCTGTTTTATGTCCTGGAGGAGCTTTTCTATCCTTTCTTTTATTGATTTCGCGTAATCTATCTTAAAGTTAGCGTCGTCCATGTATTCTGAGCTGCTGAGCAGCGAGATCCTGATTGCGTCTGCTCCAAACTGCCTTATGCCGTCCTCTATCGTTATCACGTTTCCCTTTGACTTTGACATTTTCTCTCCTTCTACCCTGAGCATGCCGTTGACCGCTATGGCCCGCGGCCAGAGGTACTTTTCAAAAAGAGCAACGTGATGGAATATAAAGAAAGTGAGGTGGTTAGGCACGAGCTCTTTTGCTGAAACTCTCAGGTCAACGGGGTACCAGTAAAGGAACTCCTCTCTCATATTTTTCAGCTCGTCTTCAGGAATTTCAGTGGCTGAAGACAGCTCAGAAACATCTCCAACTCCAAAAAACACGTAGTCATAGAGCTCTTTCTTAAGCTGTTCTGGTCTGTAGCTTTTCAGTTTGTGAGCCACTGTATAGTAAGCCATGTATACTGTAGAGTCGCTTAGAGTTTCAACGAGCCAGCTCCTGTCCCAGGGGAGAGGAGTCCCGAGGCCGCTCTGCCTTGCGCATGGGTAATCGTTTAACCAGTCTATGACATCGAGGAACCACTGCCTTGCTTCTTCCGGGAAAACCTTCATAGATCTGACGCATTCCCTGGCGTTTTCCTTCCAGCTTACATCTGAATACCTGAGGAACCACTGATCCTGCAGGATCTTTACGTGACACCTTGCAGTGCACCTGCACACAACGGGCTCGGGCAGCTCCCACATTGTTGAAGCTAGGCCCATCTCTTCGAGTTTTTCATAAACTATTTTTCTTGCAGCATTTACTGAAAGCCCAGCAAATTCGCCGCAGTTTTCTTTTAAGACCCCTTTCCTGAACTCAGCTGAATATATGTTCTTCGTTGCGAGGTCAGCTTTGGGGTCTTTCTGGTCCTTTATCTTTAGCTTTTCAACTTCTTCGACAGCTGGGAAATCCCCATAGCCATCAACCTTTATTATGCTTACAGGCTCTATGCCTTTTGCCCCTTCATAGCCGCTTTTCTGGAGGTCCCTCAGAGCCAGGTAGTCGTACGGGGCGTGAGCTGGAACGCTGTAGACCACAGCTGTACCTATCTCTGGATCTATGAAGGTCGCGGGCAGCACCGGTACCTCTTTTTGAACGATTGGAGCTATGACTTTTTTTCCGACCAGATCCTTCCCGGGAATCTCGGAAATAATTTCTATATCAAACAGCTGGTCTTTAAGCCTGTCAACCGAGCTCTTGCCCACTACCCAGATCTTTCCGTTAACCCTGGCTTTCACGTAAACAAGATCAGGGCTCACCCATAAGTTTGTAACCCCGAAAATGGTTTCGGGCCTGAGCGTAGAGGCAACTAGGTAAGCATCTTCATTTTTGAGCTTGAAAAATATCAGCCTGAACTCTTCGGGATAAACCCCTTCACCCTGCAGCCTGTCGTGGTCGCCTACAGGCGATTTGTCCCTTGGGCACCAGACTACCGGGTGCGAGCCCTTTGTTATGTAACCTTTGTCCCTTAAAGTTATGAACTGCCACTCGATAAAGCTAGAGAACCTAGGGTCGTAGCTTGTAGTATTAAACTCCCTCCTCCAGTCGATTCCAAGGCCGAGTTCTTTCATAGCCTGCCTGTTCCTATCAGTATAGTACATCGCCATGAAAACCGGGTCCCTGAACTTTTCCAGTATTTCTTCGGGCACTTTGTCTATCTCTTTAAATTCCTTTACCATCTTTTCGTCCCCCTTTGCAAGCCTCTCAGCTGCTGAAACTATTGGCTGACCAGTCCAGTGCCAGCCCTGGGGGAACAGAACGTTATACCCGTGAAGCTTCTTGAACTTAGCGTAGCTGTCTACCCTCGAAGCTGTAAAAGCATGCCCGAGATGAAGTGGGCCGTTCATGTAAGGTATGGGAAAAGTTACAAAGACTTTTTCCCTTGATCTGTCAACATCAGCCTCAAATATCCTGAGGTTCTCCCACTTTTTAATCCAAAATTCTTCCAAGCTATTATCCATCTTTTCAATTTTATAATCTTATATTTATAAATATGTCGAATTCAGTTAAAGAGGCGGCGGCCGGCAGGTATCCCCAGGAGCTGAAAAGAGCGCTCGCAGGCCTACGGTCTAGAGCGGTGACGGCGCGGCGCCCCTTTCTCGCCTTAGGGCTGCTCCCTCCCGGGCCTGACCCGTTTCGGCGATTGGCGCTTACCGGATCCCTTCGGATCAGGATAGCGCCAAGGTGGCCCGCGCCGGCGCCCTTTCATACCATCAGCCTGCGTTAACCCTTTTCAGCTCCTGGTTTCAACCTGCCTTTTCTGGCCCCCGCATATAGCCGGTTTCGGGAAATGGGGGACGGCTAACCCCCCGGCCCTACCCGCCGCCATTGTTTTGTTTCCTGTAATTTGCTTTAAGCGTTACTGTCTTTCTCCATGAAAGACCTTATTAATTCCTTCAGAGCCTTTTCATCGCACTTTGCGAAGCCCTGTGCAACGTTGTTCTTTGAACCTCCATTCCCCCCGCACTTTTCCGAAAGCATGCTCACCGCTGATTTTGCTTCCTGAGACCTGTCCTTTGGAACCATTATAAAGTAAAAGCAGCCGTTCTGGTTGCAGTTGAGCCATACAAAGCTCTTCCCCAGACTGTTGACAACTGTGTCACCGATGATCACGGCATCATCTTTATCTATGTTGCTGTCGTCTATCAGCAGAAGGCTTCCCTTCTCAGAGCTTCCGAGCGCAAGTGCGTAGCTCTTCAGGACTTCTCTGTACCTGTTTTTTGTACTCTCAAGTTCCTTTATCTTTTCATCTACGGAGCTCTGAATCGAACCTATATCGGGCGCGTTGAGGGTTTTCCTCAAGCTCTGAAGAGTTGTATACATGGACTGGACATAATTAACAGCTGGCTCCCCGGCAACAAACTCGATCCTGTCGACCCCATCCTGAATCCTGTCAACGTTTGTAATCTTTATAAGCCCTATTTCACCGGTCCAGTCGCAATGAGTTCCACCGCACGCTTCAACATCGTAATCACCGATCTTCAGTATCCTGAGGACGTTCCCCGGGACTGCGCCTCCCTGATAAATCCTGAAACCGAACTGGTTTTCAGCAGCTGTCCTGGGCAACAGGAGCTTCTCCACTTTAACGTTCTTCTGGACGATCTGATTGGCAACCAGCTCTATCTGCTTTAGCTGCTCTTCGCTTATGGGAGAATGATGCGTTATGTCGATCCTGGCGTAGTTTTCTTCTTTAAAAGCTGAATGCTGCCAGACCCATGGCCCGAGAACAGTTCTCGCTGCAGCGTTCACTATGTGAGTTGCTGTATGATGCCTCATAAGCGCTTCCCTCCTCTTTAGGTCTATCTTCCCCTTCACGGTTTCCCCTTCTTTAAACTCAGATGCATTCTCTACTTTGTGGCCTATTACGTCTGAAATCTTTATAACGTCAAGCACCTTCATGCCTTTTAGCTCGCCGCGATCTGGTTCCTGTCCCCCCGACCTCGGGTAAAACGCTGTCCTGTCTAGTATTACGTACCCGTTATCAACCTTTAGAACTTTAGCTTCAAATTCAACTACGCTCCTGTCGTAGTAAAGCTGTTCAGTTTTTGGAAGGCCCTGGGGGTTAAAAGCGGGCCTGATGCTTTCCGTTTTCGGGTTGATGTGCTTTCCGGCCACATAATTGTACACCTCTGATGGGTCGAAGTCTATAAGGCCCTTTTCTCTGAGTACCTCGGGGGATATTCCGTTTGACTCGTAAAGCTTTGCAGCTTCGTTCAGGTCCAGCTTTCTGTTTTTATAAGCGGACAGCACCTTTTCAGCACTCTGAAGCGTTCTTTCGTACTTCTGCTCTTCAACTTCAACAACTTCCTGAAGCCTGTCTATGTTCTCCGTAAGCTCCGGGTACATAGGCCTGAGGTACTCAGCGTGCATTTTCATGAGTTCGAAAATTGAAACCTGCCACTGCCTTCTCTTTATTATGTCGAGCATCCTCCTGAGAACAACCCTGAGGTTGTATCCTCCGCCGACGTTGCTCGGCAGCTGTCCATCGCTGAGAGCGAAAAGCAGCGTCCTGGAATGGTCGAGCAGTATAAAGACGTCCTTCAGCTTCATGATTTCCTGGACCTTTTGCTCCGGGATCTTCAGCCTTGAATAAAGGCCCTCAAGCGTATCACCTTCTGAGAAGTCCATCTCTCCTGCCGTCGTGTAAAAAGAAGAAGCGTACTCCTCGTGAAGGTCAAAGTCAAGCTTGTCCTTAAGCTTATCAAGGATACTTCCGAAAACGGCTTCATAGCTAGTTGGGGTTCCGTATGAAAGCCAGACAAACCTTTCAAGTCCTGCGCCCATGTCCACAACCGGAGGTGAAAACCTAGTGTAGCTCGCGGGTGAACCCTCAAACTCAGTGAATACTGCGTTCCCAAGCTCCAGGTTCTTTACAAAGTACTCGAGCGAATACCCAAAGGCGCCGTACCCAAGCCATACGTCCTCAACGAAAACTACCTGTTCCTCAGGTATTCCGAGCCTCTTCGTTAAAAGGTCAAAGTCAAGCTGAATGGTCCTGTCCTTCCAGTAGCCCTTTTCGTTAGCCAGCGCGTGCTGGCCGATCATGCAGAAAGATGTATAATGTCTTCCCGTGAGGCCAACGTTTGTTATGTCGTTGAACCTCAGGCTCATCTGAGGCACTATGAGCGGGTTTGCTGGGAAATCGAATATTATCTTCCCTTCTTCAACCCTCTGAAAGTCAATTATGGAGGCGACTGTAAAGTAAAGGTCGTCCCTCCAGCGAGCGACAACCGGGTACCTCCTGACGTACTGGTGCCCGTTTTCAACAAAAAAGTTCTTTACTTCATCCCACATGTTGACGTAGTCGAGCTTCTTGCCAGATGGGTTCTTTATGAACTCGTACCTGGAACAGGGCTGATTGGGGCAGTACTCCCTATTTGGATCTAAGGTCCAGAAGTACCTGCCGCATCGCTTGCACTTTTTCCTTATGAAACCTCTGCTCTTGAAAAGCTCGACTTGGTAAAGTTCGGGATGATTTTCAGAAAACTCCCTCCTTAAGCTTTCTTTATCCATTATACCTTTATGAAATAAAGCTTTGATTATAAATTTATCTTATTTAGTTGCCGTTTTTAAAAATCGAACGCCGTTTCTAAATATGAAAGAATGTTTATATAAACGGAAGCGATTCATTATGAACAGGTTTGGTCAAGATAGATGTTGAAACTTCTTTGGACAGGTTCAGAGAATTCATAATACTTAGCACTTGCAGGTCTTTTATCCCAGACGAGCTTTATATGGACAGGGACGTCTTTCCCGAGAGGGAAACCACCGTTGGCCCGATATACGTTGAAGCGGAAGACAAAGTCACTGTAAAGAAGATCGGGGAGATATCTTTTGTAAAAGCGGTTAACGTCCTCGGGGTGATATACGAGTCAAAAAGCGGAAACACAAAGCTAAGGTGGAGACAGACAAGGGACAGGTTCGGAAAAGTTAGCGGCGAAGCTTCCGGGAATTCGGTTGTAAATTTGATAACTGCGGGCGTTATAACCAAGTCTTACGTAGAAAAAGTTTTAAACGTAGAAAAAAGTTCTACTGAAAATGGAACACCCAGTTCTGATGATACCGGGCCCGACAAACCTCAGTGAAGACGTTATAAAGGCTCTTTGCCAGCCCATGGTAGGGCACACGAGCCAGGAGTTTTATAACGATTTTAAGGAAGCTCACGCGCTAACAGCTAAGCTTTTCGGTTCAAACCCGGAGAGGACGGTGCTATTCAGCGGCTCGGGAACTTTTGGGATGGAAGCGCTGTTTTCAAGCTTCGCTGAGCCCGGAGAAAGGATGCTTTCTATAGTAAACGGGTACTTCGGGGACAGGTTCGCCGAAATAGGTTCAATTTATGGACTGAAGGTCAAGAGCATGAAGTTCGAACCTGGCCAGGAGGTTGACGTTGATGCTTTGAAAAATGAGCTCTCGCGCGAAAGCTACAGTTTTGTAACGCTCACTCATGTAGACACTAGCACTGGGACGATGAACGACCTTAAAAGCGTAGGTGAAGTAGTAAAACAATACAACGCCTTTTTTGTTGTAGATATGGTCTCGAGCTTAGGCTGCGCCGAGTTTAATTTTGATGACGGTCCTGTTGATTACGCTTTTTCAGCTTCTCAGAAATGCGTTGGTGCCCCGCCCGGTGCCATAATGGTAGCTCTTTCCAAGGAGCTGATCGAAAAAAGGAGCACAGTGAAAGGGAGGTCTTACTACTTTGACCTTAAGAGGTGGTTACCGGTCATGAAGGACCCCAGTATTTACCTTTCAACTCCGAACATATCTGTGCTCAGGGCCTTGAGGGTTGCGCTGAACGAGGTTTTTGAGGAAGGGCTTGAAAACAAGATAAAGAGGCATCAAGAGCTCGGTAGAATGGCATATGAATTCGTTGTAGAAAGGGGCTGGAAACCGCTTTCAAAAAGGCCTTCGCCTTCTGTAATAGCTTTTGACCTTGGAAAACCGATTGCAGACGAAGTCCAGAAAAGGGTTTACAAACAGGGCATACTGATAGCCAAGGGGCTAGGGAGCATGAGCTCAAGGGTCATAAGAGTTGGTTACATGGGATGGACCACCAAGGAGCTGCTTTATAACACTTTAAAAAAGATAGAAGACGCTTTTAACGGCCTTTAACGATAAGATAACGATGGAAGGTTCCGGAACAAAGCGTTTAGCAGCTTTAACCATACCCTTCTTTGCCAGCTCGATGGTCGTTTATTCGCTGCTCTATAAAGCTATAGCGTTGTCAGCAGCCTTGGGCGTTCCGGCAAGTTACGTTGAAGCAACAATGTCTTACTCTTTTTACGGAGGAGCCGTCGGAGGCATAGCGCTAGGGTATGTAGCTGACAGGTTCGGGCACAGGAAGGCAATGGTCCTTGCGGCTTTGATTTATTCAGTAGCTTCAATGGTGGCCCCATTTGCAAGATCCTTAGCTTCGCTTTCTTTGCTCTGGGCAGTTGTTGGCTTCGGGGTTAACGCTGAGAACGGGATAACGTATGCGCTCGTTGTAAAAATGTTCAGAGCTTCAAGGGGAGCATTCGGAGGCTTCATACAGGGGCTTTACTTTGTGGGTATGTCAGCAGATGCGCTTCTTTCGATCTTTCTCAGGAATGTTTACGCTTACTTTTTTTTGATAGGAATTCTGGGAATTCTTACAGCGATCCTCTTTATGTTACTCCCGAAATCAGAGCCCTATAAGCAGAAAAACGAAGGATCAGTAATAAACTATCCTAAAAGGCTGATCCTGGGCTCTCTTATTTCTTTTTCTGCTTTCTTTTATACGATAGTCTTGGTTACTTTCATACCTCTTTTCGTTAAGGGATACATGATTACAGTGCTCTCGCTCGAAGGCTTCATGTGCTTTCTCATCTTTGGATACCTTTCCGATCTTTTTAACAGGTCTGCAGTATCACTCGGTTTACAGCTTGTGGGAGTACTTTTCATATTTTTCGCAATTACAAAAGCTGTAAACCTGAGCTTCGCTTTCGCCGGGCTTTACCTTGCTACATCTTTCTTCTCTTACCTTGGGGTATGGCTTGGTGAGTTTTTCCCGGAAAAAGTAAGGGCAACAGGCATAAACGCTTCACTTTTTGTAGGAAGGCTTGTAGGTGGGCTCGGCCCGCTAATAGTGGGCTACTTTGGAGGCCTACGCATTTTTTACCTTTATATGGGGTCGCTCCTTTCAGCGCTTTTGATAGGCATAGTTTCCAGCCTGCTTATCATGAAAGCTTTAAAGAGAGAAAATATTTCCTGAAAGTCAAAAAATTCTGGTTTTTAGGAAAAAACCATAGACAACCTGTTTTATCACTGAATCACGCAAAGACAGGTTCATGAGAAAGTTAAGGCTTGAAGACGTTCCGGATTACGGGGACCTGGTTTCAGCCCTTATGAAGAACAGGTCAAAATTAAAGCTCAAGGATCTCGCTTTCGTGTCCTTCTTGGCTTTTACCGGGGCAAGGATAGGTGAAGCGTTGAATTTGAACTGGGAAGATCTTGATTTTAAGAACAGGACAGTTACGATAAGGCAGGAAAAAAAGAGAGAAAACTACGTTAGAAAGGTCCCGGTCCCAAACGATTTCTTCTGGGACATCTTGAGGAGGCTGAGGGAAAAGAGAAGCACGGGCAGGCCTTTTAACTTTACTGAAAGGAACGGTCGTTACATAGTTTACAAGGTAACCAGAAAGATCCTAAAGAAGAGGTACAGGCCTCACGCTATCAGGCACGCTTACGCAACGTTTATAATGAAAAAGACAAAGGACCTTGAAATGGTAAGGAGGCTGCTAGGCCACAGGGATTACACAGTGATAAGGGAGTACATGAACTACACACAGGAGGATTTAGAAGATGAGCTTAGAGGTATATTCAACGAAATAGAAACATCGAGCGAATAAAAATAAAAAAGAAAAAAGTTTTTTACTGTTTCTTCTTGACGACTATTTCTATCGTAGAAACGTTCCTCTTCTGGTCTCCTTCTCCTACTTCCTCTGTGCCGATAGTTATCCTGTCGATCTTGTAAAGGTCCTTGCCGATCCTGTTGACGAGCACTTCGGCCACATCGACAGCTCTTGATATGGCCCTTCCCCTAGCCCTGAGGATTACCTCAGGATAGGAGGAAAGCTGAAGCTGTGCTGATAGAGCGTAGACCATCAGAGGTTTCTTTCCTATAAATATGTTGTTTGGCGGATAAGCCCTTTTCTGTTCGGCTGATTCGCCCTGTGGTTTTTCAGAAGGTTGTGATGACATGTTCCCTCACTCACATTACCATAAAATAAGTTATATATATTCTTTTTGAACAAAGCGTTCTGAATTTCATCTTTTAAAAAATGCTAAGTTAAGCAATATACCTGTGCTGAGCTATAATTATAATCATAATATTAATAACTGATTTTTGATATTTTCTTGGCATGGTAAGGGGAGTCTTCATAGGGAGGTTTCAGCCCTTTCATTATGGTCATGCTGAAGCTATAAAGTTCGCACTGGATAATTCAGACGAGCTTTTCATAGTCATAGGAAGCGCGCAGAAGAACCACGAGCTGGAAAACCCATTTACAACAGGTGAGAGGTATGAGATGATCATAAGGTATCTGAAGACAAAGGATTACAAAAAGCCGATACTGATTACTCATATGGACGACATAGTGAATCACAGCCTCTGGGTGAGCAACTTAAAATCATACCTGCCGCGCTTTGACTTCATATTCTCAAACAACAGACTGGTTAAAATTTTGGGAGAAGAAGCCGGGCTAAAAGTGATTCCAGTGCCCTTTTACAAAAGAGAGGAGCTTATGGCGACAAAGATAAGGGAAAAGATAATCAAAGGAGAGCCCTGGAAAGATCTGGTCCCGGATCCTGTTTATGAATACATAAAGGAGATAGGGGGAGACATCAGGATAAAGGAGCTGGCGCAGGCAAAAGAAGACGTTCACTGAGACAGCAAAGATTCGTCCATAAGGATCGGCATATTGTAAAAAGTAGCCAGCGCTACGGCGTCAGAGGCCCTGTAGTTCTCGAGAACAAGGTTTCTGCCGTTTCTTCCTATAAAGTAGATGTTAGCCCTGAAGACGTTTGCCCGAGCGTAGATCTCAACTTTTTCCAATTCATATCCCTCAGCGTTGGCAAGCTCCTCTATCAGGTTGTAAACTGTCGGAAGGGATTTCCTGTCTCCCTGCATGAACCTTATTATGTGGTATGAGACCTCTCCGCTGAAGGAGCCCATGACAACCTTTCTGCCGTCCTGGGCTGTGAACTCTATGAAACCTTCTGT
>JAVBJD010000099.1 GCA_030756715.1 Conexivisphaerales archaeon
GTACACATTTTTCCCGAGCTTTGTGATATTGCTTATAGTTATAAGCTTTATACTGCTGGGCGATAAATTGCAAGACATTATAACAGGGAGGTTCACATATTAAAATGGTTCAGTTAAAAATAGAAGACCTGCAGGTATACTACAAAACGCCGATTGGATCTATAAAGGTTTTGTACGATATTGATCTGGAGGTAGAAAAAGGGGATTCACTGGGAATAGTCGGAGAAAGCGGTTCAGGCAAATCAACCTTGGGGCTTTCAATTGTCAGGCTGCTGCCCCCTAACGGTAAAGCTTACGGGAAAATAATTTTAGATGGAAGAGATCTTCTGAGCTTTTCTTCAGCAGAAATGACAAAAGTCAGGGGAACTGGCATCTTTATGATAATGCAGGATCCATTCAATAGCCTGAACCCAGTAAAAAGAATAAGCGATCAGCTGTTGGAAGCTGTAGAAATAAAATACGCTAGGAAAAATGAAAAGGTCGATAAAGGTAAGATGTACGATGAGGTGATGAAAAGACTAAGAGATGTAAAGCTTCCAGATCCTGAGCTAATAATAAATCGGTACCCGCATCAGCTTTCAGGAGGACAGATACAGAGAGTAGTAATAGCCATGGGCTTGTTATTTGAACCTGAAATAATGATAGCAGATGAGCCAACATCGGCATTAGACGTAAGCGTCCAGGCGCAGATAATAGCTCTTATCAAAGAGTTACAATCAAAATACAACATGACGCTCTTGTTTATTACCCACGATCTTTCAGTAGCTTATGCTGTTTCTGATAAGCTGCTTATCCTCTATGGAGGGAGGATACTAGAATATGGTCCTACTGAAGAAGTTATAAACGAACCACTTCATCCGTATACCGAAGGACTGTTAAAGAGCTTTCCTAAGGGTAATTATAAAGAAGGAAAATTATACACATTAAACGGCATGCCACCGCTATTTACTGAGCTGCCAAAAGGGTGCGTTTTTAACCCAAGATGCCCGTACGCTTTTGATAAGTGCTTTGTTGATGAACCTTCCCTCTATGACGTGGACGGAAGAAGAGTGAGGTGTTTTTTAAAAAATGAAAACAAACAGTGATGTTCCGCTAATAGAAACAAAGAATCTAACTAAGTTATTCTTGGCATCAAAATACGGTCTGCTGGATCGAATATTTGGGAGAAGACCAATGTATGTCAGAGCGGTAGATGATGTTAATATAAAAATAGATAGCAAGAAAACTGTTGTTCTTGTCGGAGAAAGCGGTTCTGGCAAAACAACCTTAGGCAGGCTGCTAGTAACTCTTGAAAGACCTACAGCCGGTGAAATATTTTTTCACGGAGAAGCCTTGTCTAAAAATATCAAAGCAGTTAGAGAAAAGGTTCAAATAGTGTATCAGAATCCACTGGAAAGTTTAGATCCAAGGATGGATGTTAAAAGCATAGTAGAGGAGCCTTTATTACAAAAAAGCATGGAAAGAGAAGAGAGGCTCTCGAGGGTAAAAGAAGCGTTAGAATCAGTTGGTTTGGATTATTCTTATGTATATTACAGAAGGCCAAAGGATTTATCCGGTGGGCAAAGGCAAAGAGTGGCCCTAGCCAGAGCTATCATATCAAATCCAGAATTTATCGTCCTGGACGAACCGACTTCTGCTTTAGACGCTTCAATACAATCTCAAGTCCTTAATCTTTTGGTTGATCTAAAAGAAAAATTTGGGTATACATATCTGGTTATAACGCATAACATGATGGTGACGAAATATATAGCCGACATGGTTTACGTGATGTATGCTGGCAAAATTATAGAAGCAGGAGACATAAATACAGTTATGAAAGAACCCAAGCATCCGTACACCCAGCTGCTTCTCAAGTCCATACCGTCTTTAGAAAACAGAAGATTGGAACCTATGGCTGGAGAGCCTCCCAGCTTGATTAATCCGCCTACAGGCTGCAGGTTCCATCCGAGGTGTCCTT
>JAVBJD010000035.1 GCA_030756715.1 Conexivisphaerales archaeon
AGCCTCGGGCGGGATTTGAACCCGCGACCTTCGCCTTACCAAGGCGACGCTCTAACCAGCTGAGCTACCGAGGCTTCAAAAATTGTTAAAAAACGATGTTTTTAAGCTTTTAGATCTTTCCCTGAACTTTAATATTATGCATAGCTATAAGATCCCTTTCAAAAGGCTTAAGTTCTTCTGGAATCTTAATTTCTATTGGGTCTTTAAGGCTTAGGCCCGAACCCTTTTTTGTATTCCATACATAGTGATTAAACTCAACTATCTTCTCTGTATATGATGATAGGTCTTCATTTACAGGAACTTCAGGTTCAACAGGGTATTGCTCAAGATGAACATTCTTGCCAAAAACATTCTTGTAAAGATAATATGTTATGAACGGTATGTAAGGAGACATCAACCTAAGGACAACGTTGAGCACTTTTCTCATAGTATAATAGGCTGACTGCTTTTCTTGTTCTGAATATTCAGGGTTATAGATTCTAGGTTTGACCATTTCCAAATAGTGGTCGGCAAAAAGGAACCAGACAAAATCCCTTATTTTGGTAAAGCTCTTATTAAAGTAGTATGATTCGTTAAGTTCCCTTACGGTCTTTATCAGAGATCTGAGCTCCCAGAGTATCCAGCGATCTGAAAGAGACAAATGCTCGGGTTCTGAAAATTCCTTTGAATTGAGATCAATAAACCTTGATATGTTGAGAAGCTTTGTCAGGAATTTTGAAGCGCTTTCTATCCTAGAGTAAGAACACTTTACGTCATCTTTAGTTATGTCCCCCTCGAGGAAAACCCATGTTCTGAAAGCTTCGGCACCATACCTTCTGATTACGTCCATAGGATCTATGACGTTTCCGAGGCTTTTGCTCATCTTGTAACCTTTTTCGTCAACAACGTGCATGTGAATCCATACGTCTCTGAAAGGCGGCTTACCGGTTACCAGAAAAGACTTTAAAAGAGTAAAATAAAGCCAGCTTCTAACGATCTCTTTTCCCTGGGGTCTAAGGCTTACAGGGTAATTCTTTTCAAAAAATTCTCTGTCGTGAGAATAACCGGAAATATAAAGCGGGGTATTGCTTGAATCGAACCAAGTATCAAAAATCCTCGTTTCGCCTACAAATTCAGTGCTTCCGCACTTAGGACAGCGTTCGACAGGGGGCTTTTCTTTCCATGGCACGTAATATTTACCTTTAGGTGGGACGTAAACGTAGCCGCAGTTCTTGCAGTACCAGAGAGGAATTTCGGTTCCGTAGTACCTCCTTCTTGAGATCACCCAGTCGTCTGTTAAAGAATCTATCCAGCTAAATAGAAGTTCTGCGCTCTCTGGCGCGTAAAACTTCATCTTTTCTGCGAGTTTTTTAAGACCCTCTTTAAACTCTACCTGTTTCAGGTAAAGCTCTTTTCTCGGTATGAACTCTATAGGGGTTTTGCTCCTCCAGCATATCGGGGTTTCGTGCTTTATCCTTTCTTCTTTTACGAGATAACCTGAAGCTTTAAGGTCTTCAACTATCTTTTTCCTTGCTTCCCTTACCTTAAGCCCCTTGTATCTTTCTGCGTTTTCGTTCATCAAGCCGTTCTCATCTATAAGAAAAGTTGGCTTGAGCCCGAGATCTTTAAAGACCATCATGTCCCCCCTATCCCCATAACTGCATATCATAACTAGGCCTGTGCCGAAGTCTTGTTTTGCGTAAGGATGGGGAAGTATAGGTATTTCATGATTGAAAAGCGGAACCTTGGCCTTCTTTCCGTTAAGGTTTTTGTACCTTTCGTCTTCAGGGTTGTATATAATTGCTTTGCATGCTTTTAGAAGTTCTGGTCTTGTTGTCGCTACAACAACGTCTGAACCATCTTCTAGAGTGAACTTGATGTAATAGAGACCTGTAATCTCTTCTTCATATTCAACCTCGGCATCTGAAAGTGAGATCCTGCAATCAGGACAGTAGTTAGAGACCTTTTCGCTCTCATAAATCAGACCCCTGTTATAAAGTTCTATGAAGATATCCTGTGTGAGCTTTCTGAAGTCAGGATCATCTGTTTCATACATGTCCCCGAGACCATAACCCTTTTCATAAGAGCTGAAGCTTATTCCAAGAAGTTTAAAAGAAACGCTGGACGCTTTAGAATATTCATCTAGCTTTTCTCTGCACTTTTGCACAAACAGTTCCCTAGGAGTTGTCCTGACGCTCAGCTTGAGCTCTTTCTCAACCTGAACCTCAATAGGCAGTCCGTTCCTGTCAAGTCCCAGGGGAAAAAGCACGTTATAACCGCTCATCCTTTTGTACCTGGCTATGGAATCCATGTAAACGTACGTATATGCGTGTCCTATATGTACAGGAGAATTGACATAAGGAGGGGGCGTATCTATAATGTAAACCGGCCTGTTATCTTTAACAAATTTATATAGCTTTTGTTCTTCCCACTCTTTTAAAACTTCTTTTTCCAGTTCGGGGTTCCATCTAGTTGATATGCTCATTTTCTCTGGTACCTTAACATTACAGCGATACCGCCGAAGTTTTTAAACATCACGCCAGCTTCTGACTTTGAAGATACAACCTCAACTTTTGCGCCTACCTGATTGGCAAGGTCTGAAACGTAATCGACTACATCCTGGATTGTAACGTTCCAGAGGCTTTTCCCACACACCGGGCAGGCCTGTTGGGAGACTTCCGCTTTTTCTTTATAAACGTCCGGACTGTTAACGAATTTTTCAACAGTATAACCACAGTTTTTGCATGCCGCTTCTAGCCTAACCGTGTTAATGTCTTCGGATATTATAACGGTATCAGCGTTGCCTTCTTTTAACGCCTGCAGAGAAGGTTGAAGACCATACACCACAAGGCCATCTTTTTTTGAAACTTCAGCGAGAAACCTGTCTATTATCTTTTTTTCCTCAATAAGCCTTACGCCCTCTATAAGCTCCTCGCCCCTTTCCAGAGTTTCCCTTATACCTTCTTCTCCTGCATAACCCGTATCTACAAGACCGATGGTTGCCTGCTTTAGCCTATAATCGAGGTAGTCGCCTTTAAAGAAATCTTCTTTGGCCATTCCTGGACCGCTTATTATAAGACGCTTTATCTTGTAAGTGTCTATGAATATTTCCTTTGCGTGCTCAGCAACCCTGTGGAAGAAATCATTTATCTCGTTTTCTCTTATCCTTTCAAACCTTCTCGCTGACTGTCCTCCTTGCCTGTGCTTGCTGCCCACACCACTTGTTATTACTTCGATAACTTCAACCCTATCTCCTTCTATGATCCCGAATCCTGCTTCTGAAAGGTCTATAGATATTACTCCTATAAGATCTTCTTCTTTGAGCATTGATTTTAAGATGTCTAAATGAAAATGGTCATCACACCTGTAAAGGTAAGTCGGCACGGGTTTTGGCGGGACTATTTCGTAATAAATGAGCTCCTCGTTAACTGGGTTTTCAGGCGAAGGAACATATCCACAAAAAACTATTAGGCCGTTGTCAGGAAATTGTTTGTAAAGCTTTAGCTTCTGCATTATGTGAACTAGCGCGTCCTGAACGTGAGTCCTTGTCTGGTCGCTCTTTATGTTTGAAGCTGTACCGTATTCATCCTTTAGCTGATTGATTACATCGTAAGGAGGTCGCTTCGGAGGAATGTAAAGGGATATGAGCTCTGTCCCTCGACCCGTCACATTAGAGAGCTCATTAAGGAGCCTCTTAACCCTATAAATCTCTACCGAATCATACTGCTGTTGCATCAGTTATCCTGTTACAAATACAGAAACGTTAATTTTAAAACGTTTTTATACATTCTATGGGGAAGAATGAAGGTAGTAGTTAAGCTTTCGGGAACGGTTTTTGATGGAACTGACGCTGAGCAGAAATTACGAGAACTCGCTTCAATGTTTGACGAATTTATAAATAAGGGGAACAGGCTGGCCGTAGTGGTCGGAGGGGGGAAAAGGTCTAGGGAGCTGATAGAGCTAGGGAGAAGGCTTGGTGCCAGCGAAGACGTGCTGGATGAAATAGGCATAGATTTAACAAGAATTAACGCCAAAGTTCTGATAGCTGGAATTAAGGCATCTTATCCAAAGGTGATAACGGATCTAAGGGAAGCTGAAGTTGCATGGAATCTGGGAAAAATACCTGTTGCTGGAGGCCTTTCTCCCGGGCACAGCACAAACGCTGTTGCCGCTTTATTAGCTGAACACCTTAAAGCGGATCTTTTTATAAATTCAACCAAGGCAGGAGGAGTTTTTGACAAAGATCCAAGGACAGATCCTTCTGCAAAGCTCTTGGAAAAGGTTTACGTAAATGATCTAAAAAGGATGATCAAGGGGTCTTTTGAGGCCGGAACCTATGAGCTACTTGACGAAGTATCGATAGGTATAATAGAAAGGTCAAAGATAAAAACTGTGGTAACAGGAACTGGTTTGTCAGAAGTTAAGAAAGCCTTATATGGAGAAAGAGCTGGTAGTATGATCGTATTTGAGCGAATCTGAAGAAAAGAGAAAAAAAGCCAAAGATTTCTATATTCCACCTCATTCACACTGTAAAGTCTGTGGGAAAGCCATACCTGAAGGCCAGATATACTGTAGCAAAGAATGCAGGGATAAAGACCTGAAAGCCCAGAAAAGGGAAAAGAACATGATGTGGGCGTTTTACGGAGTTTTTATGGGGCTTCTGGTTGTTCTGCTTTTTGCAAGCTATTTATTAAAGTAAAAACGTTTAATTTGTCCTTTTGCATTAAAAGGTATGTTGAAGGCTGTGCTTGGAATTACAGGAGCAAGTGGGATAGTTTATGGCGTAAGGTTAGCTGAGGAACTTAAAAAGAGCGGGGTTGAGTTGCACACGATCTTTACCGAAGCTGCGAAGAAGACTGCTAAATACGAGCTAAAAGAAGCTTACCAAAGGGTTAAAAAGGTATCAAAGAAGATTTACAGTGAAGAAGATATAGACGGGGCTCCAGCAAGCGGTTCAGCAGGTTTCAGATTTATGGTTGTTGCACCGTGCAGCATACGAACACTGGGATCTATCGCAAACGGAATAGCTGACAACCTATTAACACGGGCTGCATTAGTTCAGTTAAAAGAAAGAAAGAAACTTTTACTTATAATAAGGGAGACTCCCATATCGACCATCGATATCATGAACATGCTAAAAGTATCTTTAGCTGGAGCTATAGTTATGCCAGCGTCCCCAGGCTTTTATTCTATGCCCGAAACTGTTGATGATATGATTAACTTTATAGTGGGAAAGGCCCTTGACCTTCTAGACATTGAGCATAACCTCTACAGAAGATGGAAGGCCGAAGAATAGTGTTGAGCCTCGGAGTAGACTTGGCTGGTTCCAGTAAAAGAAAGACAGGTATAGCTTTGATGGATGAAGGTTTAAACTGCAACTATATGACGGTTTATTCAGACCAAGATATAATAAACGTTGTTAAAGATAAAAGGCCCGACGTTGTGGTTGTTGATGCACCTCTAAGCATACCCAAGGGCAGATCCGATATAGAAGACAGAAATGGTCCTCATTTTCGAAAATGCGATATAGAACTGAGAAAGATGGGGATAAAGTTCTTTCCGGTAACGCTTGGACCAATGAGGATGCTGACAAAAAGGGGGATAAAACTTTCCCATGACTTAAAAAATTTGGGTTTTGCAGTTATAGAGTCGTATCCTGGAGGCGTTCAGGACATACTGAGCATACCAAGAAAGAAAGACCTCAGAGCATTAATAATGGGTTTAAAAAAGCTGGGGATAAAAGGGTGTAGCGAAAGCATGAATAACCATGAAGCTGATGCAGCTACGATAGCATACCTCGGTATTCTTTATTTAAAAGATCTTGTTATGCCTTTAGGAGATCCTGATGAAGGTTTGCTGTATTTACCAAAAAAATTAACCCAAACCTAACTGGGAAAATGTATAAACTTTCAGTCCTTCAGGAACGCTCAGCCCATCTGCTTGCTTAAAGGCAATTATGGTCAGAAAACCGTAGTTCTTTGCTGCGTCAACTAACCTCTGAGTCGCTATGCCATCCAGTATAATGTGTTTGCCTTCGCTAACTTTTTCAAGAGCTGGCAAAAGCTCATTTATAGGAAGCCTAGCTATATCGTTCAGGTCTTTGTCTAGTATAACAGCTTCAAGAGTCTCTTTTATTGTTGGATATATCGATTTAACTTTTTCCAAGAGAGCTGAATCTATTTCTGGAATGCTTTCGGCTTTTACGGGTTTACCTTCAAGTATGCTCTTTATTTCAGCAGGCGTGAGTTCTTCTACCTCTCTTCCGGCTGGAGCCCTATAAATAGGTATGTTGCCGAGCATCTGTTCAAGCTCTTTCTGTATGAGATCCCCTCCCCTATCGCCGTCGAGAAAAGCTATAAGATTTTTCTTTCCCCTTAGCTGGACGACGCTTTCAGGGACCTTAACGCCGTTTAGCGCGAGCGTGTTATAATAACCTGCCCTCTGCAGGTTTATCACATCTGCCCTTCCCTCAACAAGAATTATCGTATCGCTGTTGTTCACTTCGGGGCCTGCTGGAAGTTTTTCTGGTCCCCATTCAAGAACCTTGTAAGGCTTCAGCACTTCATAAATTTCGTTCTGAATCTTTTCCCCTTCGCTGGCTGACTTGATGTACCACTCTTTTAGTATTTCTTTTGCTCTCTCAGCGACCTGCTTCCTCTTTGCTTCTCTTACATCCTGTATTTCCTCAAGCTGAATTTTTGCGTCGCACGGACCAACCTTTTCAACGCTTTCTACCATTGCTGCTATCAGTGCTGTTGTAACTATATCTGTAGATGATGGTATTATTATTTCTCCAAAAACCTTGTCGTTTTTAGATTGCATGTTAATTTCAATTCTGCCTATCTTCCAGTTTTTCTGAAGCTCATTAAGGTTAAGCTCTGAACCAAAGAGACCTTCAGTCTGACCGAATATAGCTCCAATTATATCTGCCTTTTCAACTATGCCTTCTATCGTAAACTTTAATTTTATGAGGTACTTGACTGTTCCATCCGGCAACTCTTCTCACCTATTGAAAGAACAGTTACTTACTTAAAAGCCTTTATGAATTTTATGGCAAATCAAAGTCCAAGAACTTCTACCTTTTCAGTAACGTTTGCAAGCCTCCTCCAATAATCGCTTACTATTTTTTCTGCCTTAGTGTTTACTTTATCGATGTCTATCTTTACAAACTTGCCACCTTTAAGAAGAACTTCTCCGTTAACTATCACTGTATCAACGTCTTTGCCGTTTACCGAATTAACAAGGTAACCATATGCTGAGCTTTCGTTTAGAGGCGTAGGCCTCACAGATGGTTTTATTATAACAAGGTCTGCAAGCTTTCCAACTTCAACAGAACCGAGCTTTTCATGAATTCCTAGGGACTTGGCTGCGTTAACTGTGCTCATCTCAAGAACCTGCAGGAAGCTCATGACTCTGGGGTCAAGTTTGTTTACCTTATGAATTAGGTATGTAGCTCTTATATTTTCAAATGCATCAAATATATACCCGTCGTTGCCTATGCTCACGTTTATTCCGAGCTTAAACATTTCTGGAACAGGGGCTATTCCCACAGCGTTGAGCATGTTGCTGAGAGCGTTGTGAGCAACTGAAGTCCCAGTTCTTGCTATGAGGTCAAGCTCGTCTTCATTGACCTGAACGGCGTGGGCTACGAGCGTCCTTTTACCTAGTATTCCCAAGTCATATAGCCTCTCAAACGTCCTTTTGCCGTATCTTTCAAGGTTATGGTAAAGATCCCACTTGCCTTCCGATGTGTGGATTGTTAAAGGAACCGAATACTTGTCTGAAAGCTCCTTGCCAGCTTTTAAAAGATCATCGTGAACTGTAAAGGAAGCATGTATGCTGACCATTCCGCTCATCTTATCGTCTTTAGCTTTCTTTATGTACCTCTCGTTTTCTTCTAAGCCCTGGTAACCTTCTTCTTCGCTTCTTCTTTGAGTGGCTTCAAAAGATATAAAACCCCTTATGCCGGCTTCAAGCACGCCATTTTCTATCCTGTCCAGAACCCCTTTTATCGCGTTTGGACCTGAAAAAGTATCTGCAAAAGTCGTCGTGCCGGTTCTCAAAAGCTCTAAAGAAGCGGTAAGCGCGCTTATGTACGCATCATCGCCGTTCATTGTTTCGTCCATAGGCCACCATATTCTCTGGAGGTTCTGAGTAAAATCACTAGGGGGCATAAGCTTCAACGGAGCGCCTCTTAAAAGTATACCGTAAAGGTGAGTGTGAGAACATATAAAACCTGGGGTAACTATTGATCCCCTAGCATCTATCTCTTCGTCTGCTTTTAACTTGGATGAATTCCTTTCAACTTGAACTATTTTATTGTTTTCAATGAGTACAGAACCCCTGAAAACTTCTCTTTTATCGTTCATGCTAACTATTATTCCATCGTTAACCGAAACAGTCCTGTTCATATCACCCACTACTTATACAAAATATAAAATTAAACCTTTAACCCAGGATGGATCTTAAAGGCACAAAGATACAGCCTCCGAAGCTCTCTTCTCTGCCGTTTTTCCATTTCCTTTTAAGCTCTTGATAACCCCTTCCGCCTACGGGTACGAGGACAAACCCGTTTTCCTTTACTTGAGCAAGAACTTCCTCTGGAATGCTCTGAGCCGCTGCCATTATTACCGCTTTATCGTAGAGCTCTTCGCGGGAGAACATAGGAAAACCTTTGCTACCATCAGCAAAAACCGGAATTACATTGCTGTACTTCTCCAAGTTTTTACGGGCAAAGAGATAAAGCCTATAATTAAGCTCAACAGTTAAAACAGAACCAGGCCTGACGATTCTGGAAATCAGGGCGGCACTGTAACCGCTACCCGTGCCTATTTCAAGAACGTTTTCGTACTTTTTCAGCTCTAAAGCTTCCAGCATGATCGCTATCATGCTCGGGGCCGAGATAGTTTGGCCGGTGTCACCAAGGATCAGAGGTTCATCTACGTAAGCAAGCTTTTCACTTCCAGGCCATACAAAATCTGATCTGTCGACTTCTAAAAAAGCCCTAGCTACGATTTCGCTCTTTATATAACCGTCTCTGATTAGAGACTCAACTAGCTGCGAGTTAGAGCTAAAACCATTGATCAAGAGAACCAGCTGCCGGCCTCTTTTTTATCCTGTTAAGGGCGTTTTTAACTCTTTCAACAGAGAAGTTCCTCTCGTCGCACAAAAATTTTATCACGCCTTCTTCGTCTGGTTGCTTCCAGTCCAGCTGTTGCACGTCCTTTACTTGGGGTTCAAGAAAGATCTTCCTTACTTCTGAAAGAACTTCCTGAGGCAAAAACTCGCTCAGGTGGTCTATTTCCTTTATGTTTTCTATTCTGCCATACTTTTTTATTAATTTTAATGCGGTTTTTGGTCCAATGCCCTTTATCCCCATGTTAAAATCAGTGCCAACAAGTATTCCTATGTCAACAAGCTGATCCCTTGTTATTTCATAAAACTTAAGGATCTTTTCCGTTTCGATTATTTCAGGGGATATTTCTACATAAATATCTTTGTTCGGGAGCTTCCTTTTTCCAGAAACAGTAAGGTTTCTCACAAGCCGAGGTGACCCAAAAAGCAGAGAATCGTAATCCTGAGATACAGAACCCCATGTAACTCCGCGAAGAGCCATGTATGCGGCTTGAGCTTCGCCCTCTGATGGTGCATCTACCCAAGGAACGCCCATAAGCTCAAGAAGCTTCTTAGAGTCCTCTACCATGTAGCTTTTAAGAAACGCTGCTCTTGTAGCGTATTTTTTCATTAGTTCCTCGTTGCCCTGTGCCCTTGCTTCTTCATACATTTTAAGGGCTTCCTCCCTTACCTTTCTTCTTTCTTCTATTTCTTTCGCTTTGAGTTCAGGTGACTTACCGTCAAAAACATAAACGACTTTCAGCCCTTTTTCTATAAAGTTTACAGTTCTGTAAAAAAGACCGCTTAGGTGGCTTGTTATCCTCCCCTGAGAGTCCATTAGAGGAGAACCATCTTCACCCCTTATAGTAGTCAGGAACTGATAAAGTGCGTTATAGGCATCTATAGAAAGCTTTTTGCCGTTCAGGTTATCTAGCTGAATTTCTTGCTTTAAGCTATCCTCGATAAGAGGCGATAGATCAACCCCCATATTATTTTATTAAAAAGACCTAAGATTTATCTTTTAAAGCTTAATCGTTTTTTATATAAAAAATTTCAGAAATGAAGTTAAAGGTTTTTATCTGGAAAATTAAATTAAAGCTGTATGAGTTTTTCAATAATAATTTTGGCCGGAGGGAAATCCAGCAGGTTTGGGAGCGATAAACTGCTTTATAAATATAAATCCAGAAGCCTTTTAGAATGGGTCGCTAATGCGGCTGTAAAAAGCGGCTCAGATGACGTCATACTCGTGGTAAAAGAACTTAAAGAAGGCTACAGAGAAATAGCTGAAAGGCTAAAACTTTACATCGCAAAAGATAAGATAGAAGACTATACCCCGATTGCAGGGATATGTAGCGGGACTGAGATTGCAAAAAACCAGAATGTGCTTGTTATATCCGGGGATTCGCCCCTCGTTTCGCCAGATTTCTTCAGATCGATCAACTTTTATCTAAACGAAATGATGTATGAAGCGGCTGTCCCCCTCTGGCCAGATGGAAGCGTTGAGGTTATTCACGCAGGATACAAGAAAGACGCTCTTTTAAAAGCCTGCAAAAAAATGATAAATCACAAAGATTATGAAGTTAAGAGAATTCTTCTCAGTCTTAGCAGCGTATACTTTATACCGGTGGAGCAGATCGACAAAAATTCACTTATTGACGTTGATTCATTAGAAGACCTAGAAAAATTAGGTTAAAGTCCTGAAACTTCTCCGCCTTCTAGCGGACCCTGCGTTTCTTTGCCTTCCAGAGCGTCAAAGAGATAGCTTAAGAACTGGGCTTCTGGGACCGCTCCTATGAAAACATATGATCCGTTTATAACTATATGGGGAACAGACATTACACCGTATTCGTTTGCGAGCTCTTCAAACTCAAGCGCCTCAACCATATCCCCTTTTATCTTTGGATTGGCCATAGAAAACTGATGGGCAAGCCTTACAGCCCTTGGGCAGTATGGACAGGATGGTGTGACAAAGACCTGGATCTTTACATCCCTGTCAATCGTTTTTAGCTTGTTTATTGTGCTAGGCGCAAGCCTTGTAGAATTTCTGCTAACATCTATTATGTCATCTATAAAAGCATTGAACTCATAACCTGCAGGTATGCCGTAAAAATGGAAATTGTACTTTGTGCCGTCTGAAAAACCTATTGCTGGAGCCATTTCCACGTTATATTCCTTTGCTTTTTCAGCGTTTTCATCAAAATCATAAACTTCGTAACTCAGTCTCTGATCTAACGATGCAACTTCTTTTGCAAGCTCAACGAGCTCTTTACAGTACTCGCAATTTTCTTTTTTAGTGAAAACTGCAAGAGTTACGTGGTTCTGGAGCCTCTTCGAAAAGACTTCTTTTAAAACAGCCTGATCGTCTTCAGATATTAAGCTCATAGTCATACACCTAGAGCCCGTAATATATTAACTTCTATCAACTTTTTTGGGAGCGCTCCTACTATCTGGTCTACAAGTTGCCCGTTTTTAAAGATCAAAAGAGTTGGTATGCTCATTATGCCGTACTGCATCGCGGTCAGCTGGTTCTCGTCAACGTTAAGCTTAGCAAAGGCTATTTTGCCTTTGTACTTTTTGGCAAGTTCATCAACTATCGGTGAAACAACTCTGCAGGGATAGCACCATTCGGCCCAGCAGTCAACCACAACGTTTTCGTTCTTAGATATAAATTCGTTAAACGTGTCATCGGTTAAAACTACAGGCTCGTCATAAGATTGAACGTTGGTTTTTTGAGAGATTAACTGTTTAAGTATTTTTTGTTTTATCATTTCTTCATCGTCAACTGAAGTCATTAAAACTAAACATGTGTAGATTTTTTTAAATATTTCTGAAATATTTTTAAAAAATAGGTTAAAAAATACTGACAAATGTTTGAAATTATAACGGTTAAAATGACAAAAAATAGGTTAAAAATTGCAAGTCCTGACCCCTCTCCGCCATGGATGGCGAAGGTTCCCGAGGTCTCAGGGGCTACTCTCTTTTACAGTCGATCAAAACTTTTTTAGCGCAGGATGGCATCATAGCGTTTATGGAAAC
>JAVBJD010000100.1 GCA_030756715.1 Conexivisphaerales archaeon
TGCCGGGGGAGGGCTTTGAACCCTCGACCTCCAGATTATGAGTCTGGCGCTCTAACCAGCTGAGCTACCCCGGCTTTATACTAACATCAATTTTTCTCATTTAATACTTTTTCGCTTTGTTCGTTATTCATGAAAAAACCTTTCAGCACGATTATAAATCACATAAACAAATAAAGTAAAGACATGGGCAACACATCGATGATAAAGGCTCCGCTTTATTTAGTTTCATTGATACCTGTTGTATATTCATGGAAGTGTACTGGGTTCAGTAATTCTTTCCTTTTTACAATAATCTTATTCTTTGCTATAGCTTCGCAGCTTTTCATGAACATTGAAATGGATTCTGAAGACCAGGAAAGGGGTTTAAAGTGCTTCGAAAGCGAGCCTCTTCTTAACGTTGGACCTTGCCACATGATGCTCTTTAAGCGAAATCAGATTAAGTTGATCAGGGCTTCCTCTTTAGCTTTAATGCTCATAATAGCTGTTCTTGTGCTTTTAATCACGAGGATGCTCATACTGATTATTTACGGATTAGCCGGGATAGCCCTGATGTACGCATATCTGAAAAAACCGTTAGAACTTTACAAAAGAGGAATTGGTGAGATTTCAACTTTTTTTGACTTCGGACCGGTACTGGTTTTGGGTTCTTACACGGCGCTTGGCGGAAGATATCCTTTAAGCTTGATCCCCCTTTCAGTTGGCTTCGGCCTTATTGCCTCATCCATAAGGTATTCCCACCATTTGGTAGAAGAAAAAGAAGGTTCTAGGAGAAAAAGGTTTTATCCTTATGTGCACTTTGCCCTTTTGTTCTCTTCATCGCTTACAGCTTTGAACCTTTTTAAGGTTTTATTGTTAATGCCTGTTGCTATCCTCGTATCTGTTTATGCTGCAAGGTACAGGTACAAGACATGGGCAGACTTAATTTACCTCCTTTATTTCTTTTCGGTCGTTTCATTCTTATAGCTAATTTCAAAAATTGCTGAATGTCAAATTATAGCTGAGACGATAATTGCAACGAGCAAGAAAGCTATCGAAAAGTACATGTGGAGCGCTGTGAAGAAACCTGTTTGCTGATCGAGAATCTTTCTCTTCCAGCTCCTTTGGTTCATGGCAATTTTTGTAAGTTTATAGGCCCAGGGCATAGTAAGAAAAGATCCGAGGATCGGCCAGTAAGTCCTGTCAAGAAAGACCGCGAGGGCAAAGAGAACATAGCTGAGCCATATGAGCGCGAGGTAGTAGATCATCGAGCCCCTTTCTCCCAATAGAAGAGCGACGGTCTTTACACCTGCCTTCCTGTCGTCTTCTATGTCCCTCCAGTTGTTAGCGTGAAGGACAGCAACTATAACCATTCCTATTGCAACTGATATTAGCACGCTTGCCGCGCTTATCCTCGCACCCATCAAGGCCTCGGTTCCTAGAACTATTCCCGGGCCGAAAGCCAGCATCACGCCAAGATCCCCTAACGCTAGCCACTTAAGACCTATTTTAGGAATTCCGTAAAGAAGGCCTGCGATGAAACCCAGAATTATATAGGGTATTATAGCTGTCTTCATGAGAGCCAGATAAAAGCCTATCATGAGGGAAGCTGAAAGAAGTCCCAAAGAGTAAGCCAGGTGGGAGCTGGGTTTCATGAGCCCGTCAACTAGAACCCTTGAACCAGCTGAACCCATGCTGTTTGGCAGGTCTACTCTTTTTACATAATCAAAATAATCGCTCAGAGCGTTGAAAGCTCCGTGAGCCATTATTATTCCCATCACGGCAAGAATGAAGAAAGGAACCACTATCTGCCTGGCCAGAAGGACCCCGAGTATCATCGCAGAAACGCTCATCTGAAGGCTCCAGGGCCTCAAAGCCCTGACGAGCTTTAATGGCTCCCTTTCTTTTAGCTCCTGCAGACTGAAATCGGCAAAGTACTTTTTTGGCTCATCGCTCATGTCGGTAACCCTCATCT
>JAVBJD010000101.1 GCA_030756715.1 Conexivisphaerales archaeon
TTAAAAATCTTTTACAATATTTATGCTTTTAATTACGAATACTAAAATTATCGATGGTTATACCTGACCCCTCTCGCCCTGAAAAGCCGATCAAAACTTTTTTGGTGCAGGATAGCAGTAAAGGCTTTTGTTAATTGTAAAAATATTTAAGCTCAGTAAGGAAACTTTTATCATGGTAGGAGAAGAGGGCTACAGGGCTCTGGAAAGGGTAGACCTTATAACGGCTTTCAACTAGTTCAGCGCTGCTGAAAAGCGCACAAACGACCCGATTGAACGATCAATGATGATGATAAACCAGGGGTCTATCTGAGAGCTGATAACAGGTGGTTGCTTATAGATACAGCTGGGAGATGGGAACCGTATGACGATGGCCTGTACATGGTCTTTGACGATAACTTTGACTTCAAGTTCATTAACGGCCCTGTTGGAGATCCTTTTATGAAATTAGCCCAGGGCGTCAGAGGGTCGATAAAGGCAGTCGTGAGGACGTTTCCTGAAACCCAAAAGCCGAGCATCACATTTATATGTGTAAACGGAGGTAAACCTGAGTTTTCTAAAAGCTTTGAACCGCTCCCGTGGCTGCCAGACGTGGCAACTATGGTAGCTTATTTTGCCATCAACTGTCCTTCGGTAAAAAGGAAAGACGTTGAGAGCGTTTACGAGGTCTGCCCGTGTGCCAAGTTCTGAAGGTCTTTGCAAATTTTTTATAAAAAAGGAGAAACGGTTTAATTGCTTAATAACTAAAAAAGTTTGAAGAAAGTTGGAAATGTATTATGACTATGCCGTAATAGGAGGAGGAGTAGCCGGGTACTTCGCGGTAAAAGAGCTGGCAGGAAAGGGAAAGGTCATCATGATATCAGATGAACCCGATCTTCCGTACGACAGGCCGCCTCTGAGCAAAGAATACCTGAGAGGAGAGAAGAACGCACCGTTTTTTGAAAAGCCAGATTTTTATAGCAGCAACGGCATAACGGTTTTGCTTAATGAAGAAACTGAAAAGATAGAGGGCAACTCTCTGATAACTTCGTCCGGGCTGAGGATACGTTTTAAGAAAGCTCTCATAGCTACAGGAGGCAGGCCAAAAAAGCTAGGTGTCCCGGGTGAAAACAAAAGGGGGGTCTATTACCTGAGAACTTTAAGGGACGCCACCATGCTGAGGATGAGCGAAGCGAAAAAGGTGGTCATCATAGGAGGAGGGTTCATAGGCGTTGAAGCTGCGGCTTCTCTGAAGCAGACTAACAGGGAAGTTACAGTTGTTGAGGCAATGCCCCGGATACTTAGCAAGTTTTCAGACGCAGATTTTTCATCTTACGTAGAGGGCTACCTGAAATCAAGAGGAATCGAAATATTAACGGGAGAAACTGTGGAAAGCATAAACGGTTCCAAACAGGTCGAAGGCGTCAAGCTGAAGGGAGGAAAAGAGATAAAAGCGGACGCAGTTCTTGTAGCGGTGGGAATCAAGCCTTCGGTTGAACTTGCTTTGAACTCTGGCATAAGAGCTGGAGACGGTATAGACGTTGATGAATACCTGAGAACGAGCGCGCAGGATGTGTACGCGGCCGGGGACGTTGCAATGCTGTACAACAAGTACATCGGTGAAAAGCTCAGGATAGAGCACTGGAACAACGCCCAGTACACAGGTGTCCTTGCGGCCAGGAACATGCTGGGTTCTTCTGAAGCTTACGATTTCTTTTCAACTATATGGTCAGACTTATTCGACCTTCACATAGAATCAGGAGGTTCAACAAAGGGCTGGGACGAAAAGGCCACGGCCGGAAACCCAGAAAATGGAAAGTTTGTTATCACGTACATGAAGGAAAAGCGCACAATAGGATACATTGCTGTAAACGTAGAATGGGAAAAGCTAGAGGCTTTGAACGATGCGGTCAAAAACAAAAAGGAGATAAAAGCTGACTCGTTTTTGATTTAGGTTTAA
>JAVBJD010000036.1 GCA_030756715.1 Conexivisphaerales archaeon
TCTTAAAAAAGCGAGGTTTTTACTAAAAAATGTAAATTAAAGTTTTTTATGAAAGCTGTATTGCTGTAATAACAGGTGAAAGGATGTATTTGCCGTTGCCTGAAGATACAAGATGAGGCCCAATGATAATTTCAAGCTTAGAAGTGCTTCCACCACTTACTTTAAGACCTCCCGCTATTATCGGTATTTTTATTATGCCGCTAGGAACCTTAACGCTTATGTTTATCCCGCCTATTGTAGCTGTAGCCGAAGTTATAACGAGCCTAACTTCCGTATAGTTGCCTGCAGGTATAGTGGACGACGCCAAAAAAGATAAGTTTGATGAAAGAAGTACTGTCTTTGTTGTATTTGAGACTGTAATCCACTGACCGTTCTCAGAATGCAGCATTATCGAAGAAATTGTTATGTAGATAGGGTCTGAATCCCCAGTTGTTACATAAATCTCTAAACTTCCATATGAATAATAATAGTAAATACCTGCGCCTGCTATAGCTACAATTACTATAATTATTATAGCTAAAACGCTTTTGTTCATAAATGCATAATTTTTTGTTAAAATAAAAGCTTTTTTGATTTTTGATAGTGTTTTATATAATATCTTAAATTTAATTTTAACCTTACAAATAGTTTAGTACTGAGTAAACTATTATCAATATAAAAACTATGGCCAGGTATATGTTTGAAAATATGAACAATCTCATTGAGTCTTTTTCTACTTTACTGCTAATGAAGAGCTTTATGGAAAGAGCTAGTATAACTATTCCAAACATTATCATTATTAACGCAAACAACATATTCATGTACTCCAGCCCGTAAAACGCAGTTACCAAAAACAGCGCTATGGCAAAAATCCCGATTGCGTAAGAAGAAAGTTTTATTCCCTTGACAACTGGAAGCATTGGTATGTTTGCCCTTTGATAATCATCTTTATATTTTATTGCGATGCTCCATATGTGAACCGGCGTCCAGATTATTATAGCAAGCAGTATGAGAAATGGTTTTATTGAAAAAAGTTCACCTGTAACAGCGCTCCAGCCCGCCATTACTGGCGTTCCTCCAGCTATAGATCCTATAAGTATGTTGTAGTATGTCCTTCTTTTGCTCATGAAGTTATAAAGTATTGGATCAAAAATTATCCCAGCTAATATCCAGATAAATTCGTAAAGATTAACAAATAACGCTATTATAAGTCCTATAATTAGAATTGATGTAGCAAACGTTATTGCTTCCTTAGGTGTTAACTTCCCTGATGGGAGGGCTCTGTTACATGTCCTTTTCATCTTAGCATCTATGTCCCTATCAATGTAGTTTGAAAGAGCGTTAGCCCCTGCTATTGCAAGATAAAGCGCTATCATGCCTATGAGAAACTCTATTGGATCGCTTACGATTTTCTCAAAATCCATAAAAGCTCCAGTGATGCCTCCAAGAAACAAAAGCAATGAAACGGCGGGCTTTGTAAGGTTTACGTACGCTCCCAGTTTACTCATTCAAAAACATAACGCTATCTAAAAAATAACCTTTTACCAAAAAGTGGGCCGGGCCGGATTCGAACCGGCGACCTCCGCCGTGTGAGGGCGACGTGCTAACCAGGCTACACCACCGGCCCTTAAGCTTTTGACGACTATATCGTATAAAAACGTTATCAGAATTTAAACCCGGTTTATAATCATTCGTCAGTTTTGTCTTTCTTAAAAATTTTATAATATTCAGGCGGGGGCTTTGTGTTTTCATAAAGTTCTTTTCTTTTCGCTTCAAGTATGTTTTCATTTTTCCCAATAATTTCCGAATATGTTTTAAAATTAAGACCTTCAGGAATGGCTTTTCTCCAGTCAGTGCTTCTCAGAAGGTGATGCCCGATTATTAGGGTTTCTGGTTTTATTTCTTTTGCAATTTCTACTAAAAATCTTCTTGAAAGCTCAAGATCTTCATCGCCGAAGGCATAGCCCAATAAATAGTATGGGAAGCCGCCTATTACGAGCATGTCCGGTTTTGTTTCTTTAGCGAATTTTACAGCTTTTTTTGAAAGGGGTCCCTGAACATCTGGAATATAGGTTAAAGTAAACCCTTTTTGCTTTATAGAAATGCCTATTATAAAGCCTGTTTTACTTCCTTCTTTACCATGCGGTATAGGAATAGAAACCTTGACCTTTATGTCCCCTATCTTAAAGCTTTTCCCATCGGCAAAAACCCAATCGGCAGATAAATTTTTTGCGTCCTTTTCAAGCATATAACCCCTTACTTTCTGACTGTAATTTGCGTTGTTATAATCTTTGGCCAGCACTTTTTTCTTTTTATATATATTTTCGCCTTCCGTTCCCATGTATACGCTTTTATATACAGGAGTATAGTGATCCCTGTGGTAATGAGATATAAAGATGTATTCCGCTTCTTTTAAACTTTCGTTAAGCCTTTTCCTGAACTCCTTTATTGCCTCAATCTCGATTGGGTGTGGCGGTAGGCCAAATCTCCTCGGGGCCAAGCTTGCTCCAGGATCAAGTATAAAAACCGTACCGCTAGCGTCAACTTTCAGGCACATCGACCTCACTCCAAGCGATTCTTCGCCCAATGGAATTATTTCCAACTTGTACACCTCTTTAGAGATACTGTATTGCTTTTACTTTATAAAAATATAAAAATATGTATTAAATTTAAAACATATAAACGGGCATTACAAATTTTAGAATATGGATAAAGATATTTATAGTAAATATGCGGGAATATTAGCGTTTCTTGGTACGTTCCAGTTCATAATAATGATGATAATCGCTGAGGCCGAATATGCAGGCTACAGTATCAGAAATAACTACATAAGCGATCTGGGAGTTGGGTCAACTGCACCTATTTTCAACATATCTATAATAATATTTGGTCTTTTTATAGCTATAGCTTCTTATATGGTGTACAAAGGTACAAATACAAAGCTTTTTCCTTCACTTATGTTTATTGCCGGGTTAGGAGCTTTTCTAGTTGGGGTTTTCCCTGAATACTCCCCTTACCATATTCACACTATAGTTTCCTTTATAACTTTCTTTTTCGGTTCACTGGCAGTTATAAGCTCTTTCAGGCTACAAAAATCTCTTATGTCTTATATATCCATCGTAGTAGGGCTGTTCTCTCTAGTTTCTCTTTTTCTCTATATATTCGGCATAACTCTAGGAATAGGGTTTGGTGGACTAGAAAGGATGATAGCTTATCCGGTATTACTATGGACCCTATATTTTAGCGGTTACCTTTATTCTTTAAAACCTAATTAGTAAATTTTTTATTGACGTTATTATATTAAAGTGTCATGAGTTTGGAGCTTCTAAAAGAAGTCCTTGAAAATGATCCTTTTTTAAAGCATGTCGGGATAAAGGTCAAGAGCATATCTGTGGGATCGTGCGAGCTCTATATGGATTATAAACAGGAACTAACTCGGTTTGGCGGATCCGTTAACGGCGGTGCTATTGCAACGATTGCGGATGCAGCAGGAGGATGTGCGGCTCTTACAAGCAACCTTGGTTATAATGAAGTGACTGTAGACCTTGAAGTTACCTATCTTAGACCTGTAACCGAAGGACCCATAAAAGCTGTATCGAAGATACTAAAAAGCGGAAAGAACCTTGCATATGTATTGATAGAAGTGTATGACGGAAAAGAAAATCTTTGCAGCATCGTAAAAGGGACATATTTCTATACAGGGCGTTTTTAATGATTGATTTAAAATAAAACTATTATATAGAAAAATAATTTTGGTTTAATAACTATTTTTATAGAGAACCTCTTGCGCTGCCGAAAGACCTTTACCGAGTTCTACTTTGTATCCATTTTTCTTTAGAGCTCTTTCTACAGCGCCTATAGCTATTAGAACTTCTGAAGATGTTATAGAACCCATGTGTCCTATCCTGAAATATTTTTCTTTTATGTCTGGAATGAGCCCACCGGCAAAAACGGCTCCGAACCTTTCTGCATCTGAGAGAAAATCTGTTTGTTTAACGTTTTCTGGCAAGTACTGAACTGATATCGTATTGGCATAGGATCCTTCTTTAGGAATGAACTTTAGTCCAAGCTCTTTTATAGCAACTCTTATGCTTTCGGCCATTATTTGGTGTCTTTTGATTCTGTTTTCAATTCCTTCCTTTAATATCATGTTCAAGCTTACGTCTAGCGCAACGATCAAGTTAACAGCTGGTGTTGCAAAATAAGCTGCTTTTCCCTGCATGTACGTTCTGAGAACGTTCTGCCAGATCCGTAAGTCAGAGTAAAAAGTTAGAGGCGGGTTCTTTTCCATAAACTTAATAGCCTTAGGGCCTACGACTCCAACAGCAAGCCCTGGCGGCACTCCCAAAGCTTTTTGGCTCGCCGTAAAAGCGACATCGACTCCCCATTCCATGCTGAAATCTTCTCCCCCAATAGAACAGACTCCATCGACTACAAGTATTGTATCGAGATCCCTGAAAAACTTGGCTATTTCTTTGATGTTGTTTCTGACACCTGAACTTGTATCTACATGCGTTACAGTGACAAGATCATAACCTCCTTTGCTCACCTTTTCATAAATCTGTTTTGGATCGGCTTGAGATCCCAGAGGGGGTCTATATGCTTCGACGTTCTTAGAAAATCTCGAGAAAAGATCTACAAACCTGTCCCCAAAATAGCCTGTGCTTACTACAAGCACCTTTGAATCTTTTTTTATAAAGTTAGCAGTAGAGATTTCCATTCCAAGGGTTCCAGATCCCGCTATCGCGTAAGGTAACCCTTCTTTTGCGCCAAAAACGATCATGGTTTTTTCTAAAGCATCCTTAAATATTTCTGAAAACTCTTTTGAAGTGTGCGCATATGTAGGCTTTGACATGGCGCTCAAAACATCGTGTTCGTATTCGATGGGCCCAGGTATCATCAGTATTTTTTTCATTAATTTTAATTAATCTTTATTGTATTTAAATTTTTATTGAAGCTTAAGCTTACAATGACAAAAATCTGAGTTCTCTCTGTAAAAAATCGGTAAAAGTAAGGAAAGTAAAAAATTACCATTAAAATAAAAAATTATTAAGCTAGCTTTATTAAAAATACGTATGTCGTCAAGGCCATACAGAACACCTTTGGAAATACTGAGAACTAAAAATTATGTCTCTGTAATCGAAGGAGATCCTGGTATAGGAAAAACAACTTTGGCCTTAGCGTCTGCCCTCGAATCAGAAAATGTTACATACATATCTTATAACGAACCCAAAGAATCTCTTTTATCTAAAGCCAAAAACCTTATTGGGAAAGACCTGAAAAATCTAGAAATTTTACGCATGTTAAGCGGCAACCAGCAGGTAGCTTTTTCAGAAATTTTGGCATCGTTAGAAAAAGGTAATATAGTGATATTGGATTCTGTTAATGCATTTCTTTGGACAGAAAGCGGCGCGAACGCTGGAAGAGCTCTTATGCAACTTGTTTATGAAGCCTCAAAGCTTAGAAAGGGCTCTTTGATTCTTATATCTGAGGGTTCCCAAAACGAGCTTAGTACTATTAAGTACATAGCTGATGCTTACATTAAGTTAGAAAAAGAAGAAGTGCTAGGTTTAAACGCAAGAAAGATAACCGTTATAAAAGATCGGGATTATCCCGTTAGCGTATACCCTTTTTATTATACATTTTATAACGGATTGAAGTTGTTTGAAGCCTCCTACTCCTTTTCTATTTTTTATGATTTACTAAAAAATAAAGTTAAGGAATGGGAAAGACCATTTAGCTCAAGCATTATCAACGAACCGGATATAACGCTTTATGTTATGGATTCTTCAGTTAACGCTTCTTTCTCAAAGATGTACAGGTACTGGTTAGCAGCCGATTATCTTGCCAAAAAACACTCTGTTGTTTACTTAACAAGGCCTGATGAAGATGCGTTTGCCGTTAAGGAGATTTTAAAGAAAATGTCAATTTCAGAAGAAGGTCTTACCGTTATAGGAGCAAAAGGCAATTTAGAGGAAGACCTGCTGACTATAAGTAATTTTAAAAACACAATAATAATAGCTGACCTTATAACTTGGGAAAACGAAGCGATTTCAACACCTTCAGAATATGAATTTACCTTAAAACGTCTGGTTGAAACAATTGTAAAAAGAAATTCTAGCACAATTCTTTTTTCATATAATAATTATACTGGTTTGAACGCAGTTAAAAAATATGCAGCCAGGGAGAGGTGGTTTTTTGAAAAAGAAACGCATTTGTTTTTAAGAACGCTTAAACCCCCTGGCGCACTTTATTATGTAAAGCTAGAAAATACTCCCGAACCTGAGCTTAAGCTTTATATGATGACGTAAAAATAATCAATCTAACTTTTTAGATTTTAAAAGCGTCTGGCGCTATGACATCTTTTGAAAGAGCTTTCATCTCTTTTACATAGTTAGAAGCCAGCATAGTAAGATGCATGGAATCCCTGTAATATCTTTCGACGCCTAGATCTTCAAGATAACCATAACCACCGTGGATCTGTAGCGCTATCCTTGAAGCCAGCCTTGCAGTTTCTAAGGAATTTAACTTAAGCGTAATCTTTTCTTGAACGCTCTCAGTTAACATTAATGCTTTTTTCAATTCTTCAATCCTTCCCTTCATGTCGATAAGCGCAGCTGAAATTGGTTGAAACTCATAAAGATAACTCTCGAACGCCTTTCTTTCTTTTGAATACTCTATCGCTTTTTCAATAGCAGACTCGCTCATTCCAAGCGCTATTGCCGCTATCTGATCCCCAGTTTCAAAAAAGTGATTTTGTAATATATTTTCAGCATCTTTAAAGATTATCTTGTCGCTTCCGATCTCTGCCTTATAATTCACATTACCAAAGCTCAAACCTCTGAACCCCAATGGTTTCCTTATTCCAGTTGATGCAGGTTTTGCATGGATCAAATATGAAGAACCCTCGGATCTAGCTAGGACAAGGTGTATATCTGCATCAGGTAAAGTAACAAAATTGTTTGAACCGTAAAGATCTGAACCTTTAACAAATATTTCGTGCTGGAAATTAAGGTTGAGGTCGTGTACAAGCGTCGCCGTAGCCTCACCTGATGCTATTTTTGCGATTTCTTCTTTTTTATTTTGCGATTTAAAAAGTAATTCGTTGACCAGCGTGTTTTGTAAGTATGTAAAGTAAGCTGCTGATGCAGAGTACTTTGCTAAAGTCATTAAAATAAGCGAAAAGGACTTTCTATCTATTCCAGATCCTCCTTCAGACTGTGGAATTGTCGCAGCCAGAAGCCCTAATTCAGCTAGCCTTTTTCTTAAATCGGTACTTATGCCTTCCTTTTCTATTTTTTGCGCAGCGTTTTCAAGTTCTGTCTTTGCGAACTGCTCTATCATGCTTACCAAAAGCTTCTGTTCTTCTGATGACATTTATTTCGCCTCCTGAATTCTCTTCAGAATCATTCTTGAAATCACAAGTTTTTCAATTTCACTCGTTCCTTCCCAAATTTCTGTTATTTTAGCGTCCCTATACAGTTTTTCAAGCTTGGTTCCAGATGCTTCCATACCAACTATTTTAAAGGCTACGTTTGCTACTTGGTTTGCTATTTCTGCGGCATAATATTTTGCCATGCTTGTTAAGGCCGGATCCGGGTTGAACGAAAATACTTTTGTTGCCGCTTTGTAGGTTATGTTCCTGGCTGCCTCAATAAGAGCGCTCATTTCAGCAAGCGCAAACTGGACATATTCCATTTCCCTGAAGCTTGAAGGCTTGCTTGAGAGGTATTCAAGAAGCAAGTCCAGTATCCCTTGCGCCGTTCCAACGCTCTGAGCTGCAACGTAAACTCTGCTTATGTTAAAGAAAGTCATTATTATGTAAAATCCTTTTCCTTCTTCTCCAACTATGTTTTCGTTGGGAACCTCAACGTTTTCAAAAGTAATTTCAGCTGTGTCTGTGGCTCTCATCCCAAGCTTTCCCTTGAGTTTCACGGGATTTACTCCTTTCCATCTCCTCTCAACTATAGCTAGAGTTAAGCCGTGATGCCTTTTCTCTTTAGATGGGGGCGGAGCTGATCTAGCAAGAAGATAATAATGATCCGCCACTGTGCCGTTCGTTATAAACATTTTATGCCCGTTAAGAATCCATCCTTTATCCGTTTTTTCTAATCTTGAGGATATACCAGCTACATCGCTACCAGCTCCTGGCTCAGTAACAGCTACAGCGCTTATCTTTTCGCCCTTTAATGTTGGATAGAGGTATTTTTCTTTTTGCTCATCTGTACCATAAAGCAACAATATTTCAGAACCGAAAACAGAAGCTAACGTGCTGAGCCCTATCCCTGGGTCAACTCTACAGAACTCTTCCATGGCAACAAGCATGTTCCACGGGTTTTCAATTGTTATAAAACCTGAATCAAAAACTTTTTTTCTTATTTCGTTTGGGTATTCTTCGGTTTCATCATAACGATCTATAAGATCTTTTGTGAATTCTCTAAGAGCAAAATCCCTTGCCCTTTTCCTTGTTTCTTCTACTTCCTGAGGGAGTTCGAAGCTCACTTTACTCCACCCTCTCAAGAACTATAGCATAACCTTGACCTCCTCCTACACACAGAGTGGCTAAGCCATATTTCCCTTTCTTTTCGTTGAGTATTCTTGCAAGCGTGCCAGTTATCCTTGCGCCCGTTGCCCCTAAAGGATGACCAATCGCTATGGCCCCTCCGTGTATGTTCACTTTATCAGGATCTATGTGGAGCTCCTTTATTGCATAAAGCGTTACAACAGCAAACGCTTCGTTTATTTCCCAAAAGTCTATATCTTCTACGCTAAGATTTGCCTTTTCAAGCGCCTTTCTGCTTGAAGGTACGGGCCCTTTTCCCATTAAATAAGGTTCAACTCCTGCCCATCCCATTGATTTTATCTTAGCTATGGGCTTCAGGTTGTATTTTTCAACTGCCTTTTCAGATGCTAACAGAACTGCGGATGCTCCAGCGTTAAGTGGGGAAGAGTTTCCAGCTGTAATGATTCCATCCTGCTTAAAAGCTGGAGGTAAAGAGCTGATCTGTTCTAAGTTTGTATCGGGCCTAATGCTCTGATCCCTGTCTACTGTGATTTCTTTTCCCTGATATTCTGTTTTAACAGGAAGCAACTCACCAGAAAACCATCCTTCTGAAAGGCTTTTACTTGCTAGCATGTGGCTTCTGTATGACCATTCATCCATTTCCTTTTTCTGTATGCCGCTCACTTCGGCTAACTTTTCTGCTGTAAGGCCCATTACATATCCGATATTCATCTGGTACTTCATGTATTCAGGCCTGATCAGCAGTTTATAGTTAGGAGCTACATGGGGATTGTCACTCATAGGTACATGCGTCATGTGTTCCATACCCCCTGCTATTACAAGCTCCGAGTTTCCGGTTTGTATCTCCATGGCGCCTATACCTATTGCTGTCATTGAAGAAGCACATGCTCTATCAACCCCCATCGAAGGAACTTCCCAAGGAAGGTTTGCGAGGAACACTGGATGCCTGCCTCCATAAAGCCAGTTCTCATGTACCTGTAATGCGCATCCTGTTATTACGTCACCTATTTCTCTTGGTTCTATACCTGTTCTCTTTACGATTTCCTTTATCAGCATTCCAAGCACTTCATCCATCCTGAGAGCGTTGAATACATCTTTTTCAGGTTCTCTGGGCCTTGACCTTGAAAATGGACTCCTTAGGTAATCCGCTATGTATACTTCCATCCTATCTCCCTCTGAAGTTAGGTTTTCTCTTTTCAAACAAGCTTGAAATGCCTTCTTTAAGATCTTCCGTGTTAAATAATATTCCAAACGCCGTGGATTCCCATTCTAAGCCTATGTCCATGGGCACTTCTGTTGCTTTGTTTATTAGTCTCTTCGCTAAAGCCTCTGCTATTGGCGCGTTGTTTGAAGTTATTTCTTTTGCAAGCTTTACCGTTTCTTCGTCTATTACGCTCTTATCGTAAACCTGTGAAGCTATGCCAAGTCTGAAAGCCTCTTCGCCAGAAATTCTTTTACCGGTAAGGATAAGCCAGAGGGCCGTGTTCATGTTGGTAAGTTTAGCCAGCCTTTGTGTTCCACCCCAACCTGGCAGTAGCCCTAAAGTTGTCTCAGGGAAGCCTATCGTTGCATCAGATGATGTAACCCTTATGTCGCATGCAAGCGCGAGCTCAAACCCTCCTCCAAGAACATAACCTTTCATTTCTGCTATAGTTACCTTTGGTATTTCGGCCAGTTTTCTGAATACTCTTTCACCTCTTCTAGAAAATTCTATGAATTGCATTCCGTCAGCTATATATGTTGACAGATCTGCCCCTGCTGAGAAATCAGCGCCAGCTCCAGTAAGCACTACCGCCCATATGTCCCTGTCATTCCAGATGCTTTCTATTGCTTTATCGAGCTCTTCTATTACATCTGGACTCAAAAAGTTGCGCTTTGGCCTGTCTATCAAAATCCTTAGAACGTGGTTGCCAAGGTTTTCGAGTTTGAGATACTTAAAAGCTGATGGCGTTTGTTGCTCCATAACCGTTGTCTTTTCTTTTTCTTTGGGTTTTTGCGGTTTATACATTCCTTCAATTACTTCCTTTAACCTGCCTTCTTCTATACTTTTAGCAGGTTTAAACACATCACAGTTAAACTTCTGATAAAGTTCTAATAATTTAGATTTTACTTCGTCGTTTGTAAGAGATTTTGCAACGGTAATTGGGCCAAATGGCCTGTTAAGACCAAGCTTTACGGCGGTTTCTACATCATCTGGGGTTGCGACGCCTTCTTCTATAAGTTTTACAGCCTCATTTACTTCAAGCACAAGAACGTCCAGAAGATTTACCTTATCAGTCGCTGTCGCCTTTGGGATGACCGCCTTTCCTCCGCTCCATTGATAGAACCCGTAACCGCTCTTTTTACCGAGTTTTCCTTGTTTTACCAGTTCACCGACTGTTTTGCACTTACCATAATCGGGGGATATTGTCTTTGAAAAGTAAAGTAGAGAATCGTATACGACGTCAAGACCTACATAATCCATGAGCTCATAGGGCCCCATCGGCAGCCCCTGTTCTTTGGCAAAAGCGTCTACTTCTTCTGGTTTAGCCAGATTCTGGTCTGCTACCAAGCAGAAAAACAAAAGTTCTGGCGCGCTAACTCTGTTTACTATGAATCCGGGAGTATCCTTCATTACTTTAATCGGTTCTTTTCCAAGTGTTTTCATAAGGTTGTAAACGTCGTCAAGAACTTTATCGTCGGTTTTCTCACCCTTTACCAGTTCTACAAGCTTCATTATAACGGGAGGGTTAAAGAAATGTGTGCCCAAAAACCTCCAAGGAGAGTTCACATATTGTGATAAATCAGTTATCTTTATGTTCGAAGTGTTTGTGCCTATGATAGCATCTGGTTTTGCAACCTTGCTTGCCCTTCCTAAGACGTCAGCTTTTATTTCTATCTTCTCTGGAACGGCTTCTATTATCATATCAGAGTCTTTAACGGATTCCTCAAGATTGGTTGAAGTTGTCAGCTTACTCATGAATTTAGCCACGTCTTCTGGCTTAATTTTTCCTCTTTCAACAAATTTTTTCAGGCTTTCTTCAATTAGCTGTTTGGCTTTTTGAAGCGCCTGCTCGCTTACATCTACAAGATTCACTTCATAACCGTTAATCAAAAAAATTTCGGCTATGCCGTGTCCCATTTCACCGGCTCCTATTACGGTTACTTTTTTTATTTCCATTTTATCTCACTAAATCAGTTTTTTAACTTCACTAACGAGCTTTTGGGCCAGCATCAAATCGCCTGATACTTTCAGCTTTCCCATGAAGAACGACTTTACTGGATCCGCTTTCCCGTTTATGAGATCAACAAGCAGAGAGTCGCTAGCTGATACTGTGGCTGATGGTGAGCTTATCTCTCCTTTTTCTACCATCATGCTTCCATCGCTTTCAAATTTTACGTAAAAGCTTTCGCCTTCGTTTAGTTTAAACTGAAAAGCTTTTCCAGAGAATTGCAAAAGCGCTTTCTTTTTTGTTTCGTTGGAGTTAATTTTGCCTGAAAGTTCTTTTAGAAACTCAAAGGAGTTGCTCATTAACTAAAATTCCGTATTATTATATATAAGCTTTATTAGATGTATCTAATTGATTTTAG
>JAVBJD010000102.1 GCA_030756715.1 Conexivisphaerales archaeon
AGCTAAACATTAAAATACAAAAACCAATAGACGAACATGGAGAACTCAGAAATACAGCGCCTTGCAAAACGGTCAAAGACAGACTGGTTAAAGGAAATTTACCTTTTCTATACACAGCTTGCGGCTGGTTCTTTATTGATAATTCCCGCCATAGTGCTTCCTCTTTACTATAAGAGCAGCGTTTCAACTGAAGAATACATGTTCTTTATTGAATTCCTTGGCATGCTTGCAGGTTCTGTATGGATTTCAGGGGCATCTGACAGGGTAGGAAGAAAACCAGCTTTAGCCATATCTATAGCGCTTTACTCTGTAGGATCGTTTATTCCGTTTATAGATCGTTCTTTTTATGCTCTTGTACTTTCCATGCTTATAATGGGTTCAGGCATAGGGGCTAACGTACCAGTTGCTAATGCGATGATGAATGAGTTCTCTGAACCGTCAGTCAGAGGCACAGTAATGTCCATTGGAAACGCCATATTTAATCTGGGTTTTGTAGTCGCACCCCTTTTCATATTTTTCTTTGGTGTAAAATTCATCTTTATTTTCGGGATAGTACAGCTATTTACTCTTGCCCCTATCCTCAGGATTCCAGAAACAAAAAAGCCCTCTCAGAGTTCTGGTTTCAGAGATCTCTACATAGGTGAACGCCTTAAAAAAACGCTAGCAATATCATTTGCAACTTTCTTTGTGTTCTTTGTTGTTTACGGAATAGTTGACTGGTTCCCTACGCTTTTATCACGAGGATTGGTAAAGATACCGGGCATACTCCAGAAAGACTACATACTTATAACTAACCTCGGAGCTTTCTTAGGAGCCCTATTAATGGCACCTTTAGTAGACAGGACAGGCAGAAGGACGCTTGGCATAGCAGTAAGCTCCATCGCAGGTGTTGCAGAACTTTTAACACTTTTTTTCTCTAGAATAATGCCCGCTCTTGCAGTAGCGCTTACCTTTGTATCCCTGTTTTTTATGGAAGGTGCTCTGGCAATAGTAACAATAATGGCTTCTGAACTCTACGATCATGGCATGAGGGGGAGAGGTCTTGGAAATTCTCTTGCATGGGGTAGGATTGGCGGCATGACGTCGCCCCTGGTTCTTGGCAGCGTTCTTGAAATCTTCCGAAACCCAGGCCTGCCTTTTATTGTCCTCGGCATGAGCTCAATTTGCGCTGCGGTGCTTCTTCATAACCTGCCGGAAACTATGCAGATAAAAAAACTTTAGAGTCATAAACCTTTTTTATAAGTTATTGTGATGGCCTGTTTTATTTTTTAATATTTAAAAGTTTTTTAGTAAACCTTTTAAACGAGTAAACCAGTATTACAAGTATGACAGAGGATCAAGAAGATAAAAATAAAGAAGATGAAAAGACCGTTACAATAAAGGGTGTACGCACTGATCTTTTCAAAAAAGTTAAGGATATGGCTTATCAGAGCGGAAAAACTGTAGGAGAAATTACAAACAGAGCATACGAAACTTTGCTCAACGGAGCCCAAGAGCTTGGAGAGATCTCCAGGTCGTTCCAGAAAGGCATTCAAGAATCCGGGTCGATTCTCATAAGCTCTCTTGACGAGCTTTCAGTAGATTCAAAGGAAATTCTTAACGAAGGAAAAAAGGTAGTTTTCAGAAATATAAAGAAACTCACTCTTACATCTCTTGATGATGTGACAATAGAAAAATACATAGGCGGCATATATGATGTAGAAGAGCTCAACGCAAGCGGTAACTTTTCCAAGATAAAACTTCTTGCCAGATGTACTAACGTAAAAAAACTTAATCTATCACAGCAATAAACATTTACATTACAAAAATAATTTTTTATTTTCTTTTTTTTTTGATAAAAGAATTAATCTTCTACCGGTTCTCTCATTTCTTTTAGTTCTCCTCTGATCAACCCTTCAACTGATTCCTGCA
>JAVBJD010000103.1 GCA_030756715.1 Conexivisphaerales archaeon
GGGCTCTGCCTGTGGAACGCAGGCGAGACGTCGGATGATCGTGTCAATATAATGGAATATCTGCTGAATATTCTTCATGTGAAAGCGAGCGCGGCGATTAACCGGGAAGCCCTGACAGCAAGGTCAGGGTAGTTCACTAAACCAAAGCCCTTGCAGCTATATTGGGGTAATCCTCAAGTTAAAAAATTAAACTGGTCGATTATTGCAGATAACTTTTTAGGCCTCTGAAAAACGCACTAATTCAAAACTCCAAAGGCATACTTTGGCTTAACTTTAACCAACCAAGAACTCCGTCCTTAACAACATAAACGGGATTAAATCCTAGCTCTGAAAGAGTTCTTGCCGCCTCTCGTGATCTCCTGTCGGTCCTGCATATGCAGATAACCATTTTATAACCTTTCAGCTCATCATTTCTAGCTTTAAGCTCTTCTATGGGTATGTTTAACACTTTACCCTCTTCTATCCTGTAGAGTTCATACTTAACAGGCGTTCTAACGTCTACGAGTATGACCCCTTCTTCTTTAATGAATCTTTTGGCCTCCTCGCTCGTTATTTCGATTATCTGCATTTGTTCGCATTTGTTTCAGATCTTTATATCAATGTTTATGTTCTTTTTTCAAGTTCTGATTTAATGTTGTTCTGCTTTATAGGCGTGAACTATCAAAACCTAACGGTTAGAGCTTCCAGTTTCATTGTCGTGATTGCTTTAGCAGCTCCTTGAAATTAAACTTGCCTGTATTACACCGATAAAAGTTTGTCAGTAAATTAAAATTATTTACCCTAGCTAGGGGCATTTCTGTAAGTTGGCTATAACCAGCACGAGAAATGTTGAGCTTCTGCTTTATCGCTGTAAGGTTAATCCTTAAACGTTTATATTTATCAATATAAGAAAATAACTTATGATTAGCGGAGCAATATCTGAACCTTATGTACCTTTTGACAAAAATGGTAACGTTGATCATAAAACGCTAAAAGAAGCAATTTCGGTTCTGGAGGAAAAAGGTGTAAATGGCTTTATGGTGAACGGTATAGGAGGGGAAGCGCTGGTTCTATCAATTGAAGAAAGGAAGAAGGTTCTGGAAAGTGTATTAGATGTTAGCAAGAAAGAAATTTCTGTTCTTGTAACTTCTTACTCGGTTGATACAACTCTTGAGCTTATAAAGCACGCTAAAGATGCAGGGGCTGACTACGCTGTTATAACACAGCCTTTAGTGTACCCTTTAAAGAACACTGTAGAACACTTTAAAAATATAGCATCAAAATCACAGTTACCACTTATACTTTATAACGAAAAGCAGCTTGGAAACCTGTTAACACCGGCTCAAGTGGTTTCAATTCTTAAAATAGATGGCTTTATAGGATATAAGGATAGCACTAAAGATATCGGGCATCTTCAGGAGGTTGCAGAAGAGATGCCTGAAAAATCCTTGCTACTTGCAGGCAGCGATTCCCTGATATACACAACTTACACTCTTGGTGGCGTTGGAATCGTTTCGCTGATCATAAACGTCTTTCCTAGCCTCATTGTAGAGCTTGTAGAGAACATGAAAAAAGGGGATTATAAGAAAGGTCTCGAACTTCAGAAGAAAGTAAACAGGGTAAGAACTATATTAAAGTCATATGGCTTTAGTGCAGGCTACAGATACGCCGCAAAGCTGGCTGGTATAAATTTTGGGTATACATATGAAAGATCAGAAGATCTCAGCGAACAAGAAGCACAAGATCTTAAGCAAAAACTACAAAAGGAAGGATTACTATAAAACTCACAAAACGCTTAGAACTTAGCTATTTTTAATTTTTTGCGCCGTTTAATGACGGGTTAGAGAAAGAACAAGCTTAAAATAGCCTGTTCACGCATCGTTATGACTGACACAGGTGCACAAGCCAGTGTTAGATGTAAAA
>JAVBJD010000104.1 GCA_030756715.1 Conexivisphaerales archaeon
TTAAAAATATAAGCGTTACAATCTGCTTAAGGCTTTAAAAGTTGTGCTCTTTTTCCCAAGACCTTATAAGGCCATAAAAAACAAAAGCGCCTGCAACCTGCAAAAAGCCTCCAGCAAGAAGGGGGAGACCGAGTCCTTCATTCATCAGGTATCCTGACAACCCAGAAGTTAGCTGAGAGCTCCTTGTGAAAATTCCCTGAATTGCTGACGCTGTGCCGTAATCCTCTCCGCTTATGCCCCTCACGCTTATTGCGCTTCTCATAGGGGTCCCTATTCCAGCTATGAAGCTCCTTATCGAATAAAGCATTACTGAAATTAAGAGGAAAGGTGTGAACGCTATTGCTATGAGCATCAAACCTTGCAAAATCCTCGCTGTAGACGAAACTGTTATAGCCCTTATTTTCTTTTTGTTCAGGAAAACTCCAGATAAGTAAGAACCCCCTGCGGTAAAAGCGTACGCAATCGTGAAAACAACTCCAACGTAGCTTGCGCTTATCCTGTACATCAGCTCAAACCAAAGGGGAAGAAGGGGAAAAGCTATACCGATTCCTGTGCCGTTGATTATGTTTGGTATCACGACCCTTAATGAATAAGAAAAGCTTTCCTTTTTCATTAGCATGGTGGTCTTCTTTGGCCTCTTTCTTTCCTTTAAAAAGCTTAACGACACAATAGAGCCCAGCGTTAAGAAAAAAGAAACGCCGAAGAGTATCCTGAAAGAATTAACGGCTCCAAAATGCATGCTCAGGTAGCCGTGAGTTACGAGCAACAAAGAGCCCCCTATCGCTGCAAGTGAAGCTGTAGCGTAAATCTTTGAAAGTTTTTCAACCCTTTCCCTTTCTTCCGGCCAGTTGCTTGCTATGTATGATGTCATTCCTGGGGAAAAAGCTCCCCTCATTCCTCCGGGGGTACCGGTTATGCCCCCAAGCATCGCTGAAACTATTATAACGTATATGTTTTCTGACAGAGTTAGGCCCAGCAGGGCTATCATCGGAAGAAATTCAGCAATTAGGAGCGTTCTGGCGTAACCTATTCTGTCACCGAGCGTTCCGAAAATAAACGCAATTAAAACGTTAAAGAGAACTATGAAAAAATAAACTATGCCAATAAATATCAAGCCATAGCCTAAAGCTTTAAGGTAAAGAGAAAGCGATAGGTTTACGAGGATCAGGGCAATGCTTCTTAGCGTCCTGGAAGCTAACAGGAACTTAAATGAGTTTTCTATCAGCTTCCTGTCTTCAGTAAACATTACAAAAAAGTTTACTAAAGGAAGCTATTTAAAGCTGTTCGATACGCCGTTATGACACTTTTTAGCCAGAACATGAGCTTTCTTGCGTATGGGCGCTATTTCATCACAATCCTCAATGCTTTGCAGCAGAGCATAACCCTCGCAAATCCTGTCTTCATATTTTATTTCCTTGCTTAACTGCTTGAATTTATCTAAAACTTCTTTCGCTTTATCTTTTTCCCCAAGCTTAATAAGAGCTAAAGCTAAGCTCTGCAGAGTATACGGATATTTGCCGTTGTACTGAAACGATTTCTCAAAGAGCCTTACGGCTTCATCGTATTTTCCTAGCTTCATGGCACACCAGCCTTTCCAGAGACAGGAGCTCCAGCTGCTTTCATCATAAAGCTCATATGCTTTTTCATAAGCATATTTTGCTTCTTTTTTAAGTTCTTCTAAAGCGTTTGCGAGACCGTGCCATGCAGCTGGATCCCTTTCATCGCACTTTTTTAAATACCTTTCATATAGAATTGCTGCGTCATCATAAAAAGACAGGCATATGCAGGCTTCAGCTGCTCTGTAGATGTCCTGACATTCCATACTCGAAGTTTACGTGATAGCCTTTTTATTCTTATCCTCTGCAAATGTAGAT
>JAVBJD010000105.1 GCA_030756715.1 Conexivisphaerales archaeon
CCGATCATCATCAGGATTCTTCCCCAGTTTTTACCTGAAAGGAAGGCAAGCGCAAAAATCAGCGAAAGGATTCCGACGATGATAAAGAGCATGCCGAGCAACGCAAACATCGATCCATTTGGGTATCCGTATGCAGCTCCAGCAGTCGCGCCAAGCCCTCCTATGAACGCGCCTATCCCTATGTAGATCGCTGATCCTATGATCTGCAGGATGCCGAGCACAAGCACACCAGCAGGCCTGGGTATTCTGGACGGTGGGTTCGGGCCTATTTTGAAAGAACCGCATACAGGGCAGTAATTCATTCCATAGGGAACCGGCGAGCCGCACTCCTGGCAGTACTGAACCTGAAAAGTTACAGGTTGAGTAGGCTGAGTTGCAGTTCCCGGTGCTGTTTCAGGTGCAGCCTGAGGCGATCCCTGCTGGACGGTTTCGCTCGGAAACTTGTAGCCGCACTTTATGCAGTATGCTGCGTCATCGGGGTTCTGGGCTCCGCATTTGGGACAGTATTTCGTCATTATTTTTTATAATAGAATAGTATTATATAAACATTTTATCCATAAGCCGGGATGATTCGCGGTAAATCGGTTTCAAACAAAAAAAACTGTTAAAGATCTTTGTTAGCCTGGGGAATCAACCTGAAGCGTACCATGTAACGTAAAAGCTTGTCTTATGATAAACCGTCGATGGGGCAGCCAGAATCTGTCCTTTCATGTTCACCATAGTTATTGATGTCAGGTTAAATACTGAAGAGTTCATGGGCCCAAGATTGCCGTTTATAATAGCGTAATCAGTTTTGAGCATCCCTGTGAACTGTGGACCAAAATAAGCTGTGTTAAAATTGGCCAGTTGTGTTAAGCTGTTTCCGATAGCAGGCCTCTCAACGATCCACTCAGCTGAACTTCTGTAAGCGTTCGGAACGCTCGTCGCAGGGGAGCTGAATGTCCATCCTTCTGTAACGTCCCTCAGCACGGTCGTGAACGTGTTGCTGCCAGGGTTGTACTGAACCCAGGCGACTATGAGGTCTCCAGCCTTAACAACATCGCTTGAAGGTGCGGAAACGGAAGCCGCGGGGTAAAACTCGTACCACGCAGAATAATACACTTTTCCTCCATAAGTTTCCGCAAGGATACCGGTCTGCTCTACAGTGCTATCGTTGAACCCGTCTATGCCAACCCAGATTGCAACGAACTTTAAGCCCTGGCTTGGAGAAACGCTGGGAACTATCCAGGAAGCGTTGACATATGTAACAGAACCGCTGTGAACGACGTCGGCATAACCGGCCCAGTTAAGAGCATACGCTTCACCAGCAGCTACCCTCGGAGGCATGGTCGGCTGTAAGGGGGTTACAAAAGCCGGGAACAGGGTTAAAAGGGTCAACGCTATGATTATATAGTTTTTCATAAATTTTTAATACGTAAACGACTTTAAATACTTTCTGTTAAAGGACTCATGAAAATATTTTATTCAAATTATCAAAAGCTTATCTGCTGATTATTTATATTTTTAAGTAAAGCGGCAATATTCTCCTTTCCTTTTATAATTTTCATATCATTGCTCACGATTACGGCATTGAAACCGTTCACCCTCAGAATGTAGAATAACGTCAAGAGCATAGCATCCTTATAATCGACTTTTCTCTTTAATGAACCGTCTTCATAGATCTCTCCTTCATTTCTGGTAGCTGCGCTTGTTATGATCATTTTAACTCTTTTGCTCTCAACGTAATCATTGACGTTAAACGTCTCGTCGTTAAAGGGGGTTTTCAGAAAGATAAAATTTTCTAAACCTCTATGCCTTAAAAACGTCAATATTATGCGTCTTATGTCTTCCGTTTTCTTAAAAGTGACCTTTCTGAGCTGTCTGTATATAAA
>JAVBJD010000106.1 GCA_030756715.1 Conexivisphaerales archaeon
GGAAACCTACTACATTGCTATTTATTAGTTCTAATTGCCAAATATATATTCCACTTTTATAACTACATGATGATTGAATTGATAAAACCTCTAATTTTATAGGAGTTTTAGAAGGAGAAACGCTGCTAAACATAGTATAATTAACTAATTCTGTTTTTTTAAAACTACTTAAACCTATACTCATATTTTGGCTTTTGCTACTAGCGCTTTCAGTTAATGCACTTAAATTTCCAAAAAATTCAACTACATTACCGTCTCCAAAATTGGCTTTAGAATATACAATAGTATAATTATTATTATTAGAACACTTAATCGTCAACCCATCATTTACTTTTACTGTTCCATTACCATTAACATTCCATTTTTCACTATTTATTGAAGATCCGCCAAAATTATCATAAAAATTAAAAACATTTTGACCGCTGTCGTATTCTCCATAGTTAGAAGATAATTGAGGAGCTTCGCCTACAACATTTGGGTTTTCTGCATAAAAATTAGCATTCCATGGGCCAATCAGCATCTTTATCGTTATCCAAGAGTTTGCAGGTATCCCGTTAACAAGCTTTATCCACCATATGAAATCTCCATGGCTGTCCTTTCCTTCAAACCAGCTGGGTATGAGGGTTCCATTTAGGTAAGAAAATTCAACGTTTGATGCATTTGGTAATACGAGCTGAGCTATCTGACTTGTTTTTGATAAATTTATTTCTTGCTGAAACGGTGCAGGCGTAGCTACGTTCTGTTGATTGAATATTGTAACTATAACGTAATCATTTGTATTAATTATCGATCCGGCTGCATAATTTGCAATTTGTGTTGAATTCAGCTCAAGCTGAACCAATCCTCCTACTATAAAACTCGATGATAGAGGTATATTTAACTGAAAAGGCCCATAAGGTAATATATATCCCCCTATGAGCACATAATAACCGCTGGCGTTTTTTGCATAAACAAAAAGGTTTGTTGCGTTTTGATTTTTAGAATATCCATAGAGGTTTAAAACGTAGCTTTTTGCTTTTATAGGCACTGTTATGTTGATCTTTGCTGTACTTACGTTTAAAGTAACAGGAGCTATACCATCAAGCTTGTAAAGATATGGCGAGCTACTTAAAGAATTAGTTGAAGATACGTTGAACTGAACGTTCTGTGCTTGTATACTGTAATTTTCTATCAAAACCTGAGCCTTGGCAATCTGCCCCTGCTGGAGCCTTTGATTCTCAAGGTAAGCAAAGTTAGAAAAGTCATAATAAATGTAATAGAAGGTGGCAAATGCTATCATAAGTATTATAATAAAGAAAAGCGCCCCTATAATTTCAGCTTGCCCTTTCTTTTTCATGTTTCGCTCACCGCCGTATTGCCGTCCGAAGCAACAACTTTAACACTATAAACACCATTTTTCACCAGCTGTAACCCATCTATATTTATTTTAGCTAAACCGGAAGGTGGCACCATGACGTTGCATTTGTAAGTATAGCTGTATGTTGAATTGTAAACTATCACGCTAATAATCTGAACCCCTGTCTGCCCATAATTTCCAACCCATATGGTAAGCCCGTTTACGATCGAAGAGCTAGAAGGACTTTCATTGATGTATTCGATGTTAAAGTTATCCTCAACCATCTGAGCTTTTGTAAAAAATATCGAGTTAAAACCGGATTGTGTTGAAGTAAAAAGAGACACCCCCCACGAAAGTATTGCTATCCCTAATATTACAGTTATAACTATGACTATCAAGCTACCGATTATTGTAGATTGCGATTTAGCCTTAAGCATCCACTGCCCTTTATAATGCATTCAAAGATAAAAATGTTTTCGAGTGAACTACCCCAACCTCACGGTTGGGGCTTCTCGGTTCATCGGCGCGCTTGC
>JAVBJD010000037.1 GCA_030756715.1 Conexivisphaerales archaeon
AAAATGGATAGCAGGTCCAACTATTGATGACGCTGTAAAGGTCGCAAAAAAGCTGAACGAAAAAAATGTTGGGGTTATACTCAACTATCTGGGAGAAGAGCTAAAAGAAGAAAACGAAATAAAGGCTAACGTTGAAAACTACTTTGAGCTTATAGATGAAATAGCGGAAAAAAAGCTGATAAGCGATATAGCAGTAAAGCCGACTCAGATAGGACTTAGCGTGAGCTATGAAAAGGCCAGAGAAAATTATCTTAAGATATTGAGGTACGCCAAGGTTAACGACGTTTTTGTCTGGCTGGATATGGAGGCTTCAAACTACGTTGAGCCTACAATAAAGCTATACTTTGAAGGCCTTCTGGTATCAAGGGAAGGCATAGCAATTCAGTCATATCTGAAGAGAAGCAACAAAGACGTTGAAGAGATAGTTAAAAGGAACGGAGTCGTCAGGCTCGTAAAAGGAGCGTACAAGGAGCCTCCTGAAATAGCATACACAACTTGGAAGGAAAAGACGGAAAATTACAGGAAAATCATGCATTACCTTTTTGAAAACGCTGCAGAATTTACCATAGCAACGCATGACACAAAGCTCGTAAAAGAAGCTGTGGAGCTGAACAAGCAGTACAAAAAGAACGTGACTGTAGCTATGCTGCTGGGAATAAAGAACAAGTTCATATTCAATTTAAACGAAGGGAACGTCAAAAAGGCCCTTTACGTTCCTTATGGAGAAAAATGGGTTGATTATGCAAGGAGAAGGTTCAGGGAAGCGAGCAACATAATACTCGTTCTAAGGTCTTTATTTGAATTCTAAAAATTACTTTTCTAAAAGATCCTTATATCCGCGATACGCTTTTTTTGCAATATCTAAGTTTACTTGTATGACGTTTGAAGATTTATCGCTCAGAGCGTCCTGAATTGCCTTCTCAAGAAGGCTTTCATCTCCTCCGAGATCTCTTACTATGAATCCGAAAACTGCTGAGTTAGAAGCCACCCTTGGTTCCCTTAACTTACCCTTGGAAGCTTCTTCCGCTATCTTTGTAGCAGGAAGATAGTAAACTTCGCCGTTTGCCTGTACTTTTTCCTTTATAAGGGTTGAATTTATTATAACTTTGCCCCCTTTCTTTATCTTTTCAACAGCGTACATGCCGAGAGCATCTAGCACATTTGCTATGTCGAAGTCATGCGGAATCGGGTTTAGAACTTCTGTATCGCTGGCAACGACGACGCTTTCAACATAGCCGCCCCTCGTCTGAGGCCCGTAGTTAGGCACGCTCGTTGCCCTGTAACCCAGGTTTATAAAATACCATCCGAGCATTTCGCCAAGCTCCACAACCCCCAGGCCTCCTCTGCCGGAATTAATTACAGAAACCTTCATTTTTTGTCAACCCCGTAGACGTCCCTGCAGAGCCCTGGAGGATAAACCTTTACTCCAACGTCGTGGACATATTTTTTGGAGTCCAAGATCGTCATCTTCCAGTTAACGTTGCATGTGCCGATAAACTCTACAAAGCTGAAACCTCCCATAAGCTGAGTTTTGAAAGCGTTCAGGACTGCTTTGTAAGAGTCCATTGCTTCCTTTGAAGAGTACATTACCCTGTCCTTTGTGTATATTGGCTTGGGCGTTATTACAACCCTTTTTAGATAAGATATCTGCGGGAAAGCAGATAAGACTTTGCAGGCGTCTATCGGAGGCCCCATCTGCTTCACGTCTCTGCCAAAGGGCGTTGTGGTTGTTTTCATCCCCTCAGGCGTAGTTGGAGCCATCTGTCCTCCAGTCATTCCAAATACCATGTTGTTGTACATGAATATAGTTAGCGGTATGCCCCTGTTAGCTGCGTGCATGAGCTCCGCTATTCCTATAGATAAAGCGTCGCCGTCTCCCTGAATTGCAAAGACCACTTTGTCCTTTTCGAGCAGCTTTATTGCTGACATTACAGCAGGGGCTCTACCGTGCGGCGCCTGAACGTAATCAACGTTCAGGAATTTATAGGCTAAAGTTGAACAGCCCACTGACCCGACCATTATCGCCTTTTCAGTTATTCCGAGCTCGTCAAGAGCCATTCCTATGAATTTCAGCAGAAGCCCGTGTTCGCAACCAGGACAGTAAGTTGTTACTCCATTTTCAAAAATGCTCGAAAACTGCTTTACCTCCATGTTTCAGCTACCTCCTCAACGTCAGGTATGTAACCGCCAAGATATGGCAAAACTTCAACATCCCTCCTCACTATGCGCGTTATCTCCTGGGCCAACTGTCCCTCATTCATTTCAACTGATACTATCTTTTTCGCGCGCGAAGAATACTTCAAAAGGCCATCTTTATCCAACGGGCTGAGAGTTATAGGCCTGAAGAGCCCGGCTTTGACACCTTCATTCCTTAACCTCAAAACCGCTTCCTTAGATATCCTCGCTGAAATGCCTATAGCTATGTAAAGCACATCCATTTCTTCGTCGCACATAAAGCATTCTGACTCAGCTATCTTCTCGATCTCTTTCTGTTTCTGTAAAAGCCTCTCTTTGTTTGCCTTGAGCTCAGGGGGGTCAAGGTAAATGCTGTTTATTATGTGCCTCTGGCCGTAGTTTCTGCCCCTTGCTGCCCAGTCAACCTTTGGCTTTACAACGTAAGGTGGATCCCATTCAACGGTGTCGTACATGTGGACTATAAGCGCGTCAGTCAGCAGGATTACAGGTGTCCTGTAAGCGAAAGCGAGCTCAAACCCTTTGTGCACGTGTTCCATGGACTCCTGTACTGTGTGAGGTGCAAGGACTATTGGCTTGACGCCTCCGTGCCCTAGCGAGTTCAGAACAAAGGACACGTCGCTCTGCTCAGGTGCGACGTTCCCGAGGCCTGGCCCTCCTCTGTTAACATCTATGATCAGAAAAGGAGCTTCTGAAGCATAAGCATAGGAAATGCCTTCAGCCATCAGGCTCAGACCCGGCCCTGAAGTGGCCGTCATGGAAACGTATCCAGCAGCTCCTGCCCCAAAAAGCATGTTAACTGATTCTATCTCACTCGCGCTCTGCAGGAAAACCTTAAACCACGGGTATTTCCCTTCACCGTAAAGGACAGAAATGTTTTCCATTATTTCGCTGCTAGGGGTTATGGGATAACCGAAATAAGCTTCAAGCCCCGAACGGACTGCCGCTTCGGCTATAGCCTTAGCTCCCATTATCAGCCTTTTCATTCTTCCTCACCTCGAGGATTGCGTATTCGGGGCAGACCCAATAGCATATTTTACAGCCCGTGCATTCTCCTTTTTTCCCCATTTCGGAAAAAACAACGTAATGGTAGCCGAGAGAGTTCACGTTGTCGCTGAGCGAAAGGTTCTGTTGAGGACAGGCGTTTACGCATATCTCGCATCCTTTACACCGTTCAGTGTTTATGAGTACCTCCCATTTGGAGTGCACAACCTGGTACATCTCTACAAATTATATTAATAGCTTAATATTTATGTGTTTTTAATAAAATTTATTCTAAAAACAAAAATTTTTTTCAAAAAATTTCTCAAAATTATGAAAAAAATAATTTGCTTAACTATATATACAGGTCGTTACATTTTAAATCAAAAAGATTTTTTTCGTAAAAAAATTCAGTTAATATTTAAAAAAACAAAAAAATTTTACCTTAATTGTTTTTATTTTTAAATGTGTATTATTTTTATTTTTAAAAATTATATTGAATAAATTTATAAACCCAAAGAATAATTATTGTACCTTTTGCCTGATCAGATGAAACGTTATTCAAAGCTCATCCTGATATCGACAGCATAAGGCCCGTTCTCGTTCACGATCAGAGGATTGACCTCCAGCTCTTTGATGTTTTGTTTGTCGTATACCCATTCAGAAAGCTCTGAAACAGATTCTGCCAGATTTTCAGGATTGAAAACCTTTTTGCCCCTGTATCCAGATAAAAGGTCATATATCTTTGTTTCCCTTAACATTGCAATCGCTTCTTCGACTGAAACCGGGCAGACATAGTTTGATGTTATTCTGTAAAGCTCAGTCAGTATGCCTCCAAGGCCTATGCTGGCAACTGCCCCGAAAGAATCGTCCCTGACAAATCCCAGTCTTATTTCGTAGCCCTTTACCATCTGCTGGTAATAAATCCTGCCATCCGGAAACTTTCTTTTCAGCTCTTCAACCGCAGCGAGAGCTTCCTGAGCATTTGAAACCCCGGCCCTGACGGCTCCCTGCTCGGTTTTGTGGATGAGGTCTTCCCTGTAGACCTTTAAAACAACCGGATACGGCAACGCTTTCAGGTCAGATTGATCGATCCATCCCCAGGTCGGTATCCTGAACCCGAATTCTTTCAAGAAGTCGGAACTTTCGGGGTTTATTATTAATCCTTTAAAGCCCAGTACAGGCTCTTTCCTCACAGAATAATGCCATGTGGGCTGAGCCTTTGAGGCTCTTATGAGGTAAGCCATAGCAAAAGAGGCTTCTTCTGGGGAATTAAATGCCGGTATCCCTATTTCCCAGAAAGTTTTCCTCAAGTGTTCTGAATATTCGGTGTTCCCGAGCTCCACAGCTATGTTAAAGTTCCTGAAGCTGTCGGAAACCCTCTTCAGGGCCTCAGGAAGTTTGTCCGTTATTCCTGGAGGGTAATGCGTGCTTATGACTATAAAGTTTGAAAAGCCCTTTTCGCTCAGGCTTCTGTACACTTCGAGCATGCTTTCGTCGTTTCCAGAAGCGCTGACATCAACAGGGTTTGCTAGGCTTGCTATCTTCGGGACCTTACCGGTTTCCTTCAGCTTTATAAGCAGATCAGTAAGCGGTGGGACTTCTACTCCAAGCTTCGCAAGATTATCTGCAGCAAGCACCCCTGCCCCCCCGCTGTTTGTCAGCACAACAGCTCTTTCAGACCTTGGAGTACCGTTCAGCTCGTACGTTTTTATGACGTCTATCAGTTCCCTTAAATTTTGAACCTGGACAATGCCGGATTGTTTTAATGCAGATGAGTAAGTTTGATAGTCGCTCATGATCGATGCAGTGTGGGACATGGTTGCCCTTTTACCAACCTGGGTTACTCCTGCCAGCAGGGCGAAGGCCTTTTTCTTTTTTGTCAGCTCAGAAGCAACCCTCATGAACTTTCTTCCGTCCCTGATGCCCTCGATGTACATGGCAACGGCTTCTGTGTTCTCGTCATAGGACAGGAACTCAAGGGTGTCTGAAATCGTTATATCCTCTGAATTTCCGAGGCAAGTAAGAGAGCTTATCCCAATGCCGTTGCTCAGCAGCTCGTCTAGTATTGAGACGCTTACGCCCCCGCTCTGGGTTATTATCGCGACCTTTCCTCTTTTTAACCCTGGAAGCGAAGCGAGCAACCTTCCGTCCTTTGCCGGCTTTTTCTCGGGCAGAAAGAGCGTGTTCAGGCCGTTAAACGTATTGACTATGCCTATCGTGTTGGGCCCCAGGACCCTTATTTTCAGATTTTCTCTAAGCAGCTTTTCCCCACCGGCTTCAGTAAAACCTCCTGAAATCACTATGGCCGTCTTGGTCCCCTTTCTGTCGCCCTCTTTCAGGTACTGCCACACAAGATTCGAAGGCACGGAAATTATCATGAGATCGGTGCCCGGGACTTCTTTCAGACATTTATAATCAAGGCATTCTTCATAAAGAGGGTTAACCGGATAAACGTCAGCCTTCAGGAGTCCTTCTGCTTTCGCGTTCAAAAGGTTTTTGAATATAATAGTTGCAAAGTTGTCTTCCCGAGGAGAAACGCCTATTACTGAAATTGAATCCGGATAATAGAGCGGATAGAGTTCGCTGCTCACGCAGAAATTATGGCTAAAGTAATATATAATTTATTTGATTAAAATATGAATTTTATAAAATATCAATAGTATTTTTCAGAAATTTTCAACAATAGATCCGAAAAATAAAAACTTAAATTATGCTTTTTACAATATAACATCGATGTTCCCTTTTAATGAGCTGATGGATTTTAAAATAGAGATGACAGATGAACACGAGCTTTTCAGAAAGTCGCTCAGGGAATTCGCAGAGAACAGGGTAAGGCCTTACGTACAGAAGGTTGAAGAGACAAACGAGATCCCGCAGACAATCATTGACGGAGCCAGAGAGCTTGGGCTTTTTGGTGTCGGAATTCCGCAAGAGTACGGAGGACAGGGGGGAGACATGAGGACCATGGCGATCATGGCGGAAGAGCTTTCAAGGGTTATGCCTTCCCTCGGAACGATGGTGTTTGTCAACCACCTGTTCATAGACCCGGTCCTAATGTTCGGGACAGAAGAACAGAAGAGAAAGTACATACCCAGGATAGCGAAAGGGGAGATATTCGCCGCCCACGCGAACACGGAAGCAGCCGCGGGGAGCGATGTAGCAGGCATAAAGACAAAAGCCGAAAGGACAGAAGGGGGATACATAATAAACGGCAGAAAGATATTCATAACAAATTCAGACAGGGCAAGCGTGTTCATACTGTCTGCAAGGACAAACCCTCCGGAGCCAGGTAAAAGGTGGAAAGGCATAACGACATTTATAGCTGAAAAAGGAATGAAGGGGCTGGAAATAGGGCAGAAGTTCAAGGTTATTGGGCTTAGGGGGGAGCAGCCAAACGAAGTGATTTTTGACAACCTCTTTGTCCCCGATTCGAACATCGTCGGGAAACCGGATGAAGGTTTCAAGGTGATCGTGACCACGTACGATTATTCAAGAATACTGATAGCGGCTCAGGCCGTGGGGATAGCCCAGGCCGCTTTTGAGCTTGCTTTCAACTATTCTACAGAGAGGATAGCTTTCGAAAAGCCATTGATCTCCTTTGAAGGGGTTGCGTTCAAGATCTCGGACATGCTTACGAAGCTGGAAACCGCCAGGCTTCTTGTTTACTGGGCTGCTTATATGGCAGATCAGAAAAAGCCGCTCTTCCTGATGGCTTCTTCCATGGCAAAGGCTTACGCAACTGAAACAGCTGAAGAGCTGGCAAACCTTGCGATAAAGATACACGGAGGGGCCGGCGTCGATCAGGGCACAGGAGTCGAAAGGTATCTGAGGGATTCCATAATTACAACGATATACGAAGGGGCAAACGACATACAGAGGCTTACTATAGCAAAAACGCTGCTTAAGCTGGTTTCAAAGAGCGCAGAAATAGGGTGAGGAACATGAAGGTAGCAGTTATAGGGGCAGGAACGATGGGGCACGGAATAGCTCAGGTATCGGCGATGGCCGGGTACGACGTCTGGATGTACGATCTGAGCCAGGAAATACTGAATTCCGCGATGAGCAGGATAAGGGACAGCCTCAACAAGTTCTATGCGAAAGGCGTCGTTAAGGACGTGGAACAGGTCATTTCAAGGATAAGGCCCACAGCATCCCTTGAAGAAGCTTTAAGCGGGTCGGAGCTCATGGTTGAAGCTTCGCCGGAAATACTGGAAGTAAAAGTGGACATATTCAGGAAAGCCGAAAGGCTTTCTGAAAGGGGATCCGTGCTGGCAACGAACACCAGCTCGCTGCCCATAACAGAAATAGCCGACTCGATAAACGAAAAAGGCAGGGTTATAGGGCTTCACTTTTTTAACCCACCGCAGCTCATGAAGCTCGTAGAAGTAATAAAGAGCGTCTACACAACAGACGAGACCCTGAACATGTCCCTGGATTTCGTAAACAGGCTATCAAAAAAGGCAGTGATAGTGAAAAAGGATGTCCCGGGTTTCGTGGTAAACAGGCTGCTTGCGAGGCTGATGAACGCTTCCTGTCAGCTTCTTGAAAAGAACTACGCCAGCATGATCGAGATTGACTCTGCAGTTAAGTACAAGCTTGGTTTTCCGATGGGGGTTTTCGAGCTTGCCGACTACAGCGGAGTAGACGTTTTCTACCTCGTTTTCAAAGCTATGAAAGATAGGGGTTTCAGGGGTGATGTCTGTCCTACCTTTGAGAAGATGTTCAGCGAAAAGAAGTTCGGGGTCAAGACAGGTGAAGGTTTCTACAGCTATCCGGGAAAGGGGGTTTACAAAAAACCGGAAATACCGAAGGAAGCCGGAACAGGTTTCGACCCGTGGCTCGTTGCCGCTCCAGAGGTCGGCGAAGCGTTCTGGCTGATGAAGACCGATACAGCTTCAGAAAGCGACATAGACACAGCTTCGATGCTGGGACTGGGTTACCCGAAGGGCATAGTCCAGATGGGCAGGGAATTCGGGCTGGAGAACGTAAAGGACAGGATAAAGAAGATGGCAGAAATTACCGGAAAAGAAGAGTATTCTTATCTTCTGCAATTTTTGGAATAAGCAGCCTTTTTTGGTCCCAATAAAGTTAAATTTTTCCGATTTTATTGGATTGGCATGGAAAAGATCAGGATGCTGAACCCGGTCGTAGAAATTGACGGCGATGAAATGACAAGGGTCATGTGGGCATGGGTCAAAGAAGAACTGCTTCTGCCTTATGTTGACCTGAAAACAGAGTACTATGACCTGCACGTGAAAAAGAGGGACGAAACAAACGACCAGATAACGGTACAGGCAGCTGAAGCGATAAAGAGGTGGAAGGTTGGAGTAAAATGCGCTACGATAACGCCTAACGCAGAAAGGGTCAAGGAATACAACCTCAAAAAGGAATGGCCCAGTCCTAACGCAACGATAAGGAAGATACTAGACGGAACAATATTCAGAGCCCCCATAATTGTCAGCAATGTGAGGCCAGCTATAAGGTTCTGGAAGAAGCCGATAGTCATAGCAAGGCACGCTTTCGGGGACATATACGACGCGGTGAGCGCAAAGTTTGAAGAAGGAAGCGAGGCTGAACTGAACGTAAAGGGAAAGGACGGAAAAGTAACCAATTACAGGTTTCCAAAGCTGAACGGCTCCGGGGTTATAGAGGCAAAATACAACATAGATAAATCAATAACAGGCTTCGCAAAAGCCTCTTTCAACTATGCCCTCATGGTAAAGTTGGACCTATGGTTCGCTTCAAAGGACACAATATCAAAAGTTTACGATGCTAGGTTCAAGGAGATATTCGCCGATGTTTACGAAAAGGAGTTCAGGAAAAGCTTTGAGGCAAACGGATTGCACTACAATTATTTTCTCATAGATGACGCTTTAGCGAGAGCTGTAAGGTCAGAAGGGGGTTTCGTCTGGGCTTGCAAGAACTACGAAGGGGACGTGTTCTCGGACTTCGTTTCAACAGCATTCGTTGGAACCCTGGCTCTGATGACATCTGAGCTCATGTCTCCAGAAGGCTACTATGAATCTGAGGCAGCTCACGGAACTGTGCAGAGGCACTACTACAGATATCTGAAGGGCGAAAAGGTTTCAACAAACCCGACGGCGATAATATACGCTTGGACTAGGGGCCTGAAGAGGAGAGCAGAGCTTGACGGCACCCAGGACCTTTACAGGTTTTCGAACCTTCTTGAAGAAGCTGTAAAGAAGACAATCGAGGTAGACAAGATAATGACCCAGGACGTGGCTAACGTGGCTGACCCGCCAGTAAATGCAGTTGTGGACACGCAGACGTTCATAGCAGCTGTCAAGAAGAACCTTGAAGCTTCGCTGAGCAAAGAAGGGCTTCTTAAAGCTTAAATTTTCAGCTCATAGTCCGCGGCAAGCATGCTGAAGTAGTTTTTTATAGCGTAAGCAATCCTCTTGGGCTCAGCGCGAACTTTTTTAAGCAGACCTGCAAGCATAAGAAGCTGCCAGTAGCTGTCAGGCTTTGCCCTGTCAACTATGTTTCTGTCCATGTAGAGCAGCTTGTAAAGCTGGTTTTCTTTTACGAGCTTTTTAACTGTTTCATCGTAGGTCTTCGCAAAAAACGAAAAGCCGTAGGGCCCATCATACGAGTGAGCGTGAGCCTGGTCGGCGCTTATTATGACCGAAAAATCACCTTTCAGCTCGCTCAATAGGTAACCGAACCTGAAAAGCTGGCGGTTCTTGACTTCTCTGCCGGGCCCTATGATAACAACGTTCCTGGCCTCAGGGAAGAAACTCAGAGGGATCTCAGAACCCCAGTCCAAAGGCAGTGATGAAAGTTCCCCCGAATCAGTTCCGTAATTAACCTTTATAACAGGCAGTCCGTTGCTTTTTGCTAGATGGTAAAGCTCATCGGCAAGCGCCCTGTCAGTGAGGTAGCACTTGTCGCCCTTGCATAACCTTTCAGAATACAGTATTGAGATGTTGTCAGGCACCCTTATCGTGTGGGGAGAGATAACTATGACCGTTTCTCCTCTGTGTCTGCTTCCGCAATCCGTCATGATTTCCCTGATCTCACTGACATCAGGGTCTTCAGGGTTCAGAACTTCATCCCCATGTGGAAGCAAACACAGCTGCTTTATCATAAATTTACTGTACCTGATTTTTATTTAACTGTTTTCTCCTGAACGGTTTTTAAGATTTCATTCTTTTCTAGAAGCTTTTGAGAAGAATTTATAGTAGATTATGGCCGAAGCGTAGTAAAACGTTGCGCACACAAAGAAGGGCGCGTTCAGAGACCACCTCATGAGATAAGCACCGAATATCACTGTTACAGAATAGACCGAGTTCCATGTAAGGGTCTCTATGCTTGAACCTATGCTTTTATACTCGTCGTTCAAAAGCGAAAGCTCAAATGAAGACTGCACGGGGGTTATGACGTTCATGGTAAGGGTTCTCACAAGGTAAAATGCCGCGAACAGGGCTTCCGCAACAGGGTTTGTTCCAAGGAACCCGATAAATGGCATCAGGACCATAAAGGTAGTTGCTAAAACCCAGGAGCTTATTATGGATCTCAGAGACCCGAGCCTCCTCTCAAGGGCCGGCATGTAAAGGGCAAAGAACGCCAGGAAAAGGTTAGTTATCGAAAAGATGACAGAAATCACTGAAACGCTAAGGTTAAACCTGTCCCTGAACTGAAGAGGGAAATAGGGTATCAAGAAACCGGCTCCAGCCCCTATAAGGCCAGCCGGTATTGCGAGTTTATAGATCGTGTTAACGTTCTCGTTTTTAAGGTCTATCTTGGGAGGGGATGGCTTGAGGTCTGTGTGAACCCTGCTTATTATATATGAAGATACAAGGAAGACAGAAGCGGATACCGCGAAGATCGATCTGTATGATGAAAAGTAGCCTATGCGATTTTTTAAAAGGTCAACGAGCGAACCAGAAAAGGCGGTTCCTATGAACGCTCCGATGTTGTTAAAAAAGTAGTTCAGAGAAAAGGCCTTAGTCCTGTTTGCAAGGGATTCGCTTTTTGAAATAAGAGGGTTAAGAGCGGCTGAATTCATGCTCGAACCTAGAGAGCCCACTATAGACGAGGCGATCAAAGTAGGTTTTGCAGGGTAGATCATTATAAGCAGGTAAGAAAGGGCCTGAAAAACGCTTCCGGCAAGAACTGTATGCTTTGATCCCTTTAAGTAAGTAAGAAATGAAGAGGGTATCAGCAGTATAACGAAGGTAAAACCGCCGATGGCGCTTATTATACCGTAAAAAACTACGCCGTAGCCTAGGTAAATAACAAAGAATATAGTTATGAAGCCTCCGAGGTTGGAAGCTAGGTTGTTGGCGAAGCTGTACATGGCGAGCCTTTTAGTATCCTCTTTCAAGTTTCTGTAATCTTCCAGAGCCCTGCGCAATTCCAGTCTCACATATGCTCAAATTTTACAATTATAAAAATTTATGGAATATCAAAATCTCAGAACAGGTATAAAGTTTTAGAGCCATTTTGATTATTGAAAATTTTTAACCTTTGCGGGGGTTAAGGGGG
>JAVBJD010000038.1 GCA_030756715.1 Conexivisphaerales archaeon
TTGATATTGGTGGTGCGCCTGAGCCGACTTCTCAGGCTATACCGGCTGTCACCGAAAAACAGGTTATTGAAGTAAAGCTGGACAACAGAAAGACGAACAAAGTCCGCTTATTGCCGGGAGGAAGCGCAGAAAGAAAACTCGAAAGGCTCGGGAACATGTTCGCAGAAGCTTTCAACGAGCTGAACTACATAAGAAGAGATCTTTTCTGGTAAGAAAATAGACTTTGAAGGAACAGCCAGAATGATCTACAAAAAAGCCTGTTAGGATCAGCTAACGCCCAGCTACTTATAAACGAAAGCAATGAAGCTTGGCTTTCATAAATCGTTTTGCATAACGGAGCAGCTCCTGTCAATAGGGAGTAACCCTCGAGACCGGGAACCTTCGCCATTTAAGGTGGAGAAGGATCAGCGTTAAGCTAGATTAAAATAATATATATTAGTCTTGCGTAAATAATATTATGAAGTACACAAGGTTAGGAAACACGGGTACAATAGTTTCAGTTCTTGGTTTAGGGACAATGACATTCGGAGAGAAGGATATTTCTAAGCTGGGAACAGTTCCCATGGAGATTGCTAACAGGCTCGTTAAAAAAGCATATGACTCTGGAATAAACTTCTATGATACTGCAGATGTATATGAAGAAGGCAGGGCTGAAGAAATACTGGGAGAAGCTGTAAGGCCTTTCAGGAACCAGGTGATAATAGCTACAAAGGTAAGAGGTAAAACCGGCCCTGGTTTGAATGACGTCGGGCTATCAAGAGTTCATATATTCAATTCAATAAAAGCGAGCCTCAGAAGGCTTGGTACAGACTACGTAGATCTGTACCAGTTTCATGGCTGGGATGTACTGACGCCCATCGAAGAAAGCATGGAAGCTATGGAACAGCTGATAAGAGATGGAAAAGTGATATACCCTGGGGTTTCAAACTTCGCCGCGTGGCAGATGGCTTACCTGCAGGGCATGGTTGAGTCAAAAGGTTACACGCCTTATGTATCAGCTCAGATGAACTATTCGCTTCTTAACAGGGACATAGAATATGAGGTAGTACCGTTTTTGAAACATTCCAAGATGACTCTTCTCGTTTGGAGCCCGTTGCATGGGGGCATACTTTCAGGTAAGTATACAGACCTCGAAAAGCCACCACCAGACACGAGGTTGGCAAGAAGGGGTAAGCTTTTCCCATATTTTGAAAAAGAACAGCTCCCGTCTATACTGGATAAAATAAATGAAATAGGAAAAGAGGTTGGGGCAACTCCGGCACAGGTAGCTATAGCTTGGATACTGAGCAAGGGAGCGGTTGTCCTTATAGGCGCAAGAACAGTTGAGCAGCTGGAGGAAAACATTGGAGCTGTTGAAATAAACTTAAAACCCTCTCACATAAAAGAACTGGACGAGCTCACCGAGCTAAGAAGTATGTATCCTAACTGGATGATTGAAAGGCAGAATGCTGAAAGGATTCCCAAAGGCTTTATCTGATCTGTTTTATAGGATTGAGGAATTTTTTATGTGTTTAGAAACAGTTCGAGCCATAAGAATAACTTAAGCAGTTATTTTAATTAGGAGAAATATTATAAGGAATCACTAGCAAACGCGTTTCTGGCTCATGTATTATAAAGAAGAAAAGGTTATAACCTCGTTTATGTATAAATTTTCTTTAATATGTCAACAGAATTTTCACCTCAACTCAAGCAGACTTTTGAAGATATAAGAACGATGAAGATAAGAGGAGCTGGAAGGATAGCAAGGGCCGCTGTAGCAGCTTTAAAAAATGAAGTTTTTTATACTTCAGACAGTTCACCTGAAGATTTTCTGAAAAGGATGGAGGCAGCTGCAAACTACCTTAAAAGCTCAAGGCCAACTGCAGTTTCTTTGCCCAACGGCATCAACACAGTAATAAAGAGCATTCAGAAAGGTATAGCGCAGGGGCTTGACCTGAAATCACTTAAAGAGTATGTCACTAAGGAAGCAGATATATTTATACAGAAAAGCATAGAAGCACAGAAAAAAATAGGGGAGATAGGGGCTAAAAGAATAGTTAATGGGGATACTCTGCTAACTCACTGCAACAGCCAGTCGGCTATAAGCGTTATAGAAACAGCGTTTAAAGAGGGAAAGCAGATCAAAGTTTATGCCACAGAAACCAGGCCCAGGTTCCAGGGACGGCTTACAGCAGCTTATCTGGCAGATCATGGAATAGACGTCACCCTCATTCCAGACACAGCCGCAAGACTTTACATGAGAAAGATAGATAAAGTGGTTGTTGGGGCAGATGCTATAGCTGTGAACGGAGCTGTAGTTAACAAAATAGGGACTTCACAGATAGCGGCTCTGGCGTTCGAATCTAGGACAAGGGTAATGGTTGCTGCGGAGACTTACAAGATAAGCCCTCAGACTTACTGGGGGGAGCTTATAGAGATTGAAATGAGAAGCCCTTATGAAGTAGCCCCCAAATCTTGGCTGGACAAGCATCCTAGGATAAAGGTGATGAACCCGGCTTTTGACGTTACCCCTCCGCAGTACATAGATTTTATAATAACGGAAAAAGGCATCTACCCGCCACAGGGCATAATAATGCTTTTCAAAGAACTTTACGAACTAAGCTAGAAACAGCGTAACAGCAAGCATATAAATTACAAGCCATGTTATTATGTAGGATCCAAGGCCGTGGTAACCTGCTTTTTTCTTTCCTATAAGCTCAACAGAATTTTTAAAGGCATAAACCGTTAACGAGGCCAAATAAAAAGCTATTGGCGACACGAGAGCAAGATCGCCCATGCCGTGAACGTAAAGCAGGGCGCTTACCACTCCAGCTACGCCGCTAAGGATCACACGAACCCAGTATAGCTTATTAAGCTGATCTTCCTTCATCTTTTCTATGGATTTCTTATCAGACTTGGAACTTGATGTGCTCATTAGCAGGATCTACCCAACTATACATGGAAAATATATTAATAATGTTTACTCGTTAGATGAGTTAAGGTATTCATTTACAGTTAAAGACTACGAATACGCTTTAAATCTGCACTTAAAGATAGGCCTGTGGCTTTCTGATAAATATATAAAAGAAAGGTGGGAGGGTGAATTTATCAGAAACTTAAGGGATTTTCTTGAAGGAAGCAGACTTGAAGGAGCAGAAGTGCCGCCAGGCCAGAGGATAATAGCTTTGCACTTTAGCACAGGCACGCTTTATGTAGAGCTTTTCGGAAGTTCAAACTTGGTCTGCGCAGACAGATATGGAATAATAAAGTGCGCTTTAAGAGAAGAGGAGTTCAGGGACAGAAAAGTAAAGGCGGGGGAAGTTTACGCTCTCCCAAAGCTAAGAGGTAAGCCCATATCAGAACTTCCCGAGCCGCCTTATGATGAAAAAGTTCCGGTTTCAAAGCATCTAGGCTTTTATCTTGCTACTTCAAAAAAAATTATAGACGAGATCCTATACAGGGCCAAGGTGCAACAGGATAAAAGCGCAAATCTGCTTTCGGAGGAAGAAAAAGAGGCCATAAAAAGATCGTTAAAAGACCTTGTTGAAGAATGTAAATCTTCAGAACGCATGTACCAGTATCAAGACGGAACCTATTCTCTTGTCAAGCTTTTGTCCAAAGGGGAGCCTATCGCAACATACAGCGTTCCATTAGAAGTGAAAGATGCTTTTGATCCTTTTCTTTTCAGAGTAGAAGAGGCTTCCGATGATGAAAAGAAAAAGGCCCTTGCCCAGAGTTATCTGGAAAAAGCAAAAACTCTGAGAGAGATAGCCCAGAAGATTATGTCCAGCCAGGAAGATGAATTTAAATCTTACATAAAAGAAAAAGGCGGTAGCTTCGAAAAAGGGATCCTCAAAATCGAAGGGGAAACCGTAAGGGGAGACTCTTTACCGGCACTGGCTTCAAAAATTTACGAAAGGGCTAAAGAATTTGAGGCGGGAGCTAAAAAGGTTTTGAGGTCTAGGACAAAAGAGCGTGAGAAAAAGGTTAACGTTGTAAGCGTAAAAAAGAGGGAATGGTACGAAAAATACAGGTGGTTCTTTACTTCTGAAGGGTTCCTTGCTGTAGGGGGAAGAGACTCAAGCAGTAATGAGGCCATCCTGAGAAAATACGTAAAGCCAGACGACTACGTTTTTCACACAGAATTGCCCGGATCCCCGTTTTTTGTTGTAAGCGGAAAAGCTGGCGAAACTTCATTAAAAGAGGTAGCAACTGCTACAGCATCTTTTAGCAGAGCTTGGAAAATAGGCCTTACATCAGCTGATGTTTACTATGTAAGAGGAGAGCAGATAAGCTTTTCAGCCCCTTCCGGGGAATACATGGGAAAAGGGTCAGCGATGATCCTGGGAAAAAGGAACTATGTAAAAGGCTTACAGTTAAAGCTAGGAGTTGGCCTTGCTGAAATAAGTGGGGAGCTAAAAGCCTACTGTGCCCCGCTGAGTTCTGCTTCAAAGATGTGCGATTGGTTCTTAGAGATAGAGCCAGGCAGGCTTTCGCAGGCAGAAGCCGCAAAAAAGATACAGAAAAAGTTATCAGAGCTTTATGGCAGAGTAACTCCTCTTGAAGAAATTCAGAGAGCGCTTCCTGCTGGCAACACAGAAATAGTCGGAATAAGAAAAAGAGGGGACATACCATATATCTAAATAAAGACGCTTATCTTTACCCTGTCTCCGTCCTTAAGGTTAAGCTCTTTTCTTAAATTATACTGAGAAATTATTTCAACCACGTCTATGTCGTAGTGAGTCCTTTCTATTATCACAACCGCTCCTCTTATGCCTTCAACAAACGCGTGAAAGCACCACAGAGATCCGTAGGTCCTGACACCGTTGCTGAAACCTTCTATTTTTATTCCAAAGTTCCTGTATTCGTTTAGCTTCTCCCTCTCTTTGACGTACCTGCTATCAAGCCTCACGTTAAGTGTACCCGGATAGGGGTCAAAGCCGAGCTTTTTAACGAACTGTTCTCTGTAGCCCTGGAGGGACATATAGTAAGCCCCTTCCCCGAGACCGCTGAAAACCTTGCCTTCCATGTTTATAGTTGTAGGAGATTCTTCTAGCTCATTTCTGAGCAAGAGGTAAACCGTAACAAGCAAGTCAACTCCTTTCTGTGTAAGCTTTACGCTTGTTCCTTCTCTTTCAATCACTCTCTGAATATATCCTTCTTTTTCAAGTTTTGACAGGTACAGACTGGCGCTCTGTTGCGACTTGCCTAAGATCTCGGCAAGCTCGTTAGTTTTAACGGTGACAAACCTGTCCTTGGCTCCGAGAAGCATCAGGTTAAAGAGCACTTCGAAGTTCTTCAGCTCAAGCTTTTTCAAAACCAGCACCTTTGCGCTTATATAGATTTCTTGTGTTTAAAACGTTTATCTCAGGCTTCTGCTATAATGTCAACTTCTGTAAGGATTTCATCGTCTATAAAATCGCAGATAACTGTTGTCCTTGCTGGCTTTTGCGGAAAGTACTTTTCGAAAAGCTCGTTCATTTCTTGAAAATACTTTTTATCAGCAAGGTAGACCACAACCTTTACAGCTCTTTCTAGAGAGCTTCCAGAAACTTTCAATATAGTTTCAGCTTTTTTAATTGAATTTTCAAACTGTTCTCTGAAAGATGTTTTCTTTTCCTTTTCTATTCCTATCTGTCCTGATACAAAAATAAGATTACCAGAGATTACTGCATGAGAATAAGGTCCAGCTTTTGGAAGTGCATCAACGTTTATACTCTTCATAGCATTTTATGATAACGCTTTTTTAAAAACCTTACTTTCAAAAAAGCGCCGGGGGTGGGATTTGAACCCACACGGCCGAGTACGGCCACAGGCTCTCAAGGCCTGCCCCATACCAGGTTAGGGGACCCCGGCTTTACATCCAATACTTTAAACCACTCCTACTTAAAAGTTCAGCTGCATATTCGTCTGCTTTTTCATATACTTCTTCTTCGTTTATTGTAAGTACTCTTCCATCTTTCTTTAAGAACTTTCCGTCAACTATAAGGTCTGTGCAATCGTTTCCTGTGCCGGAATATATTAAGTTTGAAAGGGGTTGCAGTCTGGGGAACATGTGAGGTGCTCTAGTATTAAAAACAGCTATGTCTGCTTTCATACCACTCTTCAGTTTTCCTGTTTCTTTTTCTATGCCCATAGATTTTGCCCCGTTGTAAGTTGCCATTTTCAGAACTGTAAAAACGTCAATTGCCTGAGGGTCAAGGTTGCTAACCTTCTGAAGAAGGAGGGCGAGCTTCATTTCTCTTATTATGTCGTAGTCATCGTTGCTCGGGCCTCCGTCGGTTCCCATAGTAACGTTGACCCCGTATTTCAGCATCTTTGTAATTGGTGCTATTCCTGAACCCAGCTTGCTGTTGGAAGAAGGGTTGTGAGAGACTGATGTTCCTGTTGAAGCAAAGATCTTCATGTCCTCTTCATTAAGCCAAACGCCGTGAACGTAAACGTATTTTCTCCCAACCATTCCAACCTCTTTTAGAAACCTTCCCGGTATTGTTCCCCTTCCAGAAAAGTACCGGATGTCGTCTCTTACTTCAGCAAGGTGCATGGTAACGCCAGAATTCTTTTCCCTTACTATTTCCGCTATCGTCCTGAAGAGTTCGTCGCTTACCGCTCCAGGGGTCCTCGGGGAAAACCATATCCAGATCCTGTCGTCTTTTCCGTTCCATCTAGAGAAAAGATCATTAAAGATCTTAAGCGAAAGCTGATAATCCTCTATAAGCCCCGCATGTAGAATCTGAGGGTGATCTGCATAACCGGGAATGTCCATTATCTGTTTTCCTATGGCGGCTCTCATCCCGCTTCTGTAAACGTTTTCTACAACCCTGTTAACGCCGTACCTTGCATTTATAGATGTTGCAACAAAGGCCGAAGTGCCTGTATTTATCATTTCAAGCAAAGTAAGCTTAGTGCTTATGTCCATTATGTTTTCATCAAGATTACCCTGCAAAGGCCAGACCCAGTCCCTTAACCATTCAATCAAAGAGACGTTATCAGGAACAAGACCTCTAAGTATACCCTGCGCAAGGTGCACATGGGTGTTGATAAGTCCTGGCAAAACTATCCTGTCCTTTCCATCTATTATGTATTCGGCGCTCTTGCTTTGGATGCTCTTTCCTATCTCAACAATCCTGTCATCTTCAACATAAATTGAGCCTTCCCTTATTATTGGCTGTTCGTCATCAGCGGTCGCTATAAAAGCGTTCTTTATCAGTACGCTCGTCATCAACAGGCATTTATTTTTGTATTATTTAACATTTGATCATAAGAAAGCCATTAAAAACAAAAAAGCTAAAATTAGGATAATGAAAGATAAATCCAAAACGCTGTAACCGTATTCGTAAATAAATGTGGGCTTTTGTGAAGCACCATAACCTCTCAGTTCAAGGGCCTCAGCAAGTTGCTGGCTCCTGACTATTGAAACAACGAAAAGAGGAACCAGAATCGTGTAGTAATTTTTTAAAAGCTTGAATGGATTTTTGGTTTCAAAATCAACACCCCTGGCTTTCTGCACTTCTATGATCTGCGCTATGTCGGATGCAAGCACCGGCACAAACTTGTATGTTGTAGATATTAAAAAAGAGAAATCCCTTGAACGGAGAACCTTTCTGACCATATAATCTATTTCGTCCGGAGAAACGGAAGTAAATATTATTGATGAAGAAAAGACGAGGTTGATGAACCTAAAGGCATATGCAATTCCCGTCTGTAAATTTCTGCCCAATAAAACCTCGCCAATAAATATTATTACCGCAAAGGGTATTGAGATTGAAAGAGATCCGAAGTTCATCTTGAGCTTTCTGGCGCTTGCGCTCATTATGATCATAAAAGCAAAAAGGGCAAGTACCCTTTGCAGAGAAATGAAAACGATCGAGGCTATGATAAGTATGATTCCTGCAGCTGTTTTAACATAAGGATTTAACTTGTAAAGCCAGCTGTTCTTCATTTCATAAGCAAAGGCCCTAGATACTGCCGACACCATTTATAACCTCCGATAGTTCTTCTACCGTTAAAGCAGGTTGCTTTAATCCGAGCTTTCTGGATATTGCTGAAAGCTGAGGTTCTGTAAGATTATACATGCTAAAATCTGTTTGTGCAAAAAGCTCCTTCATATAACCGCTCCAAACAACTTTTCCCTTCTCAATTACATACGTTAATGGATTAAATTGCCATAGGAATTCCATATCATGCGATGTTATTATGACGCTCTTACCGCTTTTTATCAGCTCGTTGATCATAACGCTCAAATTTTGCAGGTTTTTCCTGTCTTGACCGACAGTGGGTTCGTCAAATATTATATATTTTGGGTCCCAGGCATAAACAATTGCAAAAGTAAGCCTTTTCTTTTCGCCTCCGCTTAAACTTAAAGGTGGTCTCTGAGCGTAGCCTGAAAGCCCAAACATTTCAAGCGATTTTATGGCCATCTCTTTAGCTTTTTCCTTTTCATAACCCATGTTTTTCAACGCAAACATTACTTCTTCAAGCACAGTGCTTTCGAAGAGCTGATAATCTGGGTTCTGAAAAACCATTCCAACTTTCTTTACTATATTTGAATGTTTTGTATTTTTTGTATCCATTTCGTCGATAAAAACACTCCCCTTTACCGGTTTTATTATGCCTGCCATGAGCTTAGCTATGGTGGTCTTGCCTGAACCGTTATGACCAACAAAAGCCACAAGCTGCCCCTCATTTATTTCCAGGGATATCCCTTCAACAGCATAACCTTTCCCATAAGTGTAATAAACGTCTTCCAGCCTTATCATGGCTTGCCCCTTTTGCTCGAAGCGTTAAGAAGCGAGAGATACTCCTCGAATTTTCTAGCAATAACTCTGCCATAGGCTTTTTTCTGGACATCTATAAAAGCCGGGACTCTCAGATCCTCACCGCTGTATCTCTCGAGAACTTCTTTTATGTCTCCGAAATCAGTGATCTTTCCAGCCTCCATAACGGCCATAAAATCTGCAAAATCTGAAAAAAGATCTATTCTGTGCTCTACTATTATCGCTGAAATGCCCTTGTTTCTTATGATTTGATCAACCGTGCTAGCTACCTTTTTAGCAGCTGCCGGGTCGAGCGTTGATGTAGGCTCATCAAGGATTAGCAGCTTTGGTTCCATCACGAGTATTCCAGCTATAGCAACAAGCTGCTTTTGACCATCGCTGAGAGTTCTGAGCGGCCTGTTCCTGAGTCCGTAAATACCAAGCTCTTTAAGAACGTTTTCGGTCTTGTTTATTATGTAATCTTTATCAAATCCCATGTTTTCTAAACCAAACGCTACCTCTCGTTCAACAATATATGAAACGAGCTGATTTTCAGGGTTTTGAAATACATAACCTATGCTCTGTACAAGATCTCTCTGTGTAATGCCTAGCACGTTTTTACCATCTATAAGCACTTCTCCTTTGTATTCACCTTCATAAAACTTCGGGATTAGCCCGGTTATAGCTCTAAGGAGTGTAGTTTTGCCGCACCCGCTAGGGCCGGCAAGAATCATAACCTTTCCATAGGGGAGGTTTAATGAAACATTATCTAAAGCTTTTTTGGGCTCACCACTATAAGTAAAAGAGAGGTTCTTTACCTCAAGCACGTGCATGGTTCTTGATTAAACTTTAACACAAATAAAGTTTAAATCGTTAGCGGGTTTATCAGTTCTGTGGAAGAAGAGGTATTAAAGATAAAACCGAAGGGGTACTTCAAGCTGCCATCATTAGGAAAGAAAACTTTTTCGGACTTGATGAGGGCGGGGCTTTCGTATACTAGCGGTGCAGGCTTCAGTATAAGACCAAACGCGGATCTCGAATTCGTAAGAAAGGCGCTTGAAAAGGCTCTAAAGAAGAAAGTCTTCTTTGTATTTAACTGCGTGATATGCGGTAAGGAAACGGACTGTTCAACCTGTATATTTAACGACGTATGCCCGATTGAAACAACCGGAGGATACTGTCTCTGTGACGACTGCTTTGAAAAAAAGAACCTAGACGACTATTTTAACGCTACAAAAAAATTCTTAAAAGTTTAAGACATCCAGCCAGCGTTAACAAGCCCGAATTCTTTTAGATTTTCTGTCATTGTTTTTATAAGGATTGGCTCAATTATAAGGCAGCTCACAAAGTTAGAAAAGCTCCACACATAAAACCAGAAAACAGCTTCGCTCTTTGAAAAAAACCCTATAAGATTTAGGTAATAAAGCCCAAGGCTTACCTGTATAACATTCAGCAATATAGCCTCAAACATCAAAAAGAAAATCCAGGCGTAGAGCCTTTTAGTTTTAGTACCTTCAATTTCTGAATTCAAAAGATCTATCTTTAAAGGGTCCAGACCAAGAAAGCTAACGAATCTTCTGTATATTGCAAACGAGATTGCTGCTGGAACTATATAAATAAAGGCAAGTATCAAAGCGTTAAATGGTTTAAAGTTAGAGATTAAAAGAAGTCCAGCAGCAACACCTGAATAAGAACTTATAATTCCCCATATACCCCACAGAGTAACAAATTCAATTATAAATGGGTAAAGTATGAAGAAAACAGACGTTCCGGGTTTTCCCCTTATGAAGATGTATGGATTAAGGTATACAAGAGAAAAGATGATAATGAGAGCTATAAAATTTAAAAGAAAAAGGTTCAGAGTTTTCTTTTTATCCCACCTTAACGAAAGGTTTTGATGGTTGGCTTTCATTTTATCGTACGACAAACCGGTTTATCTTTTAAAAAAGGAAATCTTAACCTTTACGCATTGAAAAAACATCTGAGGTTTTAGAAAATCTTTTAAAAAGGGGAAACAAAGGAATCTAGATGCCAGAAAAGAAGGCTTTTAACTTTGTCGTAGTAGGAGGAGAGGCTAACGCGGGGCCGCCTATAGGTCCGGCTCTTGGGCCACTTGGTTTAAACGTACCTATGGTTGTTAAGAGGATAAACGAGCTTACAGCTGATTACAAAGGCATGAAGGTACCAGTTGTAGTCGAGGTTAACGAAGACAAAAGCTTTAATGTAACTGTAAAGCTTCCACCAACTTCAGCTTTAATCTTAAAAGAAGCGAATATAACAAAAGGCTCAGGAAAAGCTGGTACTGAGTGGGCCGCCGACATAAAATTTGAGAGCGTTGTAAAGGTCGCCAAAGCTAAATTTGACGTTATGAGCGCTAAGACTCTTAAAGGAGCTGTAAAAACCGTTCTCGGAACCTGTGTTTCAATGGGGATAAAAGTTGAAGGAAAAAACCCAAATGAAGTAATTCAGGAAGTAAACCAGGGAATCTGGGATCAAAAGATAGCATAAAAAAATGGCTCGTTAAAAATCGTTATTTAATCTAAAAGTTCATCAAGGTTGCAAAACCTGTACCTTTCTCAGGGACTATCTTTCCATTTTTGTATGAAACTCCTCTTTCAAACGGTTGAAATGTAAGATTCATGAAACCATCAAGGTCAGCATATTTCACGTTTTTCAATGAATTTGCGAGAGCTAATCCCGCCGATATTCCTAGCTTGCTCTCTACCATGCAACCGACCATCCCATCGATTCCATAAGCCGGCGCAACTACAAGAGCTTTAAAAGCGTTCCTAATGCATCCGCTCTTGGTCAGCTTAACGTTAACTATGTTGGCCGCCTCATATATTATGGGTTTCACCCTACGTAC
>JAVBJD010000107.1 GCA_030756715.1 Conexivisphaerales archaeon
GCTTCGTTCATCCCAGCCCATCCGAGCCCTTCAACCATCAGGTCAAACCCCGGGCCGCTGGTTGCAGCTGCAACCCTTACTCCTGTAAGCGCTGCCCCTATAGCCGCGTTTACAGCTCCAAGCTCGTCTTCAAGCTGGAACACTGTCAAAGATCCAGCTCCGGAGTCTCCGAGCCTTTCGTGTTCCTCTAGTGTAAAACTCTCGTCAGCAGCAGGCGTTATGGGGTAATAGGTCTGCATCCTGAGTCCCCCGACAACCTTTCCCATCGCAACTATGTCGTTCCCGCTGACTATCATTAGCTTGCCGAAATCAGCTTTTGGAGGATCGAGCTTCAGGGGGCTTCCGAAGCTTGGAAGCACGCGCTGGGCAACGAGCTCAGAAAAAGCCAGGTTGTGCTCAAGCACAGGTCCAGACTTGAACCTTCTGGTCAAGCCGTATTTTACTGCTTCCGGATCGATCCCCGCAAGCGCGGCTGAAGCCCCTATTATTATCGTTGATATGTACCTTGATGCCTGTGCGGCAACTATGCTTGTCCTTTTCTGAAGCTCGGATAGCAGGTCCCTGAAGCTCAGAGCAACCACGTTTACCCCGTTATCCTTTAAATATTTCATGAGACTGCCGAGGTCCTGCTCAACGTTCAGCTTCTTAAGTACTTCAAGTATCTTTATCCCGACTTCGGGCTCAACGCTGGGAATCTGAGAAAGCCTTGTTGAATTCAGGTCAGAATTGTAGACAACGTATGCACCTCTGTCAAGGTCTGTAAAATGAGTGAACACACTTTCTGCGTCCATCGATCCCAGGAGCTTAACTGGGTACTGTAGGTCCTTCGGAAGTTCTTCGCTGTCGACCTTTGCATGAATGTAGCTGTGCCTCCCCACTATGTTTGAATAGTATTCTCTGTCAGATATAACCCCATAGCCGGACTTAGCGAATGCCCATGAAAGGACCTGAGAAGAAGTCTCGAGGCCTCCTCCCTGCGGTCCTCCTAAAAGGTAGCTTAAGCTTTTCATCAGTCTCCCCCGGGCGATTCATAGGTTGCTACTTCGTCTTCCAAAAACCTTTGAGTCAAGCTGTGCCCAAGGCTTATGTGTTTCTTAAGCTCGCTGCTGTCAAAAACAATGGTTCCGCAGTCCATACAGTAAGCCCAGCCATAGTCTTCAAACAGCCTCTCGGTGTCCTTAATTACTGCCTGTATTGCTTCAGGACAGCTCTGATCCGGAAAAACAGCACTTCCCTTCTTTTCACAGTATCCCATGAAATTGTAAAGAGGATGCTGCCTGTAATAAGCGCAGTTTTCGCAATTCATTATAAATATTGATGCATGATTGACATATAAACGTTTAACATAAATTTTTCATTTTTTGTTAATATTTTTCATAAATTTGCATTTTAAAAAAGGCTTATATAACGAAAAATGCATTGCATAAATGATGATCGACGCGCGCGTGATCTCCCTTCTCAGGAAAGCTAGGACCATGGGGATTTCTGTATGCGATGAGGAGGGACCATGGGGTATAAAGGTTTACTACGCCATGGACGAAGGATTCATCTTTTTGCTTGAAAAGGGGAGCAGGACGCTCAACGCGATCCTCAAAAACCCCAAGGTCTCTTTTTCTGTGGACCTCAACAAGCCTGACCTTTTTATCCAGGGGGAAGGCAGAGTAGAGGTTCTGGGTGATCCCGCGAAGCACGATAAAGAGAGGGGAACGCTTCTTTCTAAGGTTCCCGAGGACCTGCTTTTCATAACAAACGGGAGCGTTGAGCTCGTGAGGCTAATACCTGAAAAGATGAGGGTTACCGACATGAGCGATGAGCCAAAAAAGTACTTTGCCGATTTCAG
>JAVBJD010000108.1 GCA_030756715.1 Conexivisphaerales archaeon
GAATATTCGTGCATCATCCACGCCATAACCTGAGGGTTTGTCCCAACATCTGGGGCCGGTATGTCTATTTCAGGACCTATGTTATTGTATATTGCATCAGTGAACTTCCTGGTTACGTCTTCAAGTTCTTCTTGTTTTAGCGAATAGGGATCAACGTTTATACCTCCCTTTGCTCCACCGTATGGGATATCGACGAGCGCCGTCTTCCAAGTCATCCACATAGATAAAGCTCTGACTTCGTTTAGGTCGACAGCAGGGTGATATCTGATGCCTCCCTTAAAAGGACCCCTGGCGTTGTTGTGCTGAACTCTGTACCCCACAAAGCTCTTTACTTCGCCGTTAGAAAGTTTTACGTGTATATACGTGACAAACTCTTTCATCGGGAATTGCAGCATCTGATAATAAACCGGATCTATCTGTATTTCTTCTGCCACAAGTGCCAGCTGTGTAAGCGCGTTGTTGTAAGGGTCTTCTTCTTTTACCCCTGTTATGCTTTTTTGCATAAAAATCGGTTAAATGTGGTACGATTAAAGGCTTTCTGAACAACTTTAAGGTAAATTTCCTTTAAAGTTTAAGGTTCACCATTAAGAATTTCGCAATCCGCTCCTATTTAGCCTGAATGATAAGTGCTTTTCTAAACGTTAATTGACCAGCTTAGCTCAAGCCTATTTAGAAAAGAGCTTTATCTTTTTTAAAATTATTTTTAACGTAAAGCAACGGTTAATGAAGAATTACTGAGAACGCATAAATATTATTTTTCCTAAAAAATCTAAATGCTTAAAATAGAAGGGCTCCCCCGGCTCAGAGTAAGGCCTAATGAATGCTGCAGATGGGCAAGCGTATCTTTAATAATTTTAAAAGATTCAGACGAAGTGTTGCTGATAAAGAGGACTGAAAACGCCCGAGATCCCTGGAGTGGAAATATAGCTTTTCCAGGAGGTCATTATGAGACTCATGATAAAGACCTTTATGAAACAGCAGTAAGGGAAACTTTTGAAGAGGTAGGCATTAGGCTTTCCTATGAGGATTTTGTTGGTGTGCTCGATGCGGGTTCCCCTTCTAATTCAGAAGAAACTAAGGTGCTGCCTCACGTTTTTGTTGTAGCAGAAAGGTTCAGCACCAGGATAAATCCAAGCGAAGTCCTTTATGCGTTCTGGTTACCGCTCAGAGAAAAGCATCGTATAGTGCAGTATACTTTTGGAAATATTTACAAGGGCTGGGCGATCGAATACAAAGGAGAAATAATCTGGGGGCTTACCTACAGAATAATCAGGGAATTGCTCAAGAAGGCTAATATTGCGGAGCTGCCTTAAAAATGACATGGAAAAGGCGGATTCTATAATCCAGGAGCTCATGGTTGACTATGTTCATGGTGCTTCCTGGTACTACGATAAAGCTGTTGAGTTCTTTGAATCTTTAGGGTCTTATGATCCAAACAAAGCTGAAATTCTTGAAGAAGTAAGGCCGGGCATGGCTTCTGTAAAGAACGTCATTGAAGCTTTTAAAAAAGGCACTGATGAAGGCTACAGCATTGAAAAAATAGCTAAAGTACTCAGGTTTTTAAAAAACTCAGCTTACGAAAAGATTTCAAAATCTTCTCTTGAGATCTCGAGCGCTGCAACTATAAGCTTCTCATCCAACGTTCTTTCTTTGCTTAAAAGCTCAGGAGTCAAGCAGATCTACGTTTTCACGTCAGATCCAAACACAGAGCTCAAACAAGCTTTAGATGAATACAGCAAGTTTGCAGTTACTACAGCTGTACCTCTGAGCTCAGCGCAGCACTATATCGAGTATGTGGAAGCCGTTGTCTCTGGTTTTGATGGGCTTTATTCATCAGG
>JAVBJD010000109.1 GCA_030756715.1 Conexivisphaerales archaeon
CGAAGCGCTTTTCCTTCCGACCGCGCTGATATACTCTTATTTCAAAAAGCTTTCTTTTTCAGAAGCCGCTGAAACGAACGACTTCTTTATCATGGAGTTCATGGGTTCACAGTCAAGGCCCATGAAGCTAACCCCTCTCATAGTATACATGTGGTTCATAGTTCCGAAGAATGAGGAAGGTTGCAGGAGCTCACAGGATCTTATGAAAATAGTTAGAGAGGACGCAGGCATTCTGCCGATAAGCCAAGATGAGTGGGAAGAGCTGAAGCCCCTGATCGAAAAGTTTTCACGGGCGCTTCCGGTTTACGGTTCAGGGGAAAACCTCTGGGAAAAGATATAGATGCGCCAGCACATGTTCAGCAACTTGTAAGGATCAGTGAACTACACCAACCCCGTTAATTTAAAAACGCTCAATGTTTTCGTGTGGGCATGATAAAAGCAGGCTATAAGGTTTTTACATAGACTGAAAGTTCCGCGTTCAGGACAGAAATGGGTCAAAATAGCTAAGAGACTTTTAGAAAAACATGAAAACGATGATAGCTAATTTAACAAAAAATAATGGTCTCGTTTCCTGAAGCTTGAACACCAAAACCCCAACGTCGTGATGCTTTCTGCTTTAAACTGTGCAGCTTTTCTCTTTATAATATAATTGTTTGCAATAAAAAAATAAAAATCATCATTTAGGTGGATATTTTGATTTCAAGATCTTCATGAACTCGCGCATCCAGCTTGGATGATCCGGCCATGCCCTTGCAGAAACCATGTTGCCGTCCACAACCGCAGCAGAATCCACGAAGGTGGCGCCGGCGTTCTCCACGTCTGGCTTAAGGGCAGGATAAGCCGCGCTCTTTTTGCCCTTAAGAACCCCTGCAGCGCCAAGTATCAGCGGAGCGTGACATATCTGGGCCACAGGCTTTCCTTTTTGAAAGAAATGCTTAACTATCTTTATCACGTACGGGTCGTTTCTTATGTACTCAGGCGCTCTGCCTCCCGGGATTATCAGCGCAACGTATTCTTCTGGCTTGACATCCTTGAAAGCTTTGTTTGCCTTTACAAGATATCCCGGCTTTTCAGTGTAAGTATCAAAACCCGGGACAAAGTCGTGAACAACTGTCTGAATGGTTTTTGCTGAAGGCGCGGCAATGTCAACTTCATAACCTTCTTCAAGAAGTCTCTGATATGGGTACATGAGCTCAAGGCTTTCTGTTGCGTCTCCTGCAAGTATCAGGACTTTTGTCATCAAAATAATAATTGATTAAAGTCTTATTTAAATTTAACCTTATTGACCAGTAGTCCCGCAGGTAACAGTATTTCATAATAATCTAAGGTTCAGCAAAAAGGCATTTAAGGTTAACAAGCTCAATCGCTGATACCTTTTCTAACCTTTTTTTATGCTAAATTTTGGGCATGAGCTATGGTTTAAGCTAAAGATTCTCTCTTAAAAACCCAGCAAATCCCTTATTCCGGAGGCCCTGGCCCGCTCGCTGTTCCCTTTATCAAACCATCCATCGTTTTCCTGAAAACGTAAGCTGTTATTGTATTTTATCGTCTCAGCTCTTGCTATGATCGATCAAGTTGTACAAATTCATAGAATACCTATAAGGGTTTGAAACATGCGTTCGTTTATTTCTTTTTCTGACGGCGCTTTATTCTGCATCGGCCTGTGGCACAACCTGTTTTACCTGAATACATAGAACAATTTTGTCCCACAGCCTATAAGCTATCCATCCCCTCCCTAGCAAAAGGAAACTTTCGCCCCCTCAACCCACGCTAGAAGTTAAAAGCCCTTAGCTAACAGGGTTGGGCTTCTGCCTCTGTACCGGAAATGA
>JAVBJD010000110.1 GCA_030756715.1 Conexivisphaerales archaeon
GTCCTTGGGTTCGTGGCGGCCAGCTACACGATAACCTTTCAAAGGTACTTGGTTGTAGCTACAATATTTATCGGGCTCATAGCGCTCATCATAATAAGGTACAAGACCCCAGAATCTGTCAGGTGGCTGGAAAAGAAAGGAAGAAAAGATGAAGCAAAAAAGGAAGTTGAACGCTATTTTAGAGATGAAAGCATTGATACTGTGCGCAACGATGATAAAATCGATTATGCCCTTAACAGAAAACTGAAGACTTGGCAGATACTTGCAATACTCATACCCATAGCGTGGGCTAACACGGCTGGATACGGTCTTATAACTTACACGCTTGGGCCGATTTATTTTCCTAGGTACATAGATTATATTTTCTTTTTTACAGGAGTGGGGGCATTCGCTGGCGGATTGATGGGCGCATTTGGGGACAGGTGGAGCAGAAAAACGCTTATTGCTGTTACTTACTGGATCGTTTTCGCTATAACAGCTATAGTTGTTCTGACGCTTAACGTCTGGACGAAAAGCCTTCTGGTATTCTGGGTTCTACTTATAGCTCTGAACTTTGTTGAGCAGCTTTCCTACGCAACAGTAGAAGCTATGAAAGGAGAAATGTGGCCAACAAACCTGAGGGGATCCCTGACTGCTGTTGCCAGGGTACTGCCGATAGCTCTGTACCTGCCGGTGCTTTATTTCGCAACCCTTCTACCGGTTGAACAGTACCTTGTTTTTAACATAATAGTCTGGGTTATCGGTGCTCTTGCTGCAACTCTCTGGTTTCTGTTTGGACATGAAACGGGTAAGGGCGTGAGCATCGAGTACGCTTCCAGAGAGATATAAATATATATTATATGATTATTTTGCTCAGCTGATTCATGACAAACTCATGGTCTTTCGATACTATGTAAAATACAGGATAAGAACCCCATCTTTCTGCAACTCTGTGCACGTAGCTTTCTATTTCGTTTATGCTTCCGGCAGCCATGAGCTTACTGACAGCTTCATCAGGAACAAGCTTACTCGCCAGATCGAGCTCGTCTGAAAGTGGGGGCCAGCCCTTTATCACTCTCTGAACGCTTCTTATGACGTCAGGGCCCACGATCGATCTGAAGAATTCTGGGGCAAGGTAAAAGAACTTGGCCATGAACCTCTTTGCGTCGTCGTACGACTGATCTCTGTTTAAAGAAACAGCTATAAGCTGAAAAGCTTTTTTGCCCCCTATGATCGAGTGAGCTTTTTCCAGGTAGCTTTCATCTACCAGGAAGTTTAGCATTATGCCATCAGCTATTTCTGCACCGAGGGAAAGCATCTTTAAACCTGTAGCAGCAAGATAAACTGGAACATCTATAGCCTTTTCAGTTCTGGCATTTCTTAGCTTTATAAAATCGCCACTGAATTCAACCGGTTTTCCACTCATCAGGAGCTTGAGCGCAGTTATGAACTCCTTCATTTCCTTCAGCGGTGAAGCCTTTTTAATCCCGAAATTTTCAAGGACTTCTTCACCGCTCGCTATGCTTAACATTATCCTGCCAGGAGCCGCTGCGCTCAGGGTGTTGGCTGCTGCAGCCACTGTTCCCACGTTCCTTGTGTAGGCGTTTATTGCGCAGCTCCCTATTTTCAGAGCTTTCGTGAGAACAGCTGACATGCCCATCAGAGTCAGCGCGTCCCTTATGCCTGCGTGTTCGCCGAACCATACAGAGTCATAACCGAGTTCTTCAGCTAACTTTACAGCTCTTAGGTCTTCTTCCACTCTGCGTTCTTCCCCGAAGAGGATGCCAGCTTTCAACGAGATATCAATTTGTAAACCTATATTATAACGTTACCAGAAC
>JAVBJD010000039.1 GCA_030756715.1 Conexivisphaerales archaeon
CTGAGAAGAACTGCTGTCTTCTCGTGTAGTTCAGCTCGTTGAAAGCTTCCGCGAACAGATCTCCGAGCTTTTTAGCTTTCTTTCTGAGCTTCCTTTCGGCAACAAGCGCACTTTGTTCGTCATTCTGTTGTCCAGCTTTACTGCAATAATCTGTTTTTCGGCGACAGCTGGTATAGCCTGAGAAGTCGGCTCAGGCGCACCACCAATATCAAATTGACGTACCGTCTTAATGAAGAAGATAGCTTAAAGGAGCTTATAAATACTTTATGAACTTCATCCTTGCCTTAAAAAGGCGGGGCTTTCGCTAAATGTAAAATTTTCTTCGAATTACTAAAAGCTTTAAACGAAAATCTAAGGCAAATTTATATCAAGGAAAATAACTCCCTTCAAGCTTAGCTTCAAGGCTTTTAAATATCATTCTATCTTTTAAAACAGATATACCACAGCTGTTATCTATTATCTGCACCTCAAGAATATAATCGGGCTTTTCTAAGTTCACTTTACGGTCCACTTCTTCAGCTATAATTTCAATAATTTTATTTCTAGTAATTTTGGAGAGCCTGATCTCCGCTTCTATCTTGTAGCTTGTATCAGAAGGTATGCTATTTCCAAGCCTTTTGGCTATCTCTTTAATTTTAATAACATCAAGCGGACAATTGAAGGCGATGGGGACGAACCTAAGAATCCTTCTTATCTTCCACGGATCTGTATGGGCTAAATTCCATAAACGTTCTGAAGCTTTTACTGGATCGCCGTTTAGTTTACCGTAAGTTACGCTGTTTATGTTAAAAGATAAAAATACAATAGGTTCAAATTCGTGTAAAAGGGCCTTTAGTTCCCGCTCAAGCTCGTTCTTATAATTGCTGTAAGTAGTAGCTACGAAATTAAATTCCAATCGCACTAAATATATTGTTAAGCCCGGAAATAATAGTTTCTCTTGATGTAGCATAAGAAATCCTTATGTAGGTTGGGTAGCTCTCGCCAAAACCTAAACCGCTTGTAACGCTTACCCTAGCTTTCTCTAAAAGATACTCTGCCGGATCTGCCCCTTTTATATATTTACCGAGGTCAATAAAAAAGTAAAATGCCCCTTTTGGCCTAACGTATTTTAAGCCTTTTTTATCAAGCATTTCGATTATTATTTTTCTTCTTTCAGAAAATTCTTTAACCATAGTTTTGACGTCCTCTTCGCATTCTTTTAGAGCTGTTATTCCTGCTAATTGCGCGAAAGTTGCCGGAGATGTTGCAGTATGGCCCTGTATTTTGACCATCTGTTTAATTATCTCAGGGGAAGCTATTGCATATCCAAGCCTCCAGCCAGTCATTGCATAGGCTTTGCTAAAACCATTAATCAATATCAGCCCATCTTCGTAACCCATGTATTTTCTAAAAGATACATAATCGCCTTCGTATACAAGTTGGTCATAGATCTCATCGCTTATTACAAATAACCCGTTTTCTTTAGCTAACTGCGATACCTGTTTTACTATTTTATCTCCATAAACTGCTCCAGTCGGGTTATTTGGTGAATTGATTATAATAGCTCTTGTTTTTTTGTTTAATTTATTCATTATGATATCTAGATTAGGCTCAAAATCTTCATCTGTATTAACTTCAACAGGTACACCTCCAGTTAGCCTAACGATCTGTTTATAACTCGACCATGCAGGATTCAATAATAATACTTCATCGCCAGGATTGAGTAACGCATACAAGGCGTAAAATATTCCCTGTTTAGAACCAGGGGTGATTATTACGTTTGAAGGATTCACTGAATATTTCTCAGCTATAGCCTGCCTTAACTGAAGAACACCGGCAGATGAGGCGTAATGAGTATAACCTTTTAACATAGCGTTATAAGCTGAATCGATTACCTTTCTAGGAGTTGAAAAGTCTGGTTCACCGACATCGAGCTTATATATGTTTATTCCTTTTGCTATCATTTCGTTTGCCTTTTCGGAAGCCTTTAAAGTAGCTGATTCTTCCAGCTCCAACAACCTCGCTGGCGCTGTATACTTCATCGTCTAACCCTTTATTTTAGGCATATTTAAATTCTATAATAACATATGCTTTAAGCGATAGGTATGAAGGAATTCGTATATGAAAAACCAGGAGGAGTCGAAGTTATAAAGAGAATTGAAAAGGATATGCCCAAAAGCGAACCCAGAAAAGTCATAGTGAAAGCCTCTTTTGGTTCAGTAAATCATGTTGATATATGGGGAAGAATGGATCTGCCCGGGCAACCTTTTCCCAGAGTTTTCGGATCTGACCTTTCAGGCTATATAGATGATCCTTCAGACAGCATCTTTAAGAAGGGGGACAAAGTTGTGCTCTATCCAATGAAATTTTGCGGTTTCTGCAAAAACTGCTTGGCTGGCTATGAAAACAGTTGCTTTTATAGGGCTATTTATGGCGTTCACGTAGATGGTTTCTTTGCAGAATATGTAAGCGTTGAAGCCAAGAACGTTTTAAAATTACCTGAAAATGTCTCTTTAGAATATGCTGCTGCTCTGCCAGTTGCATATACTACAGCTTACCATGGCCTGATAAACAGAAGCAAATCAGAACCCGGTTCTACCCTTCTAATATTAGGGGGAAGCGGTGGTGCCGGTGTTGCTGCATTACAAATAGCAAAAGCGGTGGGTTTGCGTGTAATAACAACAACTTCATACGATTGGAAAGCAGAAATGCTAAAGAAGCTTGGTGCAGATGAAGTCCTAAAGCCAGATGATAAGCTTCTTGAAAACATATTCAAGCTAACTGACAATAATGGCGTAGATGCGGTCTTTGACGCTTTAGGAGGCAGCTACACGTCTTTGGCGTTAAAAGCTGTCAGAAAAGGCGGCAGAGTAATTAACATGGCAATGACTACAGGATCTGAAATCCAGTTAAATTTGAGACAGATTTACGCTAACAACCTGGATCTGCAAGGAGTTTATCTGGGAACGAGAAAAGACTTATCAGATCTTTTAAATATGGTTTCACAAGGGAAAATAAAACCGCTTATAGACAGCGTTTTCCCGATTGATGACGTAGATAAAGCGCAGCTAAGAATGGAAAAGAGGAACCATATAGGTAAAATTTTGTTAAAGTTTTAAACTTTTATAATTTTGCCGAACCTTCCCAAATTAAGTCTTTTTTCTTTTTTAAAATTACTCACATACCCGTTTATTATTTGAATATTGTCTCCTACGTCTACCATTTGAATCTGTTCTCCCCATAAACTGAGTATTATGCTCCCGCTTCCATCTTCAAGTAGCGCATCTGCTACGCTTGCATCCTGTCCATTCCACAGCTTAATCTTTTTAGGTTCCGACTTGTTAATGATCTTACCTTCTACTTTAACTCTAGCGCTTCCTACTGAAAGATCTCTTATTTTCAATGCAATTTATTCTCAAACAAGACTTAAAAAACATTAGGTTAAATCCATACGACCACAGGTAAATAATTGAAAACTTGTTAGACCAAGGCGAATTCTATCCTTTTGTTATGAGACCCCTTATTTTCAAAGTTAGTTATCCTTATGCCACCGATTTCATTTATGTTTTTTACATGAGTGCCTCCATCCATCTGCATGTCTAAACCAACAATTTCGACTACTCTAACTGTTTCAAGCTTTTTTAAAAGTTCCTGACCCGGTTTGGTTCTTGCTAAATCCGGGATCTTTTCGGCTTCTTCTTTAGATAAAAACCTAACAACGACTTCCCGTCCTTTTTTTATTTCATTGTTTACCATTGATTCGATTTCAGGCATCATTGTTTTATTTAAATCGGGATAATCAACATCAACCCTTGCTTTTTCTAAGAAAATTTGGCCGCCAGTTAAAAACGCCTTCCCGAAATTTTTTCTTAAAAGCGCATCAAGAAGATGAATTGCCGTATGATATTTCATGTATGTGTACCTTTTATCCCAATCGATCAGGCCTTTTACCTTTTTACCTGATATATTTGTTCCAGCATCTTTATTTACAAAGTGTAGTACAAGATCTTCCCTTTTTTCAACCTTCTTAACATCTAGCCTTTTTTCGTCTAAAAGTAGCCAGCCTTCATCGTTCGGCTGGCCTCCTCCGCCCGGATAAAAAGCTGTTTTATCTAAAATTACAGAGTCGCCCAGGTCGTCTATAATTTCAGCTGCAAATTCCTTTATGTAGGAATCTTTGAGGTAAAGCAGTTCGGTCAACTTATCTCCCTTACTTCTCCTGGTTTCAATATTAAAACCTCAGTTGAGGGCCTAAGCTTTTTCACTTTTTCTTCAAATACTTGCGGATCCTGTTTTATCACGTCAAACGTATTGTAATGCATTGGTATCGCATAACGCGGAGAAAGTAGCTGTACTGCTATTGCGGCTTGTTCTGGGTTCATCGTAAAAAAGCCTCCTATGGGGAGAAGAGCAACGTCTGGGTTATAAACTTCGCCTATGAGCTTCATGTCTCCAAATAATCCTGTATCTCCCGCATGATAAATCCTTAATCCGTTCATGAAGATTACTGCACCTGTTGGAGAACCATGAGTAGAACTATGAAATGCTTGTGTTAGGTAAACCGTTAAACCTTCCCTTAAAACTGCGGGACCGCCTATGTTCATGCCTATAGAATTTCCGCCATTCTCGCTGATATAATTAGCGAGCTCAAAAACGCCAATTATCTGCGCCCCTGTTCTTTTTGATATTTCTACCGCTTCACCTAGATGATCGCTGTGATCGTGAGTTACTATTATATAATCAGGTTTTACTTCTTGCGGTTTAACAGGTGAGAGAGGGTTGGTCAGCCACGGGTCTATAAGAACTGTTGTTTTCTGGTCACTTATTTCAAAGGCGGCGTGACCTAACCATTTTATTTTTACTCCTTTCATAAATTCAATAATGTCACTTAAGTTTATAAATTCTTTGCGAAATTGATTGTATATTCATTTATAATTTATGAATTTATTTTAAAATAAACCAAACCTTGGATCGTTCTTGATATTTCTGCTTTTAATGTTAGGATAAGGAGAGTCTAAACGTACTGTCTGCAATGAGATTCCCCTTTTTTGTGCTTCTGAAATTATCCATTTTTCATCATGAATCTGATCATAGCCGAGAGCTACTATGTCAGGCCTTATTTTCTCAACTGTAATCATGAGGTCGTTTTCATCTCCAAGAATAGCAGCATCAACATATCTTACCGCGCTAACAAGTTCTAACCGAAGTTTCTCAGCATGGATAGGCTGGACGCCCTTGAACTTAACAACGTTAACGTCCCTAGCAACTACTACTATGAGCAAATCACCAAGCTCTTTTGCCTTTCTTAAAAAATACACATGACCTGGATGTATTATGTCAAAAACTCCGCCTGCTAGAACAACCTTTATCTTTTCTCTTCCTTCTCTTGTTAAGTTTAACTCTTCATCTATAAAGTTATTTTGTAACAATAATTTTTTATCATTAATATTTAGATTTAAAGCGACACCAAGAACTTTTGACAGATAAATGTCCTTAATTAATGATTTGATCCTTTCCGTTTCATTCAATTTTTAGCTATAGCTGGATCGAAAAACACTATCTCGTACCAAACGTACTTGCCATCTTCACCAAGATAGTAAAGGCCCAATGGTTTTAGGTTAACGTATTTCTTTTTGGCCCTTTCTAATGCTATTTCTTCTTTAGACTTTTGACCCGAAATTAGCTTGGAACCGGCATGCTTTTGCCTCCTTCCTGAATTGGGCCTTTGAATTTTCATTCCACCTTTGCTGACTCTTACCCTTACAACAATGTATCCTGGTTTATCTTTATAACCTAAAGATCTAGCGCGATCTAATCTGGTAGGTTTTTCAACTCTTATAATTCTCGGTTCGCTCCTCCATTTTATTAAATAATTTTTGTATTCTTCAGGTTTTTCTTTATAGTAATTATACCATGTTTCATTTATATAATCATACATGTTTGTCATTGCTTTAACGCCTCTATTAACCTAGATACTGTAAGAGTAGCGGCCAAACGCTGAGCCTCAAACGTTTCCCCACCTATATGAGGTGTCAGTATAACATTATCTAAGCTAAGAAGTTCCTTGTTAGCTGGCGGCTCAACTTCGAACACATCTAAGGCTGCTCCAGCGATCATTTTACTCTTTAACGCATATACTAAATCGTCCTCTTTTATAACGTTACCTCTAGAAGTATTTATCAAGAAAGCGCTAGGTTTCATGAGCTTAAGTTTTGATATGTCTATAAGGTGATATGTTTGAGGCCCGCCAGGAACATGAAGCGTTACGAAGTCAGAGTTTTTTAAAACTTCTTCTAAACTTACTTGTTTTGCATCGTACTCTGAAAGAGTTTTTTCTTCAACTTGAACCACGTCATAAACTAATATCTTCATGCCTATACTGCGAGCTACCTTTGCTACGCCTCTGCCGATCCTGCCAAAACCTACAACGCCAAGAGTTTTACCGTAAAGTTCATGCCCTATAAACTCTGTTTTGAGCCACTTACCTTCCTTCGTGGTTTTATCAGCTTTACATATGTATCTACTCAATGCTACCATGAACCCTATAACAAGCTCTATTACAGATTGAGTCAAAGATTCTGGAGCGTTTACTACTTTTATTCCTTTTGCTTTAGCTGCATCTAGATCTATATTATCGAGGCCTACTCCAGCTCTGCCAATGGCCTTAAGGTTTTTCCCTGCTTCGATTATTTCTTTTGTAACTTTGGTCCTGCTTCTTACCAAGAGGGCATCGTAGCTGGCTACTGTGTTTTTAAGCTCTTGAGCCGTTATGCTAGGCTTATAATCAACTTCAAAACCTTTTTCTTTAAGCATCTTTATTCCTTCTTCATCAATAGGGTCGCAAACCAGCACTTTCATTATATATCACGCCAATCCATACTATTAAGAAAATATAAGCATATCTTTTTTACCTGGTTTGTCGGATAACTTAAACTAACGTTTTATTTTAAAGCTTTCAGTGCCTTTATGATGTCATCTTCGCAACTTAGCCCATTTCCTTTTAATTCATAACACCAGTCTTTTTCAATAATCATAAAGGCTCTTCCATAAATAGAATAAAGCGCTTCTATTAACCTCTCTGGATCGTTCAAATAGTTTGTTTCATTAATATAATAAGCATGCTCTAAATGCCACAAAACCGCTCTTTTAACCGTCTCTCCTCCATATTTTAGCAAAGATTGAATCAGGAGTTCCCAGCTTTTTTGCCTAGGATCCATTTTACATTGTTAAATGGCTGTTTATTATTTATAAATGACCACGTCAAAATCTTTTTCCCTTTAGTTTTAATCTCTTATTAGTTCCTTTTAAAAACTATTTTACGTTATAGAACTTCTACCTTTCTCCAAAAAGTTCCCTGAGGTGTATCGATCAGCTTTATGTTAAATCCGAGCAAACTTTTCCTTATCTCATCTGCGTCCTTAAACTTTTTTTCCTCTCTTAATTTATTTCTTTGTACGATCAGCTTTTCAATATTTTCTCTTTCACTGGCAGAAACTTCTTTTAATCTAAAGCCAAATAAATTGAAAAGATCTTGGAACGGCTTGAGTTTTTCTGAAATTTCTTTAGAAATTTTTAAAGAGGCCCACATTTGGTTTATCTTTTTTGAAGCCCTTAACATACGGTTTAAAGCGGCAGGCGTGTCTAAATCGTTTTCCAGATCTTTAATCGCTAGATCTATCTCGTTGATTATATCTGATACGTCTGTATCATAATTTATGTTAAAAGGCTGCAACAGGCTATATTCAGCATCTTCTATTGCTTTCCAGCTTTCAACAGCTTCTTTAATCTTCTCTTCGCTAAATTCTAACTGAGATCTATAATGAGAACTCAGCGCAAAAACCCTTAAGGTGTTTGGCCCATAATTTCTTAGAAAATCCCTTATGTAAATAACGTTATGAAGGCTTTTGCTCATTTTTTCTTTACCAAATTTAACTAAGCCTACGTGCATCCAGATCTTAGCTAATGGTTTTTCGTTTAATCCTTCGCTTTGTGCTATTTCATTTTCATGATGAGGGAATATAAGATCTTCTCCACCGCCATGAATATCAATCGTTTCGCCTAGGTTCTTACGTATCATTGTAGAGCATTCAATATGCCAGCCCGGTCTTCCTTTGCCAAATACTGTTTCAAAATAAGGTTCTTGGTCATAAAATTTCCATAAAGCGAAATCAAGAGGGTTTCTTTTGTTTTCGTTGGCTTCTATTCTGGCACCAGCTATGAGCTCTTCTTTTTTAATCTTAGAAAGCTTTCCGTATTCTTTAAATGAAGAGACGTCATAGTAAATACCATCAGTAGATAAGTAAGCGTGCCCTTTGTTGAGCAATCCCTGTATAAATTCAACCATATCAGCAATATGCTCAGTTGCACGCGGGTACAAGTCTGCTCTAAGCAAATTTAAAGCGTCAGAATCTTCAAGGTAAGCTTTGATAAAGTTTTCAGAAACTTCCTTATAGCTGACGCCTGATTCTTTCGCTTTATTAATTATCTTGTCGTCTATGTCGGTAAAATTTTGAACGTATTTTACCTTGAACCCTTTCTTTATCAGTAGCCTTCGCAACACGTCAAATACAATAAAAACGCGCGCATGCCCAACGTGGCTAAAATCATACACAGTAACGCCGCATACGTATATTTTGATTTCTGGATTTGTTTTTGGATCTAATTTTAAGTAACCTTTGCTTAAAGTATCGCTAAGTGTTATGGTCACACAAAAAGATCTACCTGACCAAATAATAAATTTTCTATCTATTTATTTTTGAATTAAAGTAAAGAGAGTTTTCTCGATTATGCATGCAGCATTTTTGACCTTTATAATAAAAAGCTGTGGCTACTGCAATCGCTGTTCATCCTTAAAAATTATAAATGATGGTTTATCGTCAACCAAAAGATCAAAAAAGCGATTGCTGATATAAATGTTACAAGCCACACATATTTTAGCCCAAAAAAGGAAACAATGCCACCTATCAAAGGTCCTATAGTGTATCCGGCACCAATGCTCGATTCAAAAAGCCCCGTTCTTAAACCCAACCCTTTGCTTTCAGTCAGCATTATTTTATAAAGAACATAAAAATATAAAATCCCTGTTCCATAAAAAATTAAAGAAAGCGATAACATCTGCAACAGAAAATTTCTCGAAATGAACAACACTATGTACAGAACCTGAAGACCTATACCAAATGTAATTTCAAATTTAGGATCGCCCTTAAAAAAAGGAGCCGTAATGAAAGCTAATATAATAAAAATGCTTGAGACGGACATTATTATTCCAGAACCGATAATTCCGAACTCAGTAGTTGCAAATGCAGAATAAAACGCGTAAATTATAGACACAGAAAAGCCGTATATAAAGATTGGAAAAACTATATCTTTGCCCAGATTTATTTTAGAAGAAATTTTTTCTTCCTCATATTTTATTGGTTTAAAACCCAATGATAAAAACCCGCCAATAAAGGATATAGCTGAAGCTATTAAGAATGGTAAAGTAAAAACGTACGCAAATGAAGAACCCAAGAACGGGGCTACAGATGAAGCTATAGACCAGCCTATTGTATATATAGCGGTCGAAGTTTTTCTATTGTCAAAAAACTTTGTTAACGCTTCTAATGAAGGCCAAACAAAGCCCATGGCTAATGCCTCAAAAGCCCTTAATAAAATAAATATAGGGAACAGCTTAATGAGAGCATATAACAGAACTACGATTGCGTAAGAAAACAGGCCTATTCCCAAGGAACGTATGTATCCAATTTTTTCTGATTTTTTGCCAAGTGTATAGGCCGTAAATATATACACAGCGCCATACGAAAACCCCATTAACCCCAAGATCAATCCCGTGGCCCCTATTTTTATTGCGTAAATTGGGACATAGAACCTTATAAGTGAAAGCGGTAACTGGGATAAGAAAGATAATGAAAACAATAGCAGAAGAAATTTAATATTTTTGCTCAAATTATCGTTCAAGTTTAAAACTTTCTTAAAATTGAACCTTTAAAATTTTTCTATCTAAAATACGTAATGATTTCGGGATAGTATCTGACCTCCTCTCTGCTTTTTAAGACAAAGGTTCCCGGGGTCTCGAGGGTTATTCCGTTTAACAGGAGCTACTCCGTTATGCAAAACGATGTATAAAAACAAGATTTTTTGTTCTTGTTTATCAGCTGCTGGACGTTGGCTGATCCTAACAGGCTTTTGTATTTTTCATAAACCGCCTTCGCAGTACCCTCGAAGTCCATCCTCTGTCCTGAGAAGAACTGCTGTCTTCTCGTGTAGTTCAGCTCGTTGAAAGCTTCCGCGAAGGCATCCCCGAGCTTTTTTGGCTTGTGCTCTATGCTTCCTTTTGGTAAAAGGCGTACTTTGCTTCAATAACCTGTTTTTCGGTGACAGCCTGTATAGCCTGAGAAGTCGGCTCAGGCGCCCACTAATATCAAGTTGACGGACCGTCGCCATTAAAAAGAGAACTTGAAGTCGCTTATAAATACTTTACGAACTTCATTTCCACCTTAAAAGATGCGAGGCTTTCACTAATTGTAAGGCGAAAAGTTTTTCTAAAGCATGTAATTAAATTTCATATAACAGCTTAAAAGTTTCTGTATAAAATAAGCATTTTATTTTAAATGACTAAAGCTGGCTAAAAAGTACGTTCTCTTTTATTTATCATCTTTCGAGTGGTATTAAGTATACATTTAAGCTTAAAAATCTTGACATAAAAAATTTTGAATCTTTTATGGCTAATCTCTTATGGCTAAACAGAACCTTTTATAAAAATCACATATATTTAAAAGAGCAATTTAAATCCTCTAACCCATAACATATTTAAGCGCTTGAGCTAAAATCATCGCATTATCTAGAAGTTCGGTTATGTATTTTTTTGAGTTTTCATCGATCAGCTTACCATTTACAAATTTTTTATCAGCGTTTACAACAAAGACTTCCGGAGTAGGCACAAGGATTGCACCTAACGATTTAAGGACAATCCATAAATGCTCTTGTGCTCGAGGACCACCTAAGGAGCCAGTAGTAGCTGACATTGTGGCAACTACTTTCCAGCGAAATGGGTTCTTATCTAGCGGAACTGATAACCAGTCTATAGCGTTTTTTAGAGCAGCAGAAAAACTGTGATTGTGTTCAGGAGTTGATATAACCACTATATCAGCTTCTTTAACTTTATCTTTCAGTTTTTTAACCTCGTTTGTTTCTTCTCCTGATTGTTCGAATAAAGGTATACCTCCTACGGAAACGACTTCCCATTTATGCTGCCCTTGCAAAAGCTCAAAAGCGTTATAAAGTAAAACGCTGTTCAATGAATCTAGCTTTGCACTACCAGAAATTCCTAAGAACTTCATAAAATGAAGAATATTAATACGTTTAATAAACTTTTTGATCGTCTAATTGATGCTGGTCAAATAAGAACTTCAAGTAAAAGT
>JAVBJD010000111.1 GCA_030756715.1 Conexivisphaerales archaeon
TCGATGAACTGAGCGTGTCCTCCTAAAAGAGTGGCAGCCGCTTCGAAAGATGCCCTTGTCCTTGTGCTCGTGTTGTAGAAAAGCATGAAAAACGTCCTGTTCTTGAAAAGCTCAGGAACGTAGCCGGCGTATTTCCACCTCTTTATGTCCTTTGCAAAATCTATTGCGAACTGCAGCTCTTCTCTGGACCACTCCTGCGTTGAAATCAGGTCTTTTCCGTGCAAATCATATACTGCCATTTTCTCTCGTTATAGGGGTTAATTTTGCCATTTAAAACATTTTTGCTGAATGAAATAGCTAACCGCAGAATAAAAACTTAGTTGTAAAGGTTAAGGTAACGGGCTTACAAGCGTCCCTGTTTCTTTTCCCTCAAATATTTCTCTGAGCTTTTGAGGCTTCCTGCCGTTGATTATGTTCACAGTGATCCCGTTTAAGGATGCAAGCAGAGCAGCTTCTAGCTTAGACTTTATGCCTCCCCTTCCGAACTCGCTGCCACCTTTAAGCTCTTTTATAAGCCTTTCAACTTGATCCCTGCTTATCCTAGTTATAACTTCCCCTTTTTGATCCAGGACGCCATCCACATCTGTCATTATGACAAGCCTTGAAGCTTTCAGGTTAACTGAAACTATTGCAGAAAGCCTGTCGTTGTCACCAAACCTGACCATGCTGCTCACGTTGAGCACATTCACCAGCTCTTTAACAGAAATTGCGTCGTTTTCGTTTATAATAGGCACGATTCCGTAATCTATCAGAGACCTCGTAGTCCTGATAAAGTTATTAAAGCAGGTCTTTATAGAAAAGTCCTCCTCCGTTACAAGTATCTGGGCAACCTTAATCCCGTGTTTGGAAAACATCTCAACATACTCTTTCATCAGCAAAGGCTGACCAACGGCCGCAGCGATCTGTTTTTCCCTCAGGCTTAAAGCGCTTGGCCTTTTGTTTATTCCAAGGGCCTCTATACCTGTCAATATAGCGCCGCTTGTTACCAGAGCCAAAGGCTGTCCATTTTGCTTTATGAAACTTATTTCGTCAACTATGCTTTTCAGCATTTCCTTGTCTAACTTGCCGTTGTTCGAAAGCACGGAAGTGCCTATCTTTATTACAGCTACCTTTCGCAACACGAAAGCTTACATTACACGATTAAAAAATTTTTACTGTAATCATAGTAAAAAATTAAAAATACTTTACGATTTTATAAAAAAGCCTATTCTTTTAACGTCTCTATTATCTGGACGCTGTGGCTTGCCCCTATCCTCGTAGCTCCAGCCTTTATCATGGCTAGAGCGTCTTCTGCGCTGTGTATTCCTCCAGCGGCCTTTACTTGAGCCTTTCCCTTTACAGCTTTGTACATAAGCTCGACGTCGTGGACAGTTGCACCCCCTTTTCCGAACCCTGTGCTCGTCTTTACGAAATCTGCCCCTGCTTCTACGGCAGCTTCGCATGCTTTGACCTTTTCATCATCGGTAAGGTAACCCGTTTCCAGTATAACCTTCAGTATCTTGCCGTGTTTTTTCACAACATCGTTAACAGCCTTTATATCATCCTTTACGACGTCCCACCTACCCGATTTTGCGGCCGATATGTTCATTACCATGTCTATTTCGTCTGCTCCATCCTTTATCGCGAGCTCAGCTTCATACGCCTTAACCTCTTTGTAGGTTACTCCAAAAGGAAAGCCCACAACGCTCACCACTTTTATGTCTGTCCCCTTAACCAGCTGTTTTGCTAGCTTCACGTAGTAAGGGTTAATTACTACTGAATAAAAGTGGTATTTCTTTG
>JAVBJD010000040.1 GCA_030756715.1 Conexivisphaerales archaeon
GCCCCTATATTGGCTAGCTCTTCTATAGCTATTGCAGCAGCAGGTGCACCCATTCCCGTGCTCATGATAGTAACCCTGATATTGTTATAGTAACCAGTTTTTGCATAATACTCCCTGTTGTTTCCGCTTATTACGACATCTTTTAGATAAACTGCCATCAGATCAACTCTAGCCCTGTCGCCCGGAAGGAGAACGTACTCAGCCACATCTCCATATTTCATTTTAAGATGATACTGGAGCCTTTCTTTGCTAACTTCTTTTTTATCAGTCATCAATGAATAATAAAAGCTTCAGTGCTTTTAAGCTTGACCCCTTTTAAACTAGTAAACGCGCTGGATTTTAACCAAAAGATAATTATCAATTATATATAATGTTATGCACAAATGTTTAAAAATGATTTAAAATAACACTTTTTAGCCACGATTTTCGAATGTTTTTAAAAAAGATTGCTAATTCAATAAGACAATATTTAAATAATAATTTTTGTAAATAAACACTGATGAACAAACGGTCAAGCGTTTCTACAAAAGTAGCTGCCTTGATTGTAATAATAGTAATAATAGTTGCGGGCATAGGGATTTATTATTATGAAAATTACCTGCAATCGTCAAAGATATCCGGTACAATAGTTGTTGCGGCAGAAGCTGGATATAACGATGCGGCAATAGAGAAGATAGCTCAGGATTATATGGCAACGCACCCAGGAACTACTATAAAAGTTGTTACGCTCTCTTTTGATACTGCTCTATCGAGCTATGTGACGGCTTTTTCTTCAGGGTCTGACGTTTACGATGTAGTATTCTTTCCCAACGTGGGATATTTAGGGAACATAGCTCCTTACCTTGTTAACCTTAAACCATATCTGTCTAACACCAAGTATTTTCCAGCTTCCTACAACATTTCGGACATTGTGCCTTCCATGCTTGCGCCTTTTGAAATAAACGGAAGCCTTTATGCTCTGCCGTGTTCAGGAGACGCGATGCTGTTCTTCTACAGGCCTTCTTATTTCAACAACGCTACTAACCAGAAGCTGTTCCAGCAGCAGTACGGCTACCCGCTTCCTAACCCTGCAAACACAACTCTGACGCTACAGCAGCTGGTTGATGTAGCCCAGTTCTTTAACGGCCAGCACGGGTCCAAGTACGGAATAGTAATGATGACAGGTCCTGGGGACGATGACATGATACAGTCTTTCTTAACACTTTTTGGCGGGGTCAGAGTAAAATATGACAGCGTACTTGGTCCTGTAACTGCACCATACGGGGACATGTTTACAAGCACTGGGGAGATACTTTCAAACACGACGATATTTAAGGCCACGCTTTCTCAGTTTGTCTCCCTGATCAAAGCAAGCGAGGACCCATTGAGCGCAACGTTCACTATGGTTCCAGGAATGTTTGCAAAGGGTGATGCTCCTATGATGATATACTGGACACCTCCTCTATTAACGCTCAGCAACCCAACTCAGTCAAAAGTCTACAATGACTGGGCAATAGCGCCAGCAGTTCCAGGCGGAGTTAGCGAAACAGGAGGAGTTGGATGGGGCATATACAAGGGCACACACGACCTTTCATTAGCTTTGTCTTTCTTGGCATTTGCAACCAGCCCTAACGAATCTATATATTACATGACGCTGGACAGCCTTCTCCCATTCAGGTATTCCGGTTTCTCTTATGCCATTTCCCATAACATGTTGTCGGCCAGCACGCTTAACCTGTTCCTCAAGAATCTGCAAAACAGCGTTCAGGGTCCTGCAAACGTGCCTTACTGGCCTCAAATTTCAGCAGCTTTTAGAGGAGAAGTTGCTTATGTTGTTCAAGGGACTGTAACCGTAAACCAGGCGGCAAATGCCATTACGCTTGCAGCGCAAAAAGCGGGTGCTAAAGTATACACGGGAACTTTACCGCCTATGTCAGCGAGCTTTATAGGGGTTTATGCAGAAGGCGGATATCGTGTTCCTTCTTTTACACAGCTTGTAGCGAACGGCTTTTCTCTAGGAGCTTTTACACCGAATTCATTTACTTTTAAGATAACAGATTATCAGAAAACATTTATTGCAGGATATTCTTCATCTCTTTCATTAGCTTAGCTAAATAACATAGTTATTTTTTATTTTTTAAGGGCATGTAATAGTTTTCAGATAAGAGAGACGAATATTTATCTAAAAATCGATAAAAACCCGGGTACAGGAAAAGGTTAAATAAGAATACCTGGTTAAAGAAGCTTAACGGCGATAAGATGGGGGTAAATAGAGCATGAACAGAACCCTTAAAGTTGGGCTTGTTTTCGTCCTTCCGATACTAGTTTATTTCCTAATCTTCTTTATATACCCAATAATATCGTTATTTCAGAACGCATTTACGAACAACGCCGGGGCCTTTACCCTGGCTAACTTTCAGTTCATGCTCAGGGACAGGGTTTTGCAGATCTCGCTTACAAATACAGCCTATTATTACATAGGATCGCTGCTCATTGAATACTCGCTAGGTTTTATAGTTGCTGTAATACTTTATAACTATACAGGAAAGCTGATAACAGTTTTCAGAACGATAATAATACTTCCTTTGATGGTTTCACCCGTTGTTATAGGTCTCATGTGGTTGCTTCTTTTTAACCAGACTTACGGCCCCATTGACTATTTTCTTAAGCTTTTGGGGCTTCCAGCAATTAACTGGCTGGGAAACCCAGGATGGGCTATGCCAGCTCTGATAATAGCTAACGGATGGGAGTACTCTCCTTTTGTATTTCTTATAATATATGCCGGGCTTCAGATGGTTCCTCCGCAGCTTTATGAAGCTGCGAGCATAGATGGCTTAAACCGTTTTCAGACGTTCAGGTATATAACTCTGCCCTCCATAAGGGGCCCGATGATAATAGCATTCCTGCTTAATTCGATAGGCATTCTTAAAGGGTTTGATCTTGTATACGTGCTAACGAACGGTGGACCAGGTTATGCTACTTACATACTTAGCTTTTATGAGTACGTTGTAGGGTTCACCTACTTTCAGACCCATTATGCGGCAGCGCTGGCAATACTTTATCTTGTAATAGTTGGGGTTTTTGTCTTTGCAATGCTTAAATTAACAGGCGCTGAAAAGTACCTTGGTGTGGAGAGGATCAAAGAATGAAAATAAAACTTACTACAGTTGTTGTTCTGATTCTTCTTGTATTAGCTTCGCTCGTATACATATTCCCGATATACTGGACGCTCGTAACAGCTTTGAAGACAAGCCTTGAAATATTCACATACCCTCCGATATTTTTCCCTACGAAGATAGACCTTGGCAACTTTTACCAACCGGGAAACGTTTTTGGAGCAGTAAGCCAAACGGCTATAGGAAGCGTGCCGTGGATGATAAACAGCACGATTGTGGCCATATTTGCAACGCTGATAAGCACTTTCCTGATAGCAGCGCCAGCTTCTTATGCGTTAGTAAGGTACATAAAGAGCGTGTGGCTTGCGAGACTCATACTTTTCATGACAATGATCCCAGAAGCAGTATTCATGGTTCCTTTCTTTCTAATAGTCATAAAGCTTAACATACTCAACACGTGGTGGGCGCTTATAATAACCTACATAAGCTTTACAGCGCCTTTTGCGACATGGCTTCTAATGGGTTTCTTTAATGATATTCCAAAGAGCGTTGAAGAAGCTGCTCAGATAGACGGACTATCTCCATATCAGATATTCTACAGGATAAGCCTGCCGCTGATAATGCCTGGGGTTGTTGCAGCAATCATACTTAACTTTATATCGTGCTGGAATGAGCTGCTTTATGCGCTTATACTGACTTATTCACCGTTCCCGTCAGGTGCCCAGACGGTTCCTGTTTTCCTTACGAGCTTTATAATAGTTGAAAAAAGTTTCGCGTGGGGAGGTCTGGCGGCTGCTGGTGTCTTCACTATGCTCCCGACAATAATACTGGGGATAATCGCGCAAAAGTATTTAGCGAGGGGCCTCACACTAGGGGCAGTTAAAGGGTGAGAAGCAGATGTCAGAAGTAGTTCTTGAAAACGTCACAAAAAAATTCGGAAAGCTGACTGTACTTGACGGCGTGAACCTGAAGATAAACGCTAGAGAGTTCTTCGTGTTATTAGGCCCTTCAGGATCTGGAAAAACAACTCTGCTAAGGTTGATAGCTGGACTTGAAGAAATAACTTCAGGTTCTATATACATAGGTGGGAGGAAGGTAAACGACCTGCCTCCAAAGGAAAGGAATATAGCCATGGTTTTCCAGAATTACGCGCTTTACCCTCACATGACAGTTTATGACAACATAGCGCTCCCTTTGAAGATAAAAAATTACGGCGAAGAAAAGATTAAGGAAAAGATAAAGACAATAGCTGAAACGCTTCACATTGAAGATATATTACAGAAGAAGCCGAGCCAGATAAGCGGAGGACAGCAGCAGAGGGTTGCGCTTGCAAGGGCTCTTGTTAGAGATCCTGCTGTATTCCTGCTTGACGAGCCTTTAAGCAACCTAGACGCTAAGCTGAGGGTAGAAGCAAGGGCATTTTTGAAGAGCCTGCAGAAAGAAGTAGGGATAACAACTGTTTTCGTAACTCACGATCAGTCTGAAGCTATGGCTTTAGCAACTACAATAGCGGTCCTTAACAAAGGGGTTATCAAGCAGGTGGGTGACCCGTATGAGTTATACACGAAGCCAATGGATATCTTTACGGCGGGCTTCATAGGATCTCCTGCAATGAACATGATACCCGGGAAGCTGATAAAAGAAGGATCTTCGTGGAAGTTTCTAAGCGATGACTTTTCGCTCGATCTTTCTGGAATAAAGTTCGATAACGAAACCGAGACAATACTGGGGATAAGGCCAGAACACATAGTGATCGCGAACGATCAGGGACTGAATGCCAAGATTAAGAACGTTGAACCCATGGGAGCTGTAACTTATCTGGAAATAAAAGTGGGCAATACAGAGCTTACAGCCCAGTACACAGGGCTGGTAAAGCTTGAAGCAGGAATGGATGTAAAGATTAGATTTGTAGAAGATAAAATGCTTTTCTACGATAAAAAGACAGAGAAACTGATAAATTATTAGGCCAAAATTTTATTTTTATAGAACCTGAAAAAGATAGGTTTATATCTGTGAAAAAACACAATGATCTTTATGTCAAAGCAAGAAGGGAAGGTAGTAACTGACATCCCTCCACGGCTTGACAGGGTTCCTATAACTCGCTGGCACTATTACATTCTTTTCATACTTGGAAGCGGACTCTTTTTAGAAGGTTTCACAGTAAGCATAGCTGGTACTCAGCTAGGAACAATAGAGAAACTGCTGCATCTCAGCACTATAGAAGCTCTAGCTGTTACCCCTATATTCCTGATAGGTGAACTTTTTGGGGCTGTTATACTTGGGTACCTCGCCGATAATAAAGGGAGAAAAACGCTTTTCCTTACAAGCCTAGCTATAATAATGACTGGCGACGTCCTTGTAGGAATACTTTTCATAGTACACGGGCTTAACTATGCCTTGTTTGTAACTCTCAGGGCTGTTACCGGGTTCGGGGTTGGCGGAGAGTTTGGGGCTTCTATAGCAGCTCTGCAGGAGTTTACTCCAGCAAAGATTAGAGGACTTTTTACAGGAACCGGTAATGCTGTGCTTTTTGACTTGGGTACAGTAGTTGCATCACTGGTTGCTGCCCTTTTGCTCTCTTTGTTGCCAACTTCACTTGCTGTTGGAACGGCATTCCTTGTCGGCGTTGTTATAGCTGCTGCAATATATGTGGGCAGGATAGGATTGCCCGAGTCACCAAGATATCTGCTATCAAAAGGAAGGGTTGAAGAAGCTGAGAAAATAGCAGAAGGTGTTGAAAAGCACGCTACTGATAAAGGCTTAAAGCTGGAGCCGGTACAGCCCATAGAACTTGATTTCAGCAAGGGGTCCGAAGCAGGTGGTTACAGGAGGCTTTTTGGCGAATACAAGAAAAGGCTGATATTGGCCTGGACGCTTAATTTTACAGAGACTTGGCCATACTATTCAGCTTTTTCAGTCATCTCGCTTGTGCTGACAAAGGTCTACGATTTTCCCGGGTCAAAGGTTGCACTGTTCCTTGCAGCAATGACAGGGGCAGGCGTGCTTGGAGTTTTCGTTATGTCATGGGCTCTTGATATTATTGGAAGAAGGCCAACGATAACCCTATCCTACGGGCTAGGAGGAATCCTTTCCATAATAATCGGTCTGATAGTGACAGCAATATCGTTTTCAGCTTTCCTTGTTCTGCTAGTGCTTCTGTATTTCTTCGTTTATGCAGCTGCAGGCGTCCTGTACCCGCAGATAGGCGAAATGTTTCCTACAAAGGCAAGGGGTTCAGCAATGGGGACAGCAGTAGGGTTTGGAAGGCTTGGCGGAATAATTGCTCCGTTCGCCCTGGCTTCTTTTGTTGGAAAAGTTTCTGGGCTTCTGCCAATATTTGTAATAACTGGCATCGTGATGCTGATAGGCGCGTTTGCTGAAATAGCATTAGGACCTGAGCTTGCGAAAAAGAGTTTAGAAGAAGCCGCAAAGGTATCTTAAATTTTTATTTTTTTTTAATGAACATTTTATCCTAAGCATTATTAATGTTTCATTTTTAATATTCTTACAAATTTCATTCTTATCATTATTTCAGGTTTAAATCAATAACTGCGTTAAAGCTATATACAGAGTCAGGAAAAACGCATTTTATTATTAAAGGCCCTGTAAAGATGATTTCCTGCTGTTTTTATCTTTATAAACTTGATCCTGTTCGCTTTAGCATAAATCCTAATGAATTTCAGTTTCTCAAGAGGTCTTGTATTAATAACAGCGGTAACCCGTTAACACTTGCCAACTTTTTACGGATTTTTATAATTTTCTGGCTTTGGTCTGTACTCTTGTGATTGCATGGTTTGAGACCCTTTTGTTGCTGGTTTATCTGGAAATACATGAAAAGATCTGCAGCATGCCTTAGGCTTCATTAAACTTTTAAAAATCGTTTTGTTCTAAATTTTTGTACATGTATTTTCTGTAAAGAATTATGGGCAGGTCAGAATAAACCAGAAGCTCCCTGTTCCTTATATCGCTTATTTTTGGGTATTGCGATTCTACAACGTTTTTGTCTTGGTTAAGAACAATTTTGTTAAAGTACATCATTAACCTGTTAAAAAGTCCGTCTAAGAGCGGTATCTTCAAAAATTTCTGGTAAAGCCTGATGTATATAATTGTGCTGTATTCATCTTGGGGTACAAAAGCCGCCATGATCCTGAGCTTATTGCTTATTATGTTCTGCCAGTAGTTAGGAAATATAAACTGAAGTCTTCCTGTACAACCGTTTTTATCGATCTCATCTGGCTTCTTTGGTTTTTGTCCTGTATCAACTTCATTACAGACCCAAACGTTAATGGCATTGTTCTGTAGTTCAACGACGGGTCCGTTAACAAGAGTCTTTCCTCCCCTTCCTATAGTTGTTTTGTGGACAAAAGGAAGATGGGAGACATCAAGCTGGTTTTCGATAGCCCTGGTGTAATTTACGTTCCATACTGCCTTCATTGTCAAATACGAGAAGCTCTCATCTATACCGTCAAGCCACGTAATTTTTTTATAAGGCTCCCCTTCGCCGTACCAAATAAATATAAAGTTCATGAACTCCTTTACTCTGTAGCTTTTTGCCCTGTAGTGCGGGTTTATCTTTGCGGATTTGCCCAGCGATGGTATAAGCAGTGCTTTGCCATCCCCGTCAAAAAGAAAACCATGATAAGGACACTGTAAACAATCGTTAACGACATTTCCCAAACCAAGGTTAGCACCCCTGTGAGGGCATCTTGCATCCGCAGCGTGAACTTCGTTTTTGCTATCTCTCCAGAATACAATATCCATCCCGAAACGCTTTACACTTAAAACTTGATTCTTTTTAAGCTCTTCTGAGCTCAGAGCTATGTACCATTCGTTCTTTAAATAATAATTATTGGTTTTAATTTTCATAATAGATTTAATGGATTATTACTTAAAAAACAATTAAAGGTTTTTGTTGATCATTTCTTTTTAAGCTCTTTTACAAGCTCAACAAGTCCCTTGTTTACACAGTTTAAACCGTATATCTTTGCAATCTTTTCACATAATTCATTTTCTATGATCTTTTCAAACGGGCCGTAAATATCGTTCAGAGCCTGGACGAACTCTTCTGGCTTTTGAAGAACGTCTTCAGGTTTTATGCCGTGTATTTTGGTAAGGTGAAAGAGGACGGCGTTCTTAACTGGCTCTCCGCCGTATTCAGCCAGAGTTTCTTCGATAACCTTTTTTAAAAGATTTTTTGAGCTCTTCCTTGGCACTCTAAACCACCCTGATAAAATCTACTTTACCTTTTTCAGAACTTATGTCAACAAAGTAAAGAGGGCCAAGAGGTCTAAAGCTTCTCCAGAAAAAGAAGCCATCGGTAACCGTTAAGCGCCAGAATATGTTAGCGTACTTCTGTTCAATCTTGAGAGCTTCTTGATTTGAATATCCAAAGATAAACGCTGTCCTGTTAAACATTCTGTCTCTGTTGACGCTTCCTCTTACATAAAGCTCGTACTCAACAGGATCTTTTATGGCAAAATCTTCATCGGCCAGAAGGTTTATAACATTCACAACGTTTTCTTCATAAGTTTTTTGTAACCTTGGTATTTTATCAGCTTTATAGCCATAATCTTTATGTGCAGGAATTAAAATGTTAAGGCGAGATGTATTTTCGATTATGGCCTTGATGTCTTCAAGAAAAGTTTCCTTGCTCTCGTTTGGCCCTAATAAATAGTTGACTTTATAGCCCATCTTTATGTAGTCAGCTATGAACATCTTTCTGAGCAAAGAGCCCCTTACGTCCTCAACGCTCATGTCTAGCTCGATTAGAACCCTGTTTCCAAGGTACTTTATCGAATCAGCTTCTGTGCTTGGTGGCCTGCTCATGCTGGTGAACCTGCCCAGCGACGGCCTGCTCAGCATGTAGAAAGGATCAAATATCCTGAGCTGATCTTTGAGAGTTACGTAGTGCAGGGGCTGTTCTACAGGGTGATCCCTGTCCTTGATTATCCTTAATGCCCTTACGTTCTGTCCAAGAACGCTCTCAAAGTTAAGGCTTATTATCGCATCAGATACAAACCTTACGTGATCTGCCGCAGGGTTCAGGCCTTCAGCTATGAGCACCATGGACGCGCTTTTCTGCTTAACCGAACCGTAAAGCAGCTGTAAAAAAGGCCTTATCGAGCTCTCATCCTTAATCCCGAAGAACATCGCATCGATCGTATCGATTACAACAAGCTGGTCATCAGAAAGGGCGCTCGCTATTTCTGAGTACACGCTTTCCAGAGAGCCTGTCATCGCGCTAATAACCTTTAGGTTGCCACTGTATTCAGGAGCAACAACCTTCATCTTCTCCCTCAATGAGCTTTCAGGATCAGCGTACGATACGTACGTGCATTTATCTTTCAGAGAACAGGCTTTAAGCGCCAAAAAGGTCTTGCCTATTCCCGGAGGACCTTCTATGAGCGAAACATAGCCGGGAGCTGTTAATATATCAAGAACGCTTCTCATTTATATAAAAAATGGCATCAACACTATTTAAATTTTTTAAATTAAATTTGAGTATATAAAAATTATTTATCGTTTATCGCATTATAAACAATATTTTTACTAAGTTAGGAACATAGCTTTTATAGCATTAAATTGTTAAACTGCATCTATAACAGACATGGAAAATCCTAGACTTAAAGTTGAGATTGTGATAGGGGTTAATGGGGACTAAGGTGAAACAGCTGAGGATTGCTTACGCCAACGCTGAACTTTCTGCAGAGAACGTGATTGGCGAAGTTAACATGGATTATGGAGTTTTTAACTATATTGGGGTTAAGGGGGCTATCAACCTTCCCATATACATATGCTTCTGTGCCGTTATTCTGGTTTTATCCAGTACGTCAGATAATCTTCAGGCTCTCTCTTTTTTACTTCTAGCTTTACTTTCATACCTACCTTTAAGCTTTTAATGTCGCTATCAATCCAGGCCAGCACGTTAACGCCCTGAGGCATTCTGGCTATTCCAACGACGTAATCAGGGTAATGCGAAAAGCTCT
>JAVBJD010000041.1 GCA_030756715.1 Conexivisphaerales archaeon
AACATTTGTATAAAGAGCTGTCCAAAGCTTGAGGAAGAGGGTTCTGGCCACTTAACCACCACTAAGTTAAAAAAGTTTAAAAATACGCAGATACTATTTTATTATGAAAATGAACGGGTTCAAAGACGTTTTTACCTACCTTTCCTATGTGCAGCAGGGAAAAGAAGCTGAGTTCCATGAGCTTTTTGAACAGGCAGTCGAAAAGGTAAAGAAAGAATACATAGGCAAAGAATACCCGATCTACATAGGCGAAAAGGAGTTAAAGACCGACGCTAAGCTGGTCGAAAAATCCCCCATAGACGGGTCAACGGTATGCATATGCCAGAAGGGTGACAGAGAAGTAGCCAGAAAAGGGATACAGGAGGCCAAAGCAGCTTTTGAAGGATGGTTCGAGATGGGCTGGAACAAAAGGGCATCTATAATGAGGAAAGCCGCAACCATAATAGAGAAGAACAGGTTTGAGCTTGCAGCGGTGCTTTCGATAGAAAACGGGAAAAACAGGCTTGAGTCTATTGGAGAGGTTGATGAGGCCATTAACTTTTTGAGGTACTACGCTTACCTGCTTACATCGAACAAAGGGTATAACCAGGTTGTCAAGCTGACTTCAAAAGGCGTAAAGATAAAGTACGGTTTTCAGGGATCTGTTACAAAGACAGAAGTGGTTGAACAGAGGATGGTTCCGTATGGAGTTTTCGGCATACTCGCTCCGTTTAACTTCCCGGTATCGATATCAACGGGAATGAGCGTCGGAGCTCTCGTTACAGGAAACGCGGCAATATTAAAACCGTCTTCAACCGGCAACATGACAATGCTGACAGGCATAATGATCTACAAATACCTTATAGAGGCTGGCGTTCCCAAGGGTGCTTACAACGTAATAACTGGGCCCGGATCTGAAGTTGGAGACGAGCTAGTTGTAAACCCCGATGTTGCTGGCATAGCGTTTACAGGCTCAAAGGATGTAGGGAAGTCAATGATTAAGAAGGCCTACGACCTTGGGCTCAACAAGGTATTTGTCGTTGAGATGGGTGGCAAGAACCCGGCCATAGTAACTGAAACTGCCAACATTGACGAAGCTGCTCAGGGAATCATATCTGCTGCGTTTGGTTATCAGGGCCAGAAGTGCAGCGCTCTTTCAAGGCTTTACGTTCACAGGAAAGTAAAGGATGTGCTCGTAGAGGAACTCGTGAGAAGGATGAAAGAATTGACCATAGGTGATCCATTGAAGAGAGAAGTCTACCTGGGCCCGCTCATAAGCGAAGAAGCTTACCAGAGGTACGTCTGGGCTGTAAACCTCGGACAGAAAGACGGCAAAATTATATACGGAGGGAATAGGGTTGACACAGGGCTTAACGGCTACTACGTTGAGCCTACTCTCATAGAGCTCAAACACGGGCACGAGCTGTTCAAGAGAGAGCTTTTCCTGCCGATCCTTGTAATGGACACGTTCGAAAACTTTAACGACGCTGTAAACATGGCCAACGACACCGAATACGGCCTGACAGCGGGACTCTATACGGGCAAGAAGGAGGAAATCGATGAGTTCAGGAGGCGCATACAGGCAGGTGTTGTTTACGTGAACAGAAGCGCGAGCGCAACTACAGGAGCGATGGTTGGCTATCACCCGTTCGTCGGATGGAAGAGCAGCGGATTTACAGGAAAGGGAGCCGGAAGCAGGTTCTACCTGTTGCAGTTCCTCAGAGAACAGAGCTTTTCAGTATCAAGCTGATCCTGAATTTATCATCAATTCTATTTCTTTTAATTTTTCTTTAAGCGCGTTGATTTCTGACTTCAATTTTTCGTTTTCTTCCTTTAAACGTAAAAGCTCATCCTGAGACACAGCGCTGCACTTTTCTTCAGGAACATACCTTATGAGCCTGTATTCTTCTAGCTCCAGCTTTTTGTTCGCTGGGTCGTAAACGACCTTTATGGTGAGCCTTATCACGTCAAGCTTGTCTATCTTGTTTTTGTTTATAAGCTCGTCAAAGAGCTTTTTGTTTATTTCAGATATATCCCTTATTATAACATCTTTTGGAACTGAATTGCTCAGAGAAACTAATGCCACACGCCTCAGCTTGTTAGCATATCTGGCCGCTATGATAAGCCCGGTTGAAAGCTGGAATGTGGTTTTACCTTCAACTGGACCTGCCGCTTCCAGTTCTTTTTTCTGAACTTCTTCGTTAGTTTTATTTTCATTATTCATCATAAATTTTATAAATATTTACTAACTAAAAAATTTTTCTAAAAATTGACCCGCTTGCAGATACAAAATTTATAATTAATTTAATAGTTTTAGCAAGTCATGCTATCCAGCTCAGGCAAAAGTTCTGTACCTGATTATAGTTTCAAGATCTTTCTGCAAATTCGCACTCAAACACCGTAAAATAAATGCTTGACAGTTTTATCTTCCATAAAACAAATATTACATGTTGTCTTCTTCCATTATTTTGTATGCTTTATTATAGAGATCTTCGAAATAGTTCTTTTTCATTATTCTGTAGTCTCCAGAATTTATCTCGTTCAGTACTTCCTGGACGTTCTTTTCAAGCTCTTTGGTGTGCTTGTTTAGTTCAAAGATCTCTTTTATAAGCTCGTCAGAATTGTAAAGCGAAACCGATTCTACAAACTTCATCATTTTCTGGCTTGATCCCCAGTCTCCCTCTACGCTCAACCTGTTGTATATCATGGAAAGGAGCTGAACCAGCTGAATAGTCCTAGTAACAAGAGCGTCGTGCTCTTCAGCGCTCATCGTTACGACTTCCATTTCGGGAAAAAGTTCTTTTACGGTTTTGTATTCACCTTCTTTATCTTTGACTGGAACGTGAATGATCTTCTTTCCCACAGCCTTTTTTGCCCCGGGACCGAAAAGTGGGTGAACAGAAATCGGCTTCTTTAGCGCAGTCAGGTTTCTGACTATCGGTTCCTTTAACCCGCTTATTTCTGTGAAGTAATTTTCAAAACCAGAATTTTTTACGCTCTCTATTATGTGAGGTATGCTCTTCATGTTTGTCGAACAGAAAACCACATCGAAACCCTTTATGTCACGGATGTCTCTGTACATGAAACCTTTTTCTTTTAACTCCGATACCCTTTTCAGATCGCTGTCATAAAAATAGGTTTCTTGGTTTTTTGATGAAAAATACTTATAAAACCATAAACCCATCCTGCCGGCTCCTATTATGATTATTTTCATGACTTGCCTTTTATTTCCTTTAACTGCTTTATTAATTCTGGCACTATTTTCTTGTAGTCTCCTACAATTCCATAATCGCAGTTTTCAAAGATCGGAGCGTACTGGTCTGAGTTTATTGCAACGACTATCTTTGCTTCCCTGATACCGAATACGTGCTGAGCAGCCCCGCTTATCCCAACGGCTATGTAAAGGTTCGGCTTTACAGTCTTTCCTGTCTGCCCAACCTGTCTTTCGTGCGGTATCCAGCCCAGGTCTACAGCCTTCCTGCTTCCAGCATACGTGCCTCCGAGGACGCTCGCGAGCTCCTTTACAAGTTCAAACCCGTCCTTGCTCCCCAGGCCCCTTCCTCCTGATACTATGATCTCGGCTTTTTCAAGGGGCATTTCTTCTGATTTCTGTATCTCTACTCTGTCGATAAGCTCAATGCCAAAGTCGTGGATCTCGGGCGCTTCCTCCTTTATTATCGATTCGAGCTTCCTGTTTTCATCTTTCTTCGGAGTCGGGAATACGTTAGGCCTTACGCTGCCCATCACTGGCCTCCTCCTCATGGTCCTTATGTGCGCGAGCTGCCATGCCCCGAAAGGAGGCCTTACCAGGATCACTTCTTTGTTCTTTTCATCAACTTCGATCATGGTCAGGTCTGCAGTTATCCCCGTCCTCAGGTGGTTCGCTATGTAAGGGGCAAGCTCCCTTCCCCTCATCGTTCCTGCAACAAGGAAAGCCTCGGGCTTGTACTTCTTCGCGAGCTGTGCCAGCACTTCCCCGTAAAGCGGTGTGTAGTATGTCTTCAGCCTTTCGTCGTCAACGTATATTACCTGGTCTGCCCCGTATTTCCCGAGCTCTTCAAGCAGTCTTTCGATCTTGTACCCTATTATCACTGCAACCAGCTTGCTTCCGAGCTTGTCCGCAACCTCTCTTCCTTTTCCGAGAATCTGAAGGCTCGGCTCAAGTATCTGCTCCTTGTCTGTCTCAATGTATATCCATACGTTCTTGTGCTCAGCCGGGTTTACAGGGTTCCAGTCAGGGCAAATAGCTGGCGTGCTCATCTATATCACCTTCTCCTCCTTTAACTTAGAAATCAACCACGAAACCATCTCCTCAGGCGTTTTGCCCTGAATTACCTGCATCTTCCTGGGTATCTTTCCTATGAACTCGGTTTTAGCTACAATAGTAGGCGAACCTTTCAGGCCTGTGCAGAGCGTGTTCAGCTGAAGCTCGTTGTTCGTGTATACTTTTACAGGCTTCTGAGTAACAGCCTTCATCTTGTTCTTCAAAGTAACGTCGCGCGGCTGCAGTGTGTGCATCAGCACAGATATCAGCGCAGGAAGCTTAACCCTGTACTTTTCTACGTAAGTCTCAAGCTGTCTCGTAAGAATCATGTGACCGTCCTGCAGCTCAGCTTCTGTAACGTAGTAAACATAGGGTATTCCGAGCCACGAAGAAACCTGGGCTCCGATGTGCGCGGTAGACGAATCAAGGGTTTCCTGTCCTGCCACTATAAGGTCATAGTGGTCAACTACCTTTTTTATTGCCTGAGATATTACATAAGAAGTTGCAAGCGTGTCTGCTCCTCCATAAGCTCTGTCCGTGAGCAGTATTCCTTCGTCAACTCCCATTCCAACCAGGTACTCTATGCCCTTTGTGGCAGAAGGCGGAGCCATTATCATAGCCCTGATCCTTCCCCCGTACTTTTCCTTAAGCCTGAGTGCAAATTCGGCCGCAACCAGGTCGTGTGGGTTTACAACGCTCGGCACTCCTTCTCTGATAAGCGTTCCAGTGTTAGGGTCAACGTTAACCGTTGTTGTGTTTGGCACGTACTTGAACAGCAAAATAATTTCTAAACCCATGTTGATCACCTAGCTAAAACGGTAAAATATACCTTTCCCGCTCTTGGGAAAAGTCCACGTTATCGCTTCCATCGGACATACGACCCTGCACGTTCCGCATTCAACGCACCCTTCGTAGCTGAAAAGTATGCCGTTCTCGGTTTCAGTGTAGCAGCCTGTTGGGCAGAGCCTTACGCAGGCCTTTGTCGGGCAGTTCTTGCATTTATCATAATTAACAACTATGTGAGGCTTAGAATCTACATCCCATATGTTCACGTTTATTATGTCAGTTAACCTTAACTTTCTTTCTGGCGCGCTCACAGAGACCTCACCATCCTGTAGCCATCGATCAGAAGCTTTAACATTGAGTACTGGTTTTCCTTGCAGGACTCGTTTATCGCATCCCATGCTTTCGAAGGACCGTCTGAGTTTTCAAACATCCTCTTCATAACGCCGCTCATTATCTTTGGATATTTTTCAAAAAGCAACCCGTTTTTCATAACTTCATGAACCTTCCTGAACCTCTTCAGCTCCTTTATTACTATGCTTTCTTCCAGCATAGATTCATAGGACGAAAGCGAACCCGCGCTGTAATCTCCCTTTGCGTGAGCCTGCTCGATAGCTTTACCGGCCAGGTAACCAGAATAAGCGGCAAAATCTACGCCCCTGTAGGTGTAGCCCGCGTTCAGGAGAAGCCCTGCAGCGTCCCCTGTGATCAAAAGCCCGTCATAAACAAGCCTTTCAGGCCTTAGAGACCAGACGTCTTCCGGTATGAGATGCGCTGAGTATTCAGATATCCTCAGGTTCTGCAGGTAGTTTTTCAGTGCAGGCGCAGTCCTCAGCGACTCCACAAGCTGGCTGACGTGGTCCTTGACATTAGCTATAGCTTTGTCAAGCAAAACTACAACCCCAAGGCTTACTGAATCACGGTTCGTGTAGAGGAATGCCCCTCCCGGCGTGTTTGCAGTTGCAGCGCCGAGGAAAACCCAGGCAAGGCCCTCGTTCTGTGACAAACCGAAGGCATCCTCTATCTGCTTGCTTTCTCCTTTTAAAACTTCTTTTACTCCAAGAGCTACGAGCTCTGGCTTTAACGGCTTAACTATCCCTGATGCTTCGAGCACTAGCCTGTTTACCCCTTCAGCGTCTATGACAACGTCCGACCTTAAAACGTCTTCCCCGGATACAACGCCAGAAACCTTATTATTTTCTTTGTAAAAATTCGTCACAGGAACATCTGTTATTATCGTTGCACCAGCTGATTCAGCCTGTATGCCCATCCACTTTACGACTTCGGTAAGGTAAGCCGTAAAGCTTATTGCCTCCTTTCCCTGGTAATCTATGGATATCATGCTTTCGTAATCCGGCATTATGCTTATCCTTTCTCTCTTGACCCATCTGTGAACAGGTATCGAGTTAAAGTTCGGGTATATTTCCTTTAAAGGTGCTGCGTAGATCCTGCCCCCGTAGATGCTCTTAGATCCTACTTCTCTGCCTCTCTCCAGAACCGCAGTTTTGAATCCTTTCTTTGCCAGATAGTATGCGGCCGACAAGCCAGCTGGACCAGCTCCAACTATGGCAACGTCAAATTTTTGATCTAGTATGTTCATCCCTTCCATAGATATATTTTTTGATTTATTTAAATCATATTGCTGTAAAAATTTTATTTTTATTTGCTTTTTATTGTAAGTTTCTTAAAGCATTATGGTAAGCATTATTTATGAGAACGTTTAAATCCAAAGAAAAGTTAAAAATAAACTGCGGCTATGAATAGCTCTGGGGATGTCTGAAATGTGATGACCCCATAGCTCACAATGAGCCGCGCGACGTTTTAGCCTTAAAAAACCAAATTTGCAAATTTTTGAACCTTTAACAGTCAAACGTATATATATTTTGATATAATATTGATGATTATGGATTTAATCGTCGTAGCTCTCTACGCTGCTTCTACAGCTTTTATACTTTACTTTACGCTCAGGCCTTACCTTTTTTCTGTAATTCAGTTCTTTAAAAAATACAGGTTCAAAGGCCTGAAGCTTGTGAGAGTTCCGAAAGTTCTCGTTATAATTCCTGCTTACAACGAAGAGAGCACGATAGAAAGAGTTTTAAGGGGCGTCCTTTCATTTGACTATCCAAATTTTGAAGTTATAGTGGCTGACGACTCCACAGACGGCACAACTCAGAAGATTTTAGCTTTTAAGGATCCAAGGCTGAAGGTCGTTCACAGAAATGATAGAAAGGGATGGAAGGCCGGAGCCGTAAACAACGCTCTGAACTACGCCGACCCATCTTCAGAGTACACAGTCATCCTGGACGCTGACAGCATACCACCCCAGGACCTGCTCACGAAGCTTGTGGAAAGGATCCAGGAGGGCTATGACGCGGTGCAGGGGGTCCAGCTTCCAGTAATAAATTCAGATTACAACAGGATAGCAAAAGCAAACTCAATCATTCAGAGTTACTATCAGCTAGTAGAACAGCCTTCAAAGTTCTACATAGGTTTGCCCGTAACTTTGACCGGCAGCAACTTCATCATAAAGACTGACCTTCTGAAAAAGTACAGGCTGAACGAAGACATAGGAGAGGACTGGGAACTGACTCTCAGACTTGCCAGGGACGGCCACAGGATAGCTTACGCCCCGGATATAGCAGTTAAGTGCGAGGTACCTTTTAACCTGAAAGACTCGATAAACCAGTACGTCAGGTGGAACGAAGGTATGGTAAGGTCAACGCTGAGAAAAGTTAGCGATATAATGCAGAGCGATATGCCTTTTGCGAGCAAAGCTGACCTTGTCATGACAGGGCTCACGCCGTTCATAACTTATGCGCTCATAATTTCAATGATCACAGGAGCCTACCTTTACTTCAGTCAGCCCGGATTCAGGCCGATGATAATTTTCTTAACAGCTTTCATAATGCTTTCAGGCATTGTTACGATGATCTCATCTGCTTCAAAGATAGGACTTAGCTACTTCTACGCCCTCTTTTCTGAATTGCTCTATTTTATATTTGTGCCCTTTGCCGTTTACGCTTCGCTCAGGGGCATGGTCCTTAGGGAAGGCACCTTCATAAGAACCACAAAGATCGGAGAAATAAATTAATGCGCTTAAAGCTCAAACACCATCTTTTCTCCCCTTACTCCAGCTATTAGATTTTTAACTGAAACTTCTGCCATCTTCTGCCTCGTTTCGAACGTTGCGCTGCCTATGTGGGGCGTAAGAACAACGTTTTCAAGCTTTATGAGCGGGTTATCTAAGCTGGTGGGTTCCTCTTCAAAAACGTCGAGTGCGGCCCCTCTTATTGTTCCTGATTGCAGGGCTTCTGTGAGAGCCTTTTCATCAACAACTTTACCCCTGGACGCGTTTATCAGGAAAGCGCTCCTTTTCATTTTATTGAGGAAATCCCTGTTGACCATGTGATAAGTTGTAGGGTTAAGGTCTACTGCAAGGACCACAAAGTCCGATTCCCTGAGCAAGGTGTCAAGGTCTACAAACTCAGCTTCAACTTCTTTCTTTGTCCTGCTGTTGTAAATAACTCTCATGTTAAAGCCCTTTGCCCTTTTAACCAGCGCCCTTCCTATCCTTCCCATACCTATTATGCCGAGTACTTTTCCGTTTACTTCTGTGCCGATCATAAAATCGGGCGTCCACGGCTGGTTCCACCTTCCTGATCTTATCAGCTTATCACCTTCAACTACCCTTCTGGCTACAGCTAGAAGCAAAGCAAAGATAAGATCTGCCGTTGCGTCGGTCAGAACTTCCGGGGTGTACCCGATCCTTATTTTCTTTGATTTGGCATAGTTCACGTCTATGTGATCAAACCCTACGCTGAAAGTGCTTATTACCTTTAGCCTTTCTGCAGCGTCTATGATCTCCCTGTCTATCCTGTTCACAAGGCTGCAAAGCAGACCGTCTGCATCCTTTATGTTTTCCTTTATCCACTCTTTTGAAGGAGGCACCGACGAGTCCCACGCTATAACTTCAAAACCGTTATCTTTCAGGAACTCTATCCACTCTTTGAAAAGCCTGAAAGATACAACCACCTTTTGCATAAAAATATTTTTAATTGCATCAATAAAAGTTTTAAAACAACGCTTATTGAAAATGGTTATGCAGTTCTATTTTTACCTTATAGCTGTCTACGCGGTTGCCATCGTGCTCGGTCGTTTCAAAGCTTCAGTTCCAGACATGGCTGTCAAGGGAGCTGTGATCCTGCTCATTTTAACAATCTCGTACTGGGGGGCAGAAGAAGTTTACCTTAAAACTTTTTTTGTCTTTTTGGTTTTATCCTTTATATCAGCACTTCTGATAATAATGATTACTTACAGCGTAGGTTTTATCTGGAATCGCCGGTTCAGTTACAGAAAATCTAGAAAAACCGACGTAAGGGAGTTCGTTTACCTTATCGCTCTCATTTTAGGTTACTTTCTGGGTTATTTTATAAGATTTAGCATACCGTTTGACAGCGTTCTGCAGATAGAGCTGCTTCTGCTAATATTCCTTGTTGGCATAAAGGTAGGTAATGTGCTGAATCCGAACTCTTTCTTAAAAGCATGGAAGGTAGCCGCTCTATCGATTATGACGGCTCTTACAGGCGGATTTTTGGCCTCTTTCATTATTTATCTTATGATCTTCAGGCCGTTGAGCCTGTCTTTTTCGATAGCCTTCGGTTTCGGCTGGTACACTCTTGACGGCCCGCTTGTTGCAAAGTACTTTGGGCCTGGAGCCGGCATGGCCGCATTCCTCGTTAACTTCTTCAGGGAACAGTTCACCTTCGTTTTGGTCCCGTTTCTTTCAAGGCTTGGGAAAAACCCTGAAGGGCTGATAGCGGTTGGTGGTGCAACGACGATGGACACAACGCTTGGACTTTTTACTGAAGCGCTGGGCGCTGATTATGCTCTGGTTTCTACGATAAACGGCATCGTTCTCAGCGTGATAGTTCCTGTGATAGTCCCTTTTATTGCAACGCTTTAAATCATACGAAAAGCATAATAGAAAATCCGCTCTCTTTTATCTTATGAGCGT
>JAVBJD010000112.1 GCA_030756715.1 Conexivisphaerales archaeon
TTTCTTTTTTGAAGAGACTTTACTATCATGTATTTATCTTCTGGATAAACTTCAGCGAAGACGTCGCTCTTTTCAATGATTTCATCTCTTTCATCTTCGCTCATCTGTTTGACTTCTGTGACGTCGGCCGCATTTTCGCCAAGCCCAACCTGGTTTGCTACCTGTAAAGCTATGGGTTTTGCGTCACCTGTAAGCATCTTAACCTTTACGCCGAGATCCTTTAGCTCTGAAATTAAGCGCGCAGAGTCCGGTCTCGGTTTGTCATAAAGCCCCACTATGCCTATCAGCTTTGCTTCCCCGTTTTCTTTGAGGGCAATGCCGAGGCTTCTGTACCCTTTTTCTGCCATACTGTCCATAGTTTCTTGGACCTTTTTCTTAGTGTTTTCATCAAGCTTGCAGAGCTCAACTATAACGTTTACAGCGCCCTTCATGACTTCAACGACCTTGCCGTCATACTGTACTGTAGCTTCGGTCCTTCTCGTTTTTGGATCAAACGGCACAAACTTTAACACTTTATACTTTGATAAATCAACGTTTTTTTCTTTAGCCTCCTGTATGAAAGCAACGTCTATAGGATCCTGGTTTGCTTCTTGGGAAGCAAGAGCTCCAAAAGTAATTACCTGATCTTCATTTAAGCTGTCTAATGGGACAACTTCAGCTATCGAAATTCTGTTTAAAGTGATCGTTCCCGTTTTATCTGTGCACAGAGTATCCATCGAAGCAGCATCTTCAGATGCAGATAAACGGGTCACAAGAACGCCTTTTTTAGAAAGTTCTATAGATCCTAGTGCCATAGTTATTGTAAACATAGCAGGCAAAGCTACTGGTATAGCTGAAACTAGGAGCACAAGCGAAAGTTCGAGCAAATCAAGATAACTCGTCTTGACAAGTATTGCGGAATAGGCAAAGGCCGCTGCAAGGAGCACTACCACCATTATGAGAAGCCACTTTACTACCTGTCCTATGACTTCTTCCATATGGAGCTTTGGCCTAGCGACGTTAACCAGTTCAGTCGTCTTCCCAAAATACGTTTTGGCCCCGATTGCGGTTACTATGCCTGTAGCTTCCCCTCTTTTTATCACAGATCCAGAATAAACGACTTCATCGCGCCCTCTTGACACTGTCAAAGATTCCCCAGTGAGGGCAGATTGATCAACTTCAACCTCCCCTTCACCTATTATTATGTCGGCAGGAACAATATCACCAGCTCTTATTCTCACGATGTCTCCCGGAACAAGCTCTCTAGCTGGTATTACCACCCATCTTCCGTCCCTGAGAGCTCTCGAATTTACGTGAAGCTTTTGTTTGAGAGCTTCCAGCGCCTTGTTAGCCCTTTCCTCCTGAACATAACCTAAGAGTACGTTCAGGAGGAGAAGTCCAGTAACTATGTAAAAATCAAGGTACTTTCCAAGCACAAGTGTGAGAACCATTGTTATTTCTAACATCCATGAAGTCAGTCCCCAGAACTTCTTAGCAAGCCTTTTAATGGAAGATTCTTTCCTTTCAACCACTTCGTTAAACCCGTAATTCTGCTGTCTTCTTTTAACTTCTTCAGAAGTAAGGCCTTTTATAGGATCAACCCCAAGCTCCTTCAAAACTTCATCGAAGCTCTTTTTAGGGGTTGTATTTTCGTTCACATGAGTTACCCCATCCTTATGTTTTTTAAGGGTTT
>JAVBJD010000006.1 GCA_030756715.1 Conexivisphaerales archaeon
TTTATACATCGTTTTGCATAACGGAGTAGCTCCTGTTAAACGGAATAACCCTCGAAACCCGTGAACCTTCGCCATTCAGGATGGAGAGGAGATCAGAGTATAAGTTAATTTTGGAAAAGCTCCATTTTTATTCTTAAATTCATGTAGTATATTTAAGATCGTCGTGTTGTAAATTGCATAGCCAAGCTTACTGAAAAGCGGCATGTGAAAACTAACACCATACGCTCAAATTTTTTAGCGCAAAATAGGTTTATTTAAAATAAAATCAGTAAAGGGTTTTATAGCTGATTTAACTATAAATCGTTGTAATGTCTAAAAAAGGAGAAGAGGAAGCATTCGAAAATATTACCGAGAATTTAGACTATTATACAAGAACAGAAAAAGGAAAGGAAGAGCTTTTGGAGGCTCACAAAAAAAGGGAGAAACGGTTTATCGAAGAACTGCTAAAATATTATAGGCCTCAAAGAGACGTTATCTGGATGAGCCCTTATTGTAAAGATTGTATTTATTTTGTAAAAAAGAATAGCGCTGTAGCTAGATGCGAATATAACGACAGCAAACTGGTTAAGCCTTTCTATGGAACCGCGATATGGAAAATCGTAAAAGATTTGGCCAGCGGAAAAACAACTTTAGAAGTAGAAGAGATAAGATGGGATGAAAAATGGATAGACGTTGCAAACGAAGAGATTGAAAATGCAATGCTAAAAATAAACGAAGGGAAACCATACAATTGTTATGTACCAAAAAGATCATCTGACGCTTAAAAAAGTTTAAGTTTTAAGTTTATAAATAAGAAAAAATAATTTTAATAATCAAGCTAATGTTCTGGAAAAGGAAGAAAGAAAACAAACCAGAAGAAGAGGAAAAAAGACCTGAATATAACGTACAATTTGTTGATTTAAAAAAGATTGAATCCCTTGGGAACGTATATGTTGGCATAGCAACAGATGAACATGGAGATTATATCTATTATGTTCTAGAACCCACGCTAAGCCCAGATGAAATAAAGCTGATTGATGACGTAAAAAAATATTTGTTCGAAAAAATAAATTACAATACAAACGAATCAGAAGATCAAGTCTGGGAAAAGATGAAAAAGCTCATCGATTCAAGGCTAAAAGAATTAAAAATGCAGGATAAGAGTGAAAAGGTTTATTATTATATTAAACGAGATCTTTTAGGTTATGGCAAAATAGATGTAATGCTTCATGACGAAGAAATAGAAGACATATCATGTAACGGTCCTAACATACCAGTTTATGTATGGCACAGATTTTATGAAAGTTTACCTAGTAACGTTCATTTTTCGAGCAAAGAAGAACTCGATTCTTTTATTCTAAAGCTTGCTTATAAAAGCGGCAGGACTGTTAGCTTTTCTAACCCCCTGGTTGACGCAACTCTACCTGAAGGGCACAGAATACAGATAACCCTTGGAGGAGAAGTTACAGGCAGAGGCACAAATTTTACCATAAGAAAATTCAGGACTGATCCTATTACAATAATAGATTTAATAAACTTTAAAACTTTGACAGCGCAGCTTGCGGCATATTTATGGATAGCGATCGAACATAACATGTCTTTGCTTATAGCCGGTGGGACAGCTAGCGGTAAGACGACTACTCTTAACGCTTTGACTGTTTTTATACCTATAAATTATAAAGTAATTACTATAGAAGACACAAGAGAGCTTAACCTTTATCGTCAAAACTGGATAGCATCAGTTACCAGAGAAGTACAAACAGAATTTGTCAAGAATATATCCCTTTTCGATCTTCTTAAGGAGGCACTAAGACAGAGGCCAGACGTTATAATAGTAGGAGAGGTAAGGGGTGAAGAAGCATACACGCTGTTGCAAGCAATAGCAACTGGTCACGGCGGTTTATCTTCAATCCATGCTGAAACAATCGAGGCGGTTATAGAAAGGTTATCTACAAAGCCCATGAATATTCCCAAAGATTTCATTGCGAGCACCTTGAACATGATAGGTTTACAGTTAAGGGTAAGCATGCAAAAAAAGGTAACTAGAAGAATGATAGAACTAGCAGAAATAGTAGGGTATGACAGCAGCACTGAAAACGTTATAATAAAAGATTCTTTCAAATGGGACCCTACTGTTGACGATATAAAATACTCAGGGGAAAGCAGAATAGCACAGTTGCTGGAACAAAGATACGGAATCAGTAGAAAAGATTTTGAAACTGAGCTTCAGAGGAGAGAAATTTATTTAAGATGGATGTCATTAAAAGGAATAAGAAGGATCGATAACGTAATTGAAATGATAAACAACTACAGAAAATCTCCCGAAGAAAGCTATTATCTGGCATTAAATGAACTTGAATCTATGACAAAAACAGAAAAACAGCTAGTTTAATATCGCAGTTATCCTTCCTATGCCTCTTGCTTTTCCTTCCCTGAAAACAAATGTATCCCCTTCGTTAATTACAACAGGCCTGTACTTTAGCTGAAAAACTACGCTTCCAAATTCTCCTGTTTTAAGAAAAGGAGGTTGTGAGCTTATTATCTTTGCAACTTCCTTTATAGTGTTAACTTGTATTACGGGTTCATAACCCACTTTGATGAGCGTTGGATGATGTAATACCCTTATATCCGCTTTAAATCTCCAGACAGCCCTTACAGAGCTTATATCAGTTGTTAGAACCATTCCGCTTTTTATTTCTTCAGGCGGAATTCTGTTAAGGGCTACAGTTACGTAATCGCCCGCATAAGCCGAATTGACTGGCACACGGTTTTTATAGATCGAAAATACGCTACTCTTCCTAAAAGAACCGTCAGCTAATGGTCCTACATATATTTCTTCGTTCTCCTTTATGCTTCCGGTATTTATCAACCCGCTAACAACTGTACCTACGCCTGCAACTCTGAATATATCATCTATATAGAGAGTAAATTTTTCAGCCCTTCTTTCCTCCCAGTTTATCCTTTTTGGCAAAAAGTTCATGAATTTCTTCAAAAGGTCTAGCCCTTCTCCAGTTTTATTAGAAACAATGAATATAGGGGCGATTCTCCCGTTAGCTATGTTTTTTGATGCTACTATAAGATCTGATTCATCTTTTACAATAAACGGAATCTTATCTATGCCGGGCATCTTTAACATCTTGACAACTTCGTTCACGCTCATTTCGGCTATAGGCTTAGGAGCCATATCAGCCTTCGTAAAAACAACTATTATTGGTATTTTAAGTGCTACTGATATGCCGAGATGCTCTTTAAACGTGCCTATTGGCCCGCTGCTCAACGAAACAACCAAGATATTATAGTCAGGCAGATTCCCCATGATGCCCTTTAGCGTTGTCTTAAAGTACTTTTCGTGTCCAGCTAGATCTATAAGATAAATTATTTTGCTGCTCTTTAAGTATATCTCGGGTTCATTGTAATTTTGTAATATATCGTTTACAAGTCTTCCTTCAGAATCATAGCCGATTATATGTACAGATACAGAGGAAGTTCTTCTCATTTTTATCTCGTGCAAGTATCGTGCCACAAGCGACATGGCATATCCGTTGCCGTTATCTAAAGTCGAAAACGTTAATACACCCTTTAATGTTGACTTTCCAGCATCCACGTTACCTAAAAGAGCTACAGAAACCTCTACTGGCGGATAATTTCTTATTCTTCTGATGTAGACCTCAGCTATTGCTCCTTTTTCTCCCAATACTGTTCTTATTATCTGCATGCTGGCCCCAGCTTTTTGGGCTATAAGTTTAAGATTGTTTAAAGAATTGTTCAAATCAGAGTCTGAAAGACCAATTGGTTGTCCGTCATCAGAGAGCCCGACAATATAAAAAGCTTCTCCGTGCCCTTCATTAAGCCTGTAAAGCATTTGAGCCGCTAGCCTTTCAGCCCTCTCTTCAGTTAGTTTTTCAAGTAATAATTTATACTCTATGTTTCCTTCATCGTTTTCTTTATTCATTTTTTAGTACGTTATATTTTTATATGAATCCTTTAGTATTAAGGATTTTCTCCAACTTTCTTCAGCGTATTTTCTCTGCTGAGGTTTAACTTCTCCAACTATTTTAGCAGGATTACCCATTACTAGGCTGTTTTCAGGTATGACCATAAATTGTGGCACCAAGCTTCCAGCAGCAACAAAGCTTCCTCTCCCTATCCGCGCATTTTCAAGTATTATTGATCCTGCGCCTATAATGCTTCCTTCTTCTATGACTACACCTTCTAATATAGATCCCTTCCCTACTGTTACCTTTTTACCTATCACGCACGCGCTTTCGTCAGGCTTTATCAAAACGCCTTCGAGCACATTGCTGTATTCACCTAACTCTATTGTATTTGTATCCGCTCTTAGAATGGAATTAAACCAAACGCTGGCGTTTTCTTTTATCCTGACATCGCCTATTAATATTGCGGTATTAGAAACGTAACTAGTGGGGTGTATAAAAGGTTTCTTCCCTTCAAATTCTATAAGCACCATGCATATAATTTATTAAACGGCATTAAATTAACATATCCAAAAATATTATAATTAGGTGGAGGATTTTGTTAAAGGAAGACGTAATAAACAGGATTATTAGTAAATTTCCAGATAAAACTATAATTTACGCTGGCTGCCACGTCAAAAAAATCAACTTTGATTACTGTTACAACGATCTAGTCATTTTCCCTTCTGAAATATCCCCTTCGATTTTCGATGAGGAAAATAAGGTGATTATATATGGGCTTCAGAACGAAAAATCTTTGTTTAAAGAAGATACTATACCCCTTTACGACCCCTATTTTAAATACAATTTAGCGGTTAGCGAAAATAAATCAGCTCTGATCAAAAACATAATAAAAAATTCGCTAAAAGAGTCTATAAAACACTTATCGGAAATTTCCTTTTTTGGGTCGATATCATTTTACGCTTCTGTTGCGCGGCTGATTGAACCAGCAGTTGTTTTGTCAGGCACAAGCTTGAGCCCCTCTCATATTTTTAGTCAAATAAATAAAGAAAATTCTGAAATCTTAAAGAAAATATTTGAAATTTTACAGATAGATTCTAATCTGGGTTCAATTTTAAAGCAACGGGCATATACGTTGGCATCATTAATGCAAAAAAACAGTTCAATCATATTTTTAAAAAAGATTGATAATCTGCTTAACAATAAAAAAGATGTTGAAGCAAGCGTGTATTTTTTTCATGAGCTCTCGAAGCTTGAAGGTGAAAAGCTTCAAATGCTTTCAAAAGATTTTAAATTCGGCGCTGTGGAGGGCAGAAAAAAGAATGAGGCGCTTGATTTGGTTAAAACATTATCTCAAAAACTAAACGACTTCTAGCTTCTCTTTAAGCAGGTTTCCTCCTTCTTCTTCAAAAAGATCCTGCAATTCCTGTCTTTTGCGTGCTAAATAGTAATGACCGTCAGAAGACCTGTAGACTATTGCGGGTTTGACCTGGCTGTGGAAAGGCATGTTAAAAACAACAGAATAAGCACCAACGTTCTTGATCAAAACAAGTTTTCCAACTTCAGCTCCATCTAATTTTGATTCAGGGCCAACCTGAAAAACATCCATAGAATCGCATAGCCTTCCTGCCACAAGCGGTTTTTCTTCATTAGTTTCGTTAGAGCCTATAACTTCCAGAGGATAAACTTGTTGTAATAAAGCAATATCTAACAGATAATGATAACCAGCATCTAAGTAAACTATTTTTTTATTTCCATAATATTTCGAATTGACTATTTTTGAAACCATCACAGTTGATTCAGCAACCACATATCTTCCAGATTCAACAGCTAAAGTGAAAAAGTCACCGTTAACGTCAACTAGCTCATTTATCTTTTCTATGATGGTTTTTACAATATCTTCAGGAGAAGGAACTTTTACTCCATAATTTACTGGTGTTCCGCCTCCTATATCCAAGAAGTTTATTTTGAATTCCCTTTCCTTTTTGATCTTTAAAATGAGTTGCTTGATTTTTTCTAAAGCTTGGAGATATGCATTGGGGTCTTCGAGCTGAGATCCTAGGTGAAAGTGGAAACCTCCAAATTTAACGTATGGCTCATCTAACAATACCTTTACCATTTTATAAGCGGACTCGGGGTTTGTACCGTTTAAAGGCACACCGAATTTGCTAATTTTCATGGCTGATCTGATTTCTGCTCTTACCTGAACTTCAGGATTAACTCTGATGCTTATTTCAGGTACAACATTTAACGTTTTGCTAGCTTCAATAGCATTATAAAGGCCTCTCATTGAGCTTACTACGATTCTTCTGATACCCTTTGAAATAACATTTCTGTATTCGTCTTCTGTTTCAGTAACACTTGTGTAAACAACGTTTTCCGGTTTTCCACCGGATTTTAAAAGAAAGTAAAGCTCCTCCGGTGATGTAACGTCAAAGTGACTGTTCAATTTATTTAGATAATTTAGAATATAAGGATTAAAGTTAGCCTTTACTGAATAAGCTATTATTGAAGGACCCCTATAGATCGAGTAAGCCTCTTTTAGCTTGTTATAATTTTTTGCTATTGTTTGTTCATCTGTTAAATAATATGGTGTACCGACTTTTTCAGCTAGAAAGTTCAAAAGTTGCTCGTCATAAGTAAGTTGTGTAAACGGCGTTTTCTCTTCTTTATAAAGAAGACTGATTTTTTCCATTTTATTATTTGTATTATCCTTTGCATAGTCCCTTTTTAAACTTATCTGTACAAAATTTCAATCATTTGACAAAGTTTATTTTAGCTCGCTTAATAAAGTAAACAAAAATAAAAAGGCGTTTTCTAACTTGCTGCAGATACTGGCACGTAGATGTATCTGCCGCTTACCCCGCCAACGATTTTTAAGTAACCTTTTTCTTTAAGCTGTTCTAAAAAATTTTTTGCGACGCTTACTTTAACTCCAGTAGCTTTTGATAACTGGTATGGTGTGATAAAAGGCATTTCTTTAATTATCCTCATAACGTCATTGTCGCTCAAAGTCATTATAAACTCTGATTTTGATTTATTCCTTTCTTCTGCCTTGTCCTTTTTCTTTTTCTCTAGCAGACCCTGTTTTTTAAGCTCCTCCCTCATCTGTTCTTTTTCTATAGCAGCGAGAGTCTTTTTCTTGTTTCCTCCCATGTTTTTTATTGAATTTAATCATGTTAAAAAACTTTATTGAAAGATCTGAAAATATTTCTAGCTAGAAATGATTTTCGGTACGAAGCAAAAAATTCTATCCTATTGTATCTTTAAAATTATTGTTTTTGTTGAGAAAGCGAAGGCGCGATTTTAGCCCACCCAGCAACAGTTATAACGTTCGTTGATATTATAATTAATGAAGCGATAGTTACTATATAATGAGCCATTGGCAGAGAATAGTATAAAGCTAATGAAGCGAGCACAGCAGGCGTCAATCCCTGCGCCATCATAACATAGTATGCTTTTCCGTATTTTTTGTTTTTTGTAGATAATTTTACAGCAATGTATCTATCTCCAAGAAGTATGATAAGCAAAACCCCTAAGTAAATATAAGTTAAAATCGAAAACAGCTTATCAATAAAAAACACGAGACCTATAAAAAAGAAAAAGTATGTCCTCAAAAAGAACGTGATTTCCTTTTGAAACATTTTTATGTAATTTACTTGCAGATCAATAATCTGTTCGCTTGAGTTGGTTTTAAAGAAGTTTAAAAACGTCTTGTTGTTCATCAGCATAATACCTAACGTTAACACTCCAAGAATTGCGCTACCGTTTATGAACGATAGAAACGCGTAGAGCGCTAATGTGTAGCCTATAGTTGCTATGTAAAAGAATTCTTCAGCCCAAAAATGTCTGGCAAACTCTATCCACACTAAAGCTGCTACAAATCCTATAACAATACCTATGCTGATTTGAGAGACTAACGAACTAACTATGTTCTCAAAGCCGTATATGTTGAAAGGCACAGATTGTAAAAATGAATTTAAACCAAATGTAAAGAGTACTATTAAAATCACGCTATTAAGGCTGGCCTCCAGAGTGATGTTAGTGAAAAAATCTTCTTCCTTAAGGCTTTTTGCCAAGTAAGGCACTACAGTCGTCGTTGTTTCACCACCTACAACCGTAGCCAGAAAGAATGAAGAGTAACTGCCCCATTCGAAAACATATCTAAAAACGATAAAAGTCAATACAACCGACAAAGTAACATATATCAATGTTCTCAATACAGCGCTTGCGCCTTCCTTTAAAAGGTCATCAATCATAAAGCTCATTCCAAGCTCAAGCATTATCATCGCTAAAGTTAGCTGTGATAAATAAGGTAATATTTGAACTATTATAGAATATGGAAATATTTTAAAAATCGGTCCAAATAGTATTCCTATCAGTATTAAGAATATATATTCTGAAAAACCGGTTTTTTTGAAAAACATCTCTCCAAAAAAACCTATGAAAATTAGCCCTGCGGTTATAAAAAAAATCGATATGTAGGAGAGAGTATAACTCATACAAATAGTTTTAAATATACTATGTATTTAAAATTTTCAGATGTTATCTGATATTGAGGAAACCCTCATAAATAATTTTAACGCGTGTGATAAGTGTATAAGGCGTTTTGTAAAGAAACCCGATGAAAAGCATTTAAAAAAAGCCAAGCAAAATAGAAAAAAATGCGAACTCTGTAATGGATTGCTAAGCGACAAAAATTTACTTAAAGATGTCTTAAACAGATTAAACGAGTATTCTGTAAGAAGTTTTAGCGTAGGCGTACGGGTGCCACAATCGTTGCAAAGTTTAGAAGATAAAATCAGTCTGGAATACGGTTTAATAGATTATCTTCCTTTAAGGAAAGCAATTAAAGACAGGGTTTCAAAATTTTTAATAAAAAAATTAAGCATAAAACAACACGAATCTGCAGATCTAAACATAATTTTAGATCTAAGCAAAAGTCCAAACAAAGTTATTATAAGTGAAAAAAAGGCAATTTATAGAATAAATTTTATCAAAAATAAAGGAGCTAAGACACTTGCTGATAAATGCGATATATGCGGAGGAAGAGGGTGCAGCGTCTGTGAATGGACAGGAAAGAAAAACGACGGATCTTTTGAGGCTTATTTACTCTATGACGTTCCAAAAAAGCTTAGTGCATCTAAACCAGAAATTATATGGCCTATAAAAGACATGCCCGAATTAAGCTTTGTGGGAAATGGATTTCCCGTTTATTTAATTTTTAAAAACATTAAAGAAAGAATAAGGGGGCCTTTTCTGATAGATTTTGACAGAGATGGCATAAAAATAGTGAGCGTTTATGAAGTTAAAAGCCGTCTCGCTTTAAACAAGCCTTTCATAGTTGGCGGCACAATATGCATAGAATTTAAACAGGGATGCAGTACAGAAATTTTAGAAAAAATAAAACGACTTCACAAAATATTGCTTAAAGGAAAAAACGGCTATAAAATATGGGAAAAAAGTTTGGAAATAAGGAAAATTTTAAAGAATGATAACTTTTGCTGTTTTGATGCTGAATATGATAGCGGAATAAATTTTTATAACCTGTTTAACGTTAAGGAAACTTCAAAAGATAAAGAGATAATTGGAAAGCCATTCAAAGAAGGTGAAGTAAATTCATTTTCTCTTGAGTTAAGCTATGTTGATCTGCCTTATTAGCGTGTTTAGTTGGCCTAAGCATATGAACATAGCTTCTTCGGTTCTTACAGTTCTAACTTTTTGTCCCTCTATCATGTTAAGCCAATAACCAATATTTTTGTATTTATCTTCTAAAATTTCTTCTAAACCTCTTTTTGGAGATCCGAAGAATATTTCGTACCTTCTTTTTTCTTTAAATTCTTTTTTTAAATTTTCCCATTCGCTCGAAATTGGTTTCCCTTCTCTAGATGTAAATATAATCGCTCCATTAGAATCCATAGCTTTATCCAAAGCTTGTTTAACATTATAAAACTTGACTATTTCGAAACCAGAATAATCGGGAAATGGATGCTTTATAGCATAAACTTTTCCTTTTTCTTTGTATAACTTTATGGGTATTATATTTCCTTTTGCAATATTTTCCCTTGATTTAAGTTCAATCGGTTCTTCTAAACCGGTTTCTACATAGAACTTTTCCCCTTTAACCAAAACGTAACCAAACCTAAGATCCTCGTTTTTCGAAATGATGTGGCTCGGTATGTTTAGGGGCGGAAGCATCCCAACATACTTAAACTCTTCTTTTAAAGGCATGGCCGCTTTTCTGAGATAAGGCGGCGTTAATAGGTATTGAAGTAAAGAATAAAAGAGTTCCAAATCTTCGTGGCTGCCGTGTAGGTCGTCATGATATATGTTAAATTCTTCAACACCAAAGATCACGGCAGCGCGTGCTACGAGTCCAACTTTTTCTGTTTTGCTTAGTAATCCAGACCTTTCGCTAATAACAGAATCTGGCACATAAACTGATAATTTAATTTTTTGAGTCAATTTACTGATTTGTTCACCGTTTTAACTTTTAAAAAATTGCTATAAAAAGATTTAAATTTTCAGCGTTTTGTAAAAAAATAAAATGGATGAACTGATTGAAAAAGCTCTGCTCGCGCGTAAGGCTTGGTTTGAGCTTGCAGGCTCTTCCGATGCTGTCAGGAAAAAGGCCTTAGAGTCAATGGCCCAGGCTATAATTGAAAACAAAGAAAAAATATTGGAAGCAAATTCACTGGATGTAAAGAAGTTTAAAGAAGAAAATCCAGAAGACCCGATTATAGACAGGTTGATTTTAAACGAAAAAAGGTTAATTTCAGCTGCAGAAGGTTTGAAAAAAATATCACAGCTTCCAGATCCTATAGGAGAAATAGTTGAAGGATGGACGACCGGTCACGGCCTTAAAATACAGAAGGTGCGTGTACCAATAGGAGTAATAGGCGTTATTTACGAGTCTAGACCTAATGTAACCATAGATATATCAGGGCTTGCATTAAAATCAGGAAATGCTGTAATTCTCAGAGGGGGATCTGAAGCCATAAATTCAAACAAAATCATAGCTGAAATTTTGAGAGAAAGCATAAAGGATTACATTAGCAAAGAAGTTATACAAATTATAGAAAATACAGATAGAAGTGTAGTTGAAAGAATGTTAAAGTTAAACGGATACCTAGATCTTTTAATTCCAAGAGGGAGCTCCTCATTTATAGATTATGTAAGAAAGAATGCTTTAGTTCCCGTAATAGAAACTGGAGCCGGTAATAACCACATTTTCGTAAATTATGACGCCGATCTGGACATGGCCACAAAAATAATAATAAATGCAAAAGTTCAGAGGCCAGCAGTTTGCAACGCTGTAAGAAAAGTTCTAATTCATAAAGATATAGCTGAGAAATACATACCTATGCTTGTCAGCGAACTTAAGAAATATGGCGTTACAATTAAGGGCGACGATGCAGTTTTAAGAATATCGCCAGATGTTATTCCTGCTAATGAAAGCGATTGGGACAAAGAATACATGGACTTAACCCTCTCGATTAAGGTGGTAAATTCTGTTCAGGAGGCCGTAGAACATATAAATAAGCATGGCACGAAGCATTCTGAAGCCATAATAACCAACAGCTTAAAAGATGCCCAATATTTTACGTGGAATGTCGATGCTGCTTGTACATATGTCAACGCTTCGATCAGATTCACCGATGGTGAACAGTTTGGATTTGGGGCCGAAGTTGGAATAAGCACGCAGAAGCTTCATGCCAGAGGACCCATGGGTATTAGAGAACTTACAACTACCAAATATATAATATACGGTGAAGGCCAGATAAGAGAGATTTAAGCTATTCAACCGTTACAGATTTGGCTAAGTTTCTTGGCTTATCTGGATCTAGGCCCTTGAGAACCGCTGTATAATAAGCTAACAGCTGTAACGGAAGAACATACAGAATAGGTGTTATTATGTCTTCAGATTCAGGCATACCAATATAAACGTCAGAAACATCTTTGAGCTCTTTATCTTCAGCATTTCCAAGCGTTATTATTTTTCCGCCTCTAGATTTAATTTCCATTATATTGCCCAAAATAACTTTTCTAGAGGAATCATTGGGAGCAATAAAGATAACCGGTGTATTTTTTTCAATCAAAGCTATAGGTCCATGCTTGCTCTCTCCTGCAGAAAAAGCGCTAGAAGGTATGTAAGCAATTTCAAGCATTTTTAACCTACCTTCAAAAGCGGTAGCTGTGTTTATTCCTCTTCCCAAGTAAAATATATGAGAAGAATCCTTCAGCATTTCAGCCACTTCCTTTATTTTTTGATCTGTATCTTTTAAAACAGATTCAGCGATTTTGGGTATAGACCTGATTTTCGAATAATATTCATTAATTTCATTTTCGCTTATCTTTTCCCTTCTTTTACCTATTTCTAGTGCCAGTAGCAAATGTATCAAAAGTTGAGAAGTATAAGTTTTAGTAGCAGCAACGCCTATTTCAGGTCCAGCTTGTTGAACCAGGTATAACCTAGATAGCCTAGTTATAGTAGAACTTACGACATTAGTTAGAGCCATAACGGTGCTAGCTTTCATTCTCGCATAGCTGGCTACTTTCAGAACGTCTGCCGTCTCTCCAGATTGTGATACTAACAAAAGAGAAGTGTCTGGATCTAGGGTGTTTCCATATTGCTGTATAAATTCACTGGCTACAACAGGTATAGTTGCAAGACCAGCTATTTTTGAATACATGTAGCTTCCTGCTAAACAAGAATGATAAGATGTTCCAGCGCCAACTAAAAAATTAACCTTGGATCTGTTCATGAGTTCAGATATAGCTTCCAGATAGGGTTTTTGAATATTTATTGCATAGTAAAGTGAAGTGGGTTGTTCAAAAATCTCTTTTAGCATAAAATGGGGGTATCCTCCTTTCTCTATCATTTGTGGTTTTATGTCAATTTGTACCGGTTTTCTTGTAATTTCGGTTTCCGTTTTTAATGAATAAATTTTGTGATCATAAGGTGTAATTACTGCAAGTTCATAATCTTCAAGAGGTATCATTAAGTTTGTTCTGTCCACAAATGCAACAGGGTCTGATGAAGCAAAGTTTCCATCACTGCCGATTCCAAGATATAATGGGCTCTCTTTTTTTACTAACACTATTTTATCGGGCTCTTTTGAATAAATTATAGCTAAAGCATAAGATCCTTCAACCTTTTTGACAGCTTTTAAACAAGCGTCAACAAAATCTTTTCCGCTTTTGATCTCATCTTCAATTAGATGCGCAACAACTTCAGTATCTGTTCTTGATTTAAACTCATGTCCCTTTTCTATAAGATCTGCTTTGAGCTCTAAGAAATTTTCAATTACCCCGTTATGCACAACAGCTATGTTACCAGTGCAATCTGTGAGCGGGTGAGCATTTGTAACAGAAGGATAGCCGTGAGTTGCCCACCTGTTGTGAGCTATTCCTGTTCTACCTTCTAGGCTTTCAAAATTTACCTGTTTATCAACTTCATCTATTTTGCCCACCCCTTTCTTTATTTCCAGATGTCCATTGTTTATTGTTGCCATGCCTGCTGAATCATAACCACCATACTCTAATCTTTTTAAACCGATTTTCAATATAGGGCTAACTTTACCTTTTTTAAAAGTAGCTGCAAATATTCTGCACATAGGCATATTAAAAACGATTTACATTTTAAATTTTATCTGTTTAATTAAGTTGTTTTTATTTCTTATTTTATAGGTAATAAGCGATTATTCAGATACCCTGTATTTACTATTTGTAATGAGAAACCCAGAATACACACCCCATTCGTTTAGTATCAATTCTAACTTGTGTTTACCATCTGTAGAGTTAAAATCTGCTATACCTTTTTTTAATAGCGCTTTGTTCAAGCTTTCAATAGTAAACTCCTTTAATTCTTTAGCTGTTTTAAACGGCTCTATTCTTTGTAGAGATTCTTTTATTATCTCCTTCCTTTTTTTTAAGTTTGACTGGATGAACTCTAAACCTTTATCAGTTATTATTATGTCACCTACTCCAATAGTAACAAAACCAAGTTCATTGGCCATATATACTATTGGCATAAAATCATCCAAATCCACTTCAAGCCGTTCTTCAAGTTCAAAAAGGTCAGTTTTTCCTCCAAATTCGTTTTTTAAGACAAGCAGTAAGCCCAATAAATCAGCTACTCTTGTTGAAGGGTGTATAACGCTATTGCTCAACTTTTACATCATTTGATAATAAAAACTGCTTTTAAAACGTTATTACCGTTATATCTAATCAGCGAAACAGAATAATTATTGTAGAGCATAAAAAAGCTAAGATCGAATTACCGGGATTATTGTGGCGGATATTTCTGTGAATATCTGTAATTCCTTGGGCTTCCAACTCTTGTTAAAACACCCTCCCTTACCATATCCGTTAACGCATGAGCTATAGCGGACCTATCATAGTGATATCCTCTTCTTTGTAACTCTTCATCGACTTCATACAGGCTTCTTTCTTGTGAAAACCAGCCTTCCTTCCAGAGCTGCGTTAACAGGTCCTTACATGTTACCCCCTTTCTTGTTGATTCTTTATTGAATTCCTGTTGTTGTTGAATAGGTATTGAAGATAAAATTTTAGGTATAATTTCATTAATTTTGTCCTCTGGGCATTCAACTTCTATTTCCCAGTCTCCTTTCTTTAATTTTATTTTTATATTGTTGCTGTTGTTGTCCAAATTGCGCAACATTTATATTCTACCTTGTCTAACCTATTGTTGATCAAGTTGACCAAACAAATAAACCTTTCTAATACAACAGAAGATCTGTACAATTACTTTGATGAATCTTCATTATTTAGTTCGCTGTTGAACGATGCATTAGACATCTCAAAAATAAAAGGCAAGCAAATCATATTCACAGATGATTCAAATGGTGAATTTAGACCCATTGAAGGCTGGGGCACCAATGTTGCTGTTGACGCGTACGAAATAGATGTCTCAAAAGGCAGAGCGCAGAACTTAGTTGCAGTTGATTCAAGCTCAATTTCAATAGCTGAAACCGAAGAAGGAGGCATCTATGCGGTAAAAGGGGGCGCCTATGTTATTAAAAATGGAGAAGTCATGCTAAGAAAGTTAGGCCCCTTGGCTGTTTATATAGGTTTGAGCAACATAAAGATGATTGAATCTATCATTGGCTCCAAACTTGGTTATGGTATAGTTATAGATAAACAACTAGCGCTAAAGTTTGTAAGAAACGTTGTTGAAAATATGCTGTTCAAAATGCTAATAAACGAAATAGAAAGCGGAATAGCTTTAGTAGACGGTTCGTTAAAAGACCCACCTTTCTTTCTCGGCAGGCTCAGTCCAAGATATCTTATGGAAAAGCATAAAGATAAAATTAGTTTTATTGGGATAAGCAAAGGAACAAGCATAAAAGCTTTAAAAGCTTTTTATAGCTCGTTTTTTGACAATAAGAAAAAATTTGTAAATATAACGGACCTCGTTTACAGTATAGCTAAAAATGAGTTTGGCGATAAATATTTAGTAAAACTTGATGAAACGTCAATAGTATTAAGAGCTGATATTTACCATAAAGATCCTAATGAGTGTTTCGCAAGCCTTATAAAATCAGACAAGTTGGTTAAGGGTTATCCAGAAAGCTTGATAGGCGCTCATCTCTTGTCTCTCTTTGTTTCAAGCGAGGTTCAAGGAATTAAAGCGCTTGTAGCCCAAAACGCCTCAAAGGTTCTTCTTGAAGAAAACATGAGGAAATTTCTCCTTGGATACGTGAGGTGATCTCGTTGAGAATATTATCTAAATCGGGCGATGAAATAAAAATTATTGCCATGCCCAATGAAAAAGTTGATAGAGGCGAATATCTTCTGATAGAAGATGAAACAACAAAAAATAAAATTCTAACTCAGATATATGAAGTAAGTTACCTTGACCCAACCGGCATTGATGAAGAAATTTTGAGGGATGAAGTCTTTTCATCAGAAAAAATTACCCATATAGATCCTAACAACGTAAGTTCTCTATTAACAATGATAAAAGATGCCAGGGTACTTAGAGGAAAGATAAGAGGAAGCATAGTTGAAAACAGATTCACAAATGAAATAATATGGCTTCCAAGCAGAGTTTTCAGCTCTATAAAAAAGGTTAGCTTTTCTGAAATAAGCAAATACCTTGCCAAAAGCCTGATATATCCTTTAGAGATAGGTACTACTTCATTAGGTGAAAAATTTTACATCGACGCAACTGATTTGGACGGTTCTTTAACTATAATAACCGGCAAAAAAGAATCTGGAAAGTCACACCTTGCAAAATTAATTCTGTCAGAACTCGTTAAAATGGGAGCTTACGTTTTTGTTTTTGACCTTAATAACGAATATAGCGGCATGATTTATGATAAAAATAACAACTTTTCTGACATTTATGATAAAATAGTTGTGCTTGAACCAGGAAACAATTTAGTATTTACTTTAAAGTATATCGGGAAAAGGGTCTTTACAGAGATACTGACACACGCTTTAGATACGCCAGCTATAACAGTAAGAGAATTCCTTAAAATCTGGGATAGTATGAATGAAGAATCTGACATATCATTAAGGAATTTGTATACAAAGATTTTAGAATACAAGAACAATGAAATGGTAAAGGAAGCTCTAATTTCTAGGTATTACTCAATTGTAGCATCCAAACTTTTTGCTAACTCAGACTATGTTAATTTTGATATAAAAAACAATATAAATTCAAAGCCAAGAGGAGCTGCATTTATCATGCAAATGGCAAAGGTTTCACCATTGGCAAGAAGGATGCTTGTTCAGATAATATTATCGAAATTAATAAATTTGCTAGAAGAAAATCAAATACCCCCAGTTTTTATTTTTGCTGAAGAGGCCCATTTATATTTTGATCAAACATATTGGGAAGATGCAATAACAAGGATGCGGCATTTCGGTATATACATTACTTTTATAACTAATCAGCCAGATTCTCTTGACCCTACAGTATACAGACAAGCGGACAACATATTTTTGTTTAATTTTGTAAACGAAAAGGATCTTGAAATGATATCTCAGGCTTCAACTGTTGATACAGAGACTGTAAAGAACCTGGTTAGATCGTTACCACAAAAAAAGTGTTTAATTATAGGGAAGGTCGTCAGTAATCTGCCTTTTTTAGTTACTGTTAGAGAAGTAAACTACAGAACTTTAGGCAATACAAAGAAATTTTTTGAAATTAAAAAAGAAATTGAAAAAATCAAATGACCGTTAATTCAGTAGTTGTATTAAATAACTTTAGCGGCGTATCCTGTACAATTAAGGAATCTTCAATCCTGACCCCTATGTTATTTGGATAATATAATCCAGGTTCTATTGTGACAGCGTTGCCGATTTTGATTATATCTTCACTTCTGTATGAAATCGCCGGTTTTTCGTGCACTTCAACGCCTATGCCATGTCCAAGTGAATGATTAAAGTGCTCCTTTTCGTTCCCAAAGAAGTTTCTAACAGCGAGGTCTATCTCTTTTGCCTGCGTTCCATTTTTCAACAATTTTATTCCTAATTCCTGAGCTTCTTTAACTTTAGTATAGATCTCTTTATGTGAAGGTTCTACCTTTTTATAAAAAACGGTTCTTGTAAAATCAACTACGTAACCCTTATGCCTTAGCGTTAAATCGAGTAATATCGGGTCACCTTCTTTAAGCTTTACGTTACTAGGAGGGGAATAATGCGGAAAAGCTGTATTCTTTCCAAAAGCGACGATTTCTGTTCCTATAGTATCTTCGTATGGTATAACATCGCCATCGAGCTCTATAATGTTTTTAACTATGTGTGCATAAAGTTGCCTTTCCGTAATACCGTCCTTTATAAAATTTAAAGACTCTTGAAATACCCTATCCATGATTTTGCCACCCTCTTTTAGAACTTCTATTTCATGCTCATCTTTTATTTCTCGAAGTTTTTCTATAGCGTTGGATAGTTTTAAATCAAGTTTTTTCGATAATGAAGCATATGTTGAAGCGTACGACTCATCTATACAAACTTTTTTATCTCCAAAAAAGGATTTTATGTCGTCAAGATAAGTGCTGGGGCTATATGCTTCGACCGGTATGTTAGAATTCTCTGAAGCCCTGTTAAATTCTAAGCTTGATACTAGTAACTTCTGTTGGTCATCCTTAATTAAAGCTAATCCAGCGCCCCAAAAACCGGTCAGATAATAAATATTAAACGCCCTGGTCAAAACGTAACCATCGCAGCCTGTGTTACGCATCTCTTTAAGCAGAACGTCCATCCTTTTAGAATATTCTTGCATCCATAATCACCATCGATCAAACTTTGTATAAATGATAATATAAGGATTTAAGTTTAAATTCATTAAATTTAATTTTAAAGTGGTTAATTGTCTTATCTTAACTTTTTTGTGGTTCTATGTATTCCTGTCCATTCATATAGCTAACTAGCGGTTTGGGTATTTTGATCCTTCCATCTGGCATGTAATTGTTCTCCATAATAGCTATGAGAGCCCTTTCTGTTGCAACTAACGTAGAATTTAATGTATGTACGTAGACGCTTTCGTTACCTTTTTTATACCTTATCTTTGCCCTTATCGATTGCCATTCAAGACAGTTAGAACAGGAAACGGCTTCCCTATATTTATTCTGCCCCGGTAACCATACTTCGAGATCATATTTTTTCGCAGCTGGCGCTCCAAGTTCTCCTGAACAAACATTGACAACCCGGTAGGGGATGCCTAAGCTTTGAAAGAATTCTTCTGCGTTTTTGATCAATTCTTCATGGTATTTCCAAGAATCTTCTGGCCTGCTGTATATGAACTGTTCAACTTTTTCAAATATGTGCACCCTAAATATTCCTTTAGTATCTCTACCGTGGGCTCCTGCTTCCCTTCTAAAGCAAGGAGAGATCCCTATGTATTTTAGCGGTAAACTTTTTTCGTCGAGTATTTCATCATAATGATAACCCAGTATAGCGTGTTCAGATGTTGTTAGCAAATAAAGGTCTTCATTTTCGACTTTATAAATGGCTTCTTCGAAAGCAGAAAGGTCAACTGCACTCTCTAAAATAGCTCTGCGAAGCATATAAGGAGGTTGTAGAAGCGTGTACCCCCTTTTCATTCCAAAATCAAGACCATAAGAAATAAGAGCATAATTTAGCCTTGCCAAGTCCCTTTTTAGATAATAAAACCTTGCGCCGCTTGTCTTTGCAGCTCTTTCTACATCTATAAGGTCTAGCTTTGATCCTATTTCTATGTGATCTGGTCCAACTTTGCCAGCTTCCCCCCACGTTCTCACGACCTGATTGTAAGATTCATCTGTACCCTCGGGCACTGATGGATCTACAAAATTAGGCATGCTTAGCTGTAGTTGATTTATTTCGCTTTCTATTTTAGACAATTCTTTTTCAGCAGCTTTTATTTTGTCATCAAGCGTTTGGAGCTTTTCTTTGTCTATTTCTAGTGATCCGGACTTTGATTTCCTTGCAATATCTTCTTCTATTTGGTTTTTTTCATGTCTAAGATTGTTAAGCTCTGCAATCAGCTTCCTTCTTTTTTCATCGAGGTCTAGTAATCTATCTAAAGGAAAGTCAGAGTGTCTTTTTTTGAGCGATTCTCTATATTCTTCTAATCTGTCCTTTATTAATCTCAGCAACCTTTAACACCTCTTTCTACTGTTTTTGCAAGTTCTAAAATTTCGTCGAGCGTATTGAGCATAGACATAAGGCTTCCCTTATCGCTTTCGCTTACAATTTTTAGCTTGCCGTTTTCATATTTGATTTCCATCTTGACACCTTTCGGAAAATTTATGTTATCTGGCTCTAACGCTTTCTTAAGGCTAAGTAAATATTGTTCTGAATCCGCTAAATTTATTTCCACTTTTATCATCTCTATCAACAAATAACATTAATGAAACGAATTATAAACTTTTACCTTTTTAGACACGAAAAGAAAAACGTTGATGATCAGTTCAGAAATTGTTTTGGTTTATTGAAATCGGAGAACAGAGTTCATCTGTCTAAACAGAGACCATCCAGTAATCGGCAAAACTTGATCGTTCATTAGCGCGGGAAGGCACGTTGTTTGTCTGCACAATTGGTTTGATGCCGTTATGCTAGCAGTTTTTTGATCTATTAAGCCCTAAAATTAGCCTTTTGGTCACATTTTTGTAAAAATAAAGCACAGGATAAGCTAAGCAAGCTCTGCGCTTTACAACTTTATGTCTTTAAAAGAACAGCTCAGTCCACTTCTTTGACTTATAGTATTCTATCATATCATGCTTCAAAGTTAGCACCATTATTCCTTTCAGCCTGCTTTCCCCTGCTTCCGTAATAAAGCAATGAGCGCCTCTTCGTTATGTTTCCAAATGGCCTTTCACCAAGCTTCCTGTTCCCGTATTTTGCCTTATCAAAGCTATTGATGCATTCCCTCCTTATCGCAGATTTTGGAGGAACGTTCCTGGGCTTTACTATGAGCTGTATCCTGTGCTCTTTTGCTGTGAAATAATTTCCATCAACATCGTATTCAGCATCCATCAAAAGAGAGGATCCCTCAGGAATAAGCTTTACAGCTCCATCTATCTTGTTGGTGTGCTCAGATACGAAGAGGATCGTGTTGGGAGGTATCCTTGTAAGGGCGAAGTACCCAGAGCAATCCTCTCGTGTGCCTTCCATACGGTCTCTTCCTTTTATTCCTCAGCAGAGGCCTTTCATGGTATGCTACATCGTTTATTATCCTTGAGCTCTCTATCATTACAACCGTGTTGACGGCTTGATCAAAGTTGATGCTGAGTTTGCAGAGCGCTATATATTCAGAAGGTATCCTGTATTTAGGAAGGAAAGCAGTCATTGCCGGAGCCTGCCTGTCATCTAGAATAACCTTCAGAAGCCAAAATCCGTAAAGATTGGGTACCGGTTTTATATTGCTTTCATAATATTCCATCTTGGGTAGCACTCAAAGAGCCATTATAGAGAACATCTATAAGGGCTCTTCTATTTTATTCAGGAATTACTGGATGATCTCGTCTAAACAAAAAATCTTATAAGTGAAAAAGGTTAGATGCAAATGAGTGTTCGGCAAATATGATGAGACTTGATAATTCAATAGAAGGGCCAAAAACGATTTTTAGAGATTTTAAAGTAAAAAAATTATTTCCTAAAAAGATGAACTTTAATTTAAAAACATTGACACGTATTTCAATATCAATGTTAAAATTAAAGCTAAGAGAATTACACAATTCTCATTTAATTTTAAATAAACAGCCTTTTGATGAGTGAATTAGTCTAATGTACTTTTACAAAATTGTACCAGTTATTATTCTCATAATCGTTTACTCGCTCATAATTAAAAGGCGTATACTGAATCATAACATAGAAATATGGGCAGCGATGGGGATAGGCGCTTTATTAATGCTAATTACAGGCTCAATTACGCCTTTGGACGCTTTATATTCAATTAACATACACGTTATTGCATATTTATTTGGTATGCTGATCATCGGCGCTGCGCTTTATGAAAGCGGTTTACTCGGTTATTTATTTAAAAGCCTATTTATAAAAGAAAACAAATTCACCAGTATATTCTTTAAACTTTTTTTGCTTATAGGAATTGCTTCGTCAGTATTAATGAACGATACCTTAGCAGTTATCATGACACCATTAATGGTTGACCTAAGCAAAAGGTTAAAGATAGACGAAAAGTTTCTGTTGCTTCTTCTCGCATTTGGGGTGACGGTTGGCAGCGTGATGACTCCCATAGGAAACCCTCAAAACCTGATAATAGGGCTCCAGATGACAGATCCTTTTTATTATTTTGGAAAATACCTAGTGCTCCCGACTTTGATAAACCTCGTTCTGACTTTTTATCTATTAAAAGTGTTTTTTTATAAAAATGCTAATTTTGATGTAGAAATTAAGGACCTTGAATACAGTATAAAGGATAAAACGCTAGCTTCTTTATCTAAAGTCTCACTAGTTCTTTTGATAATTATGTCTCTTTTAAACGTATTACTTTACGTTTTGTTAAAGGTTACGTTTTCATTAGGCTTAATAGCCCTATTGTCTGCAGTACCTGTTTTGTTTACTAAGAATGTAAAAAAGGTGATTAAGAGGTTCGACTGGAAAACCATTGCTTTTTTCATCTTTATGTTCATAGTTATGCAGGGGGTTTTTAACTCAGGATTTTTCCAGAGCTTTATTTTGTCTTTTTTACAGACACCTTTTGAAATAATGTTCGCAAGCATAATATTGAGCCAGTTTCTTAGTAATGTTCCTTTTGTAGACCTCTTCATAAAATTTGTTTCGCACACCCCAGTGAACCTCGTTACGTTAGCTGCTGGAAGCACAATTGCAGGGAACTTTCTGTTGCTAGGCGCAGCTAGCAACATTATAATAATACAGACAGCAGAAGCTCAAGGGGGAAAGGGATTATCTTTTATGGATTTTGCTAAATACGGAACTATAATAACTATAATAAACGCGTTAGTTTATCTTTTGTTTATATATTTGTATTTGTAATTATTTTGATAATGTTTTTATTGAATAAAAAAATTGCCATTTTATGCCTCTCAAAAAGATTGGGATTATAATGCATTTGACTAAGAGTAACAACATTGTGATAAAAGCAGAAGAGATACCCGAAATAAACGATACTGTTTATTTGAAAAATAAATCTGAAATCGGGCGCGTCGTAGAAGTTTTTGGCCCCGTTTCTTCCCCTTTTGTTTTGGTTAAATATAATGGTAAGCCAGAAGTAGAAGAAGGTAAGGAGGTTTTCATAGAAATAAAATGAAAGATACAAGATTTATGAAAGAAAGCTATATAAAGGAAGTTTTAGAATACATCCCTAAGAATAGGAAAATCTTTGAAATAGGCGCAGGGTACGGCAACTTTACTTTTGAATTAGCTAAAATTTCTGAACGCGTGAGGGCATTTGAAATAAACGACGCTTTGTTCAAATTATCGACAAAAAAGCTTTCGAAAATGAATAATGTTATTTTAATTAAAGACGATGCGTTTAATTACATTCCGGAAAATGACGAAATAGTTTTCTCAGACTTGCCTTTCAGCAAGTCAAGAGAGTTCCTGTCTTGGATAGCAAAAAATTATGTCTGGGAAATTTATGCTGTAGTTCAATCAGAATTTTATGAAAAACTTGTTAGCAAGCCCGGTTCAAAAAGATACACCGGAGTATCGGTAGTATTCAACATATTGTTTGACAGTAAAAAGCTTCTTGAAATTCCTAGCGATGCTTATATACCTCCCCCGAGGGTCCACGCTACTTTTTTTATGGCTAAAAGGTTGAAAAACTGTGTATTCAATGAGAAAGACTTAAACTCGATAATAACATATATGAGCAAACACAACGAAGAATCTATGTTTTTTCCTAAAAAGAGAAGATTTCAACTGCATCCAGGTGAGGTCTTAAAAGAAATTGGTCTACAAACCTGCTGAAGATACATATTTTTTACTCGATGCGGTAAAAGACATAGAAGATAATGTTTTAGAATTAGGCTGCGGCAGTTGTTTTGTGCTTTCAAACATTAAAGCCGGCTTTAAGGTTGGCTGTGATCTTGTTAAGCCTTATGAAATTAAAAATGGAATAGAATTTGTACTGGCAGACTGTAAAAATGCTCCATTTAGGGTAAATTCTTTTAGTTACATCATTTTTAACCCTCCTTACCTACCATCTGAAAATATTATCGATATAGCAGTGGATGGCGGTAAAGGAGGAATAGAAGTTCCTTTAAATTTCTTAAAAACAAGCCTCAGCCTCATAAAGAAAAATGGAAAAATTTACTTTATTGTTTCATCATTATCTGACTATAAAACGGTTGAATTGTTTTTAGAAAATATGAATTTAGGTTATGTAAAAAAAGAAAAAAAGTTATTTTATGAAATCTTATACCTGTATATTGTTAACTTTGTGTGAGATTTAATTTATTCAGAACTAAATTCGCGCAAAATATTTCGTAAATGTTTTAAACAAGCAAAATTATTTATGAATTATGATAAAAGAGGCCGTTCGCGATATTGTAAAAAAGGTAAGTGAAAAATCTCGTGACGTATTTGAAGCGATAATGCCTCCTGTAGATATATATGAAGATGGGGGAAATTTGATAGTTGTTGCTGATGTTGCCGGTTTCTCAAAAGAAGATATAAAAGTAACTTTAAATGAAGATATTTTAACCATTTCAGCAGAAAGAAAAGAAAAAGAAGGCGTTGAATACCTGTGGAAGCAAAGACCTCTAAAAATAAAAAAGCTAATACCTTTACCCGAAAAGGTAGAAAACGAAAAAGAAATATCAGCTAAATACGAAAATGGCGTTCTAACTATCTCACTGCCACTTAAGAAGAAAGTACATATTCCGGTTCAGTAAATGATCAATTGAAAATAAACGGAATCAAGGATATTTTTTCTTTTTTTACTTTAATCCCCATTAACGGCGATATTTTTAAGGCGTCAACATCAATCTATTTTTTACCAATAATCTCTTTAATAGTGGGAATTGTATCTGGCTCAATAAAATACTATCTTGCGATATTTACAAATAATTTCTTGGCATCTGCGGTTGCAGTATTATCAATATATATGATAACTGGCATAATGCATATTGATGGCTTTGCTGATTTTATGGACAGCTTGTTCGCTAAAGGTGGGAAAGAACAGAGAATAAAAGTCTTAAAGGATCCTCACGTAGGTGTTGCTTCTGTTTTATCTGTTTATTTTTTATTAACGCTGATGATTATTCTGACTTATACGTTAGATAACCATGATTTAATGGACTCTATATTATTTTTTGCCGCATCAGATCTTACGGGCAGAGCATCTGTAATCGGAGGTTTGTTTGGGAAAAACTACCATGAAGGATTGGGTAAAATTTTCGCAACTTCTTTCAAGCCTAGGTACGCAATTTATTTTCTTCTTATTTCGCTTATATTGCTGCCTTTTATCAAATACTTTTATTTACTTATCTTCGTTGGCCTTTTAATAGGTTATTTGTTCTATAAAACTGGAGTAAGATTATATGGAGCCTCGGGGGGAGACGTTATAGGAACTTCGGTAGAAATCTCTAGGCTTATCGGGATGATTATAGTATGCTTTGTATAATGATGGCAGGGGGGAAAAGTAAAAGGCTTGGTTTAAACAAATTATTACTAAATGTATGTGGTCTCCCGCTTGTATGGATAGCTTTCCTTAAATATAAGAGAGTATGTTCAAATTTGAAAGTTGCAATTTCAAAAAACATGATGAGCGACTTAACGTTTCTAAAGTTTTTGGACGCTGAAATCATAGAAACCCCTGGAATGGGTTATTCCGAAGACGTAAGTTATTTGTTAAATCGCTTTAAGGAACCAGTTTTATTGCTAAGCGCTGACTCCGTTTATTTAAAAGCAGATCAAATAAAATATTTTTTATCAATAACAAAAGGACAAAGCATGAGCGCTGCTGTAAAATTAAACGATAAAATAGTTTATGTTGGTATGAATTATGCTGTACCCGGCTGTGATCGGGATATAATAATACTTTTTAAAGATAAGCTACTCTCATACAGCATAAACGTAATTGATGACCTGGAGGTATTTAAAAAATGGTTGTGGCAAAATGGCTGTTACTCGTTGCTGCAGTAATGCTAGATGCTTTTATAGAATATCCAAATATTGTCCATCCTACTGTTTGGATAGGAAAGATAATCATTTATATGGACAAAAAGTATAAAAGAAAAAATAATGTTTACGACATAATAGCAGGTTCTTTATCTGTAGTAGTGGCATACATTGCCGCAGGGCTTACGGGTTTTTTAATATGTAAAACTCTTGTTTTTGGGATGTTAGGTATTCTGCTTTACATCTATTTTTTAAAATCAACGTTTTCTGCCGGGCTTTTAATCAAAAAAGTTTACTCTTGCAGTGCTGAAAACGAAGATGTTTTAAGAAAAAACGTCTCTGAAATTGTAAGCAGGGATGTAAACATCGGGAAGCAATATCTTTATTCAGCGGCAATAGAATCAGGAGCAGAAAACCTTGTTGATTCTATAGTCAGTCCTTTGTTTTATTACATTATTTTTGGTTTACCTGGGGCCATGATTTACAGGGCCGTTAATACAGCAGATAATTTAATAGGATATAACAATGAAAAGTATAAAAATTTTGGAAAGGTCGCGGCTTTGGTTGATTATGCCGTAAATTATATACCGGCAAGACTGTTTTTGCTTATCGAATACATATTTTACGGTAACGGTATAAAAAAAGATTTAAAAATTAAAAAAGGCCTCAGAGTAAACGGTAAATACCCGATGCTGCTTTTCGCTAAAATTTTAAATTTAAGGCTCGTCAAAAAAGGTAGCTATGTTCTAGGTTCAGGAAAGCTTCCGAACTCTGATGATGTAAAAAAAGCTACATTTTATCTAATTTTGGCATCATATGTTTTTATATTTATAGTGATAATAACTTCTTATGTTTTCAGTTTACCACGGTGGTGCTAGAGAAAACGAAAAAGACTTTATAGATTTCTCCCAGTCAGTAAATCCTTATTACCCATTTTTTCTTAAAAAATATCTTAAAACATCTGAAATAAATCGGTACCCTTACTGCGAAGAGACATATGAGAATATGATTAGAGATAAATTAGCTCTAGGGGAATTTGGGGTTGTCGTAGGGGCTGGAGTTACTGAGCTACTTTACATGGCATTTTATATGATCAAAAACTACGAAGAAGTAATAATGTTTTCACATACATACTCAGAAAATAAAAGGTTAGCTCATTTATTTAACAAAAAAGCTTTCTTTATAGAAAAGCTCGTTCCTGATTTGAACGACATTGTTTTAAAAAGAAAAACAGCATATATCGTAGTTAACCCGGATAACCCTACAGGCTTATACTATGACTTTCTGAAAAAGCTCGCAAATGAATTGGATCCACTGGATTCAATCCTTATCATAGATGAATCTTTTATGCCCTTTACTGAGCATGACAATGAATATCTTAAAATCGAAAACGTCGTAGCATTAAGAAGTTTCACCAAGATTTTTGGGATTCCAGGGATAAGGATAGGTTTTGCCTATGGACCAAAAGATAAGATAGAAAAAATGAAAGAATATAGAATGCCCTGGTCTGTTGGGGCTTATGGATGTGCAGCATTAAAAGGTATACTGAACGAAGGAGATGCTTTTTTAGACAAATCTCTTAGAAAGATCAAAAGGGAAAGAGAAAGGTTTTCAAGAGAATTGCATTTAAAGAGCGATGCAAATTACTTTCTTGCAAGAGTTTATGATGCCAAATCAGTAATAAAATGGCTTCGCGAAAAAAGAATACTTGTCAGGGATTGCGAAAGCTTTGGTCTAAAGGACATGATCAGGTTTGCGGTTAGAAAAAGAAATGAAAATAATATCTTGCTTAATGCTTTAAAAGATGTACAGATCGCTAACCCTTTCTAAGGCTTCTGATTATTCTTCTTTTAATCTTCCTTAACTCGGCAACGCATTCAGAGTATTTATTTTCCAAATAAAGCTTGTAAGCGAGTTTTATATCGCCATTACTCTCACTGGTAAATGGTACTTCTATTTCGTGAATCGTTTTAATCAAAAAAATCAACAATTCAATTTCTTCAAAGAGGTTCCTGAGATCAGTTTCTTTCATAGCTTTTTGAAACAGTTCAATTATTTGATCTTCTGTATGCTCCATTTTAGAGGTCAACCAAAAAGCGCAGTTTACATTTTTCTTGATAATTTATTTCCATTAAATGATAAGTTATTCCTTTTACTTCTGTCTTAAAACCGTGTTTTTTTGGCAAATACTTTTCTCCGTATATAGTTCCCTTAAGACTTATTTTTTCTTTATTGACTTCTATGTTAAAATATCCGGCGGCAAATTTTTCTGCTGTCAATTTAATTATTAAAAACTCGAGCCATTTATAAAGTAGGTTTTGCAGATCGAAACCATTAATTTCTACGTTTACGCTTTCTTTTAATTCGACTTTTCTTAAATCGTACACAAGCCTAAGAAGTCCAACAGCGGATCCTTTGAAGCATTCTGAGAGATTTTCCCCAGTAACTTCGATGTACGCATCACCCATGTATTCTAATTCTCTAATTTTCAAGCACAATCACCAAAGTGGACCGGGGGGGACTTGAACCCCCGACCTCCCGCGTGCAAGGCGGGCGTTCTACCCCTGAACTACCGGCCCCATTTGTCTGGCTTATCGTTATCTTCATCCCTTCCGGTCAGTCCGCCCATCGTAAGACAAGCCATTAGACTGGGTGATTTAATTTTCAAAAATTTAATATTTTTGTCTTTCGGTATTTATGAAAGCGGCAGCACAATATTCTATGGTGCGCAATTTAAGATTTTATACGCACTATTTTTATTTTATCCATAACCTTCCAGTATTCTACTTCCTGTCCTTCTTTTATCTTGGGCTTGAGGTCTTCTTCCATATATTCGGCCTCAAGCGTCTGGAAAGATTGAAGATCCATGAGCTGAACAACATTTCCTGTTACGCTGAGAACTTGTCCCGAGCCTTTTTCTATTATTGGCACATCCACCTTTGATTCTGAAGGACCAACATAGCTTTTCTTAGCCCCCGTAAATATGTCTATGCCTACTATTCGAACTTTTGCGCTTCCGTGTTTTCCAGGTTTGCTCTTTTCAACTTCTACAACTTTGCATGGAGAATTGTCTATCATTATGTATGAACCTTCCTTAATATCGCCTAACTCCATCGGTTTTGTCATACATCAATGTATACACAGATGGCATTAATTAAATTTTTCAAAAACACGATGCATAGGTTTCAAATACTTGAATACGAAATCAAAATTATAAAAATAGAAAGCCTTTTAAAGTGTGATTAAAATTTTTATAAATGTATGAAGAAACTGAACTGCGTTGATGGCTTTGCCAAATGAAATGATGCACCTCGGCTGATCTTTATGCAAACAAACATTGTATCCGAGGGAAATGTTAGAATAATAAAAAAGGTTGGAGGTAGTGAAGCTTTTTACAATCCTCTTGGAGAATTTTCCAGAGATGTTTTTGTTAAGCTCTTTAGCGCGTATGCTCTAAACAAAGGTGAAAATTTGATTTACGCGGAACCATTTTCAGGAACAGGTATAAAGGGCATTAGACTTTCAGTTGAGGGTAAAGGTTTTTCCACGTTTATTTTTAACGACATAAATAAGGGAAGTTTAGAAATAGCAAAGAAAAACTGGAACACCAACAACGTAAAAGGAAAAGGAATATTTTATAATTTAGAAGCAAACGATTTTTTTCAACGTTTAGTTAACTTGGGTAGGGTCGACGGAATTGACGTTGATCCATTCGGTTCATCTTCACCATATATTTTTAACGCCATAAGATCAGTCAAGGGTGGAGGTATTATTTCCTTTACCTTTACAGACACTCAGGTTCTTGGCGGAATACATTCAGAAGCTTTGGAAAAAAGATATCATATAAAAGCAAAAAAAGTTCAATTTCTTAAAGAACTGCAGGCGAGAATCGCGATAACTAACGTTATTTTAGAAGCTTCTACCGTTAATATTGCGGCCGTTCCTGTTTTTGCCCACGTTGATAAACATTACATAAGATCTTACCATATAATAAAACCAAAAGCTTCGCTAGCAGGCGAACTTGTTAAAGATATCAAATACCTAACCATAAGCGATTGCGGATTTGTTTCTTTAGAAGAAAGACCTTATTGCCCTTATTGTGGTGAACCCACAGATACAGTAGGGCCTCTGTATACTGGAAAAATCTTTGATAAGGATTTGGTTAAAAAGGCTCATTATATTTCTGATGACTGCGAGCGGTGTGCAGATCTTTTTAATGCGGCTCTTGAAGAATTTGATCGCATTCCATTTTACTACGATACTAAGTATATAGCTTCCATTATTAAAACGTCAACGCCATCAAAAACGTCGTTGATAGATAAACTAAATAAATCTGGATTTAGAGCCTCTCGAACGGTATTTTGTCCTACCGGCATAAAAACAGATGCCCCCTTTGGAGTCTTTAAATCAACGTTTTATCAATAATTTTAAGAATAATTATAAGTACGCTGAACCAAAATACTTAAAGGCTTGAAAATAGTTTTTTTGGGCACTTCGGCGGCTGTTCCTACAAGAGAAAGGAATACTGCTTCAATCTACATAATGACAACGAACGGGGCGTATCTTTTTGATGCTGGCGAGGGACTGCAAAAACAGCTTCAGATAGCTGGTTTAAACCCCATAAAGATCAAAGCTGTTTTTATTTCTCATATGCACTTTGACCACGTGCTGGGTTTACCGGGACTTTTAATGACAATGGCTCTGTTAAACAGAAAAGAAAAGCTGACGATCGTTGGTACAAGAAAGCTATTCCAATTTTTAAAAATGTTCGACAAAGAATTTTATATGGACCTGACATTTGAAATTGAATTCATAGAGGCTCATCAGGGAAGCGTATACAGAAATAAGGAAATAGAGGTTTTAGCTTTTCCGACGATTCACAGTACAGAATCATATGCATATAGGCTATTCGAATATAAGCTGAAGAGAAAGTTTCATCCAGAAAAGGCGTTGGAACTTGGAATACCTAAAGGGCCGCTTTGGAACAAGCTACAGTTAGGAGAAAGCATTATCGTTAACGGCAAGAGAATAACACCAGAAATGGTTAGCGATTCTCCTCCTTCACCTATTTCCGTATCTATAACCGGGGATACTGCTTATTTTGAGCAGCTAATAGATTTTTTTAAAGGAACGGACGTGCTTATCCACGAGTCGACATTTTCTAGAGAGCTCACTGACAAAGCGAGCGAAATGCTGCACTCAACCACCGAACAGGCAGCGACTGTAGCCCTCAAGTCAGGCGCTAAACTTTTAGTGCTTTACCATTTTAGCGAAAGATACAAAGACGTAAGGCTTCTTGAAGAAGAAGCAAAGAAAATTTTTCCAAACACAGTAGCCGCAAAAGATTTTATGTGTGTAAAAATTGAAGATAATGATATAAATGTTATAAATAATATTGAAAAATGTGAGTGATTCTCAGGGGACTTATCTTTACGTTCGGTGGGATACATCCGATACGATTCTTCTATCATACTATGTCGTAATAGGAGGGGAGGTCAAGGTAAACGGCTATTATTCTTTAAAAGCAAACCCAAACAAGGTTCTTAAGTCTCTTGATAGCATAGCTAAAAAGTATGGAATTGAAAGGTTAATAATACAGAATAGTTTGGGCTTAAGTAAAGAAAAGCTTCAGAAGGACGGACTAGGTTCAACAGAAAGTCAACGATGGATGCTAAAGCTGAGAAAGATTGACCAGATATTTCAATCTCTTACTCAGCTTAACAACGGAATAAGTTACGAGATAAAAGATGGCGTTTATTCGCCAGGTAAATGCTATTTGGGCAGGTTTATCAGACTGTATGAAAACGGTGAAGCCTTGTTTGAAAACATACAAGTTAGAATACCCAGATCCGTGCTAGAATACGCTGCTTATCTTTTTGAAAATCTGATCGTGCCAGGCATCACATTTATCAGGTACGTTGACGGTAAAGAAGACAGCTATACGATAAAAATAACAAAAGAAAAAACAATAAATGTACCGCTCGCAAAAAATTTTAAAGGTTACATAATAATCTGGTTAAGAAAAAAGGGAGATCATTTGTTGGCTAATGTAAGCGAAGGTAAGACTTATTATGAGGCGATGAGGAAGCATAAAAAAATGGTTTTAAAAAAGATGATAGAGTGGATAAATGAGACTAAAGAAACCAGCTTTTTAACATCCATAGTATCTCTAGATCATACAAAGATCAATGATCTAATACGTAAAATAAAGGAAAAGTAATATTATGCTACATTTAATTGCAAGCTTTTGATTATGTTATATATTTCAACCGAAGCATCTGGCAATTTAGGAACATTAACCTTTTCTTTAGAATCAAAATATTCTTTAATTTTAACGGGATCTGTTTCTTTCTTTATATACCCTTTGTTTAAAAGATAGGCTTCAACATCTGTTTCGTAAGAAAAAACGCTTACTGTTTTTATGCCGAGAAGTAAGGCTTCTACGTTCATTGTGCCTCCACCTCCGACAAATGCGTATGATCGTTCGAGCACGTTTGGCCCGAAGAATTCTCCGCCGTAAATTACAAGATTACCAATTATTTTTTCAATATTATAGTATCTTTTAAGGAGAACAACCTTTTTATCCGGATATTCATTAGCTATATCAAGCGCAAATTTCTCAAAGTCTACGTGATCTTTTATGTACGAAGCCAAATATTCGCTTTCTCTGATTACAATGCTACCTGCCGAAAGTTCTTCTATACGGTTTTTAGGGGGCCAAATGTTTTTTCTGTACAACCAAGACGTTGGATCCAGACTTTTGTATTTTAAAATTCTTTTATTTTCGATTCCATATTTTACAAATTTTTCTTTTTTTATTATCCACGGCGTTAATAAATAGCTTGATAACGGAACAGTTAGCCTGCATACGAAAGTGCTGTGAGGTGAATCACATACAAGGATATGAGGTATTCCGAGGCCAAAGGATACCCTTGCAGCCTCTGGACTCCCAAATGAAATGCTTATATCGGGTTTTAAATCGCTTATTAAGTTGCTCAATTCAAGTATTCTTTTTCCGCTTTGAACGAGCTTCTCTCTTAAATCGCCTCCGCCATGAGACCCAACTACAGCATATTTTGAATTTAGAGTTATTCTTGCAAAAACCCTCTGAAGCTCCTCGTATTCCCTGAGCGTTATAAATAACTCATTACCGTCTTTTAAAAAACTGTCCTCAAGAGCCCTTGTCATCAGGTAATGTTTTGGAGTTAAAGCGTCTATCCATACCTTCATCTTTCGATTACTCCCATGAGCTTTCTTACGCGTTCTGGGTCTACCGGATTCTCAACCTTACCGTTTACTTTAAAGTAAGTCCCAACTATAGCTCCATCAGCGTGCTTTAACAGAGTTTTTGCGTTTCCAGGATCAAGTCCGCTACCTATGAGAACTGGAATTTTAACTTTACCTCTTACAGCCTGAACCTCTTCGGCTAAAGGCGGGCTACCAGTTCTTGAGCCAGTTACTATTATGGCATCTGCAAGCCCTCTTTCTTCAACATCTAAAGCAGATTCTTCAATTGGTCTTTGCAGTAACGGATATGAATGCTTTACATGAACATCAGCCAGAACAGCAACATTTGATTTAAGGCTGCTTCTTAAACGCATGAGCGATGATCCGCACCCTTCTATTATTCCCTGGTCAGTTACGTATGTCTCATTCAACACGTTAACCCTTATAAAATTTAAATCAAAAGCCTCTGCAAGAGATAGCGCCCCTGTACACCCATTTCTCAATAGATTCACTCCGATAGGAAGCTTAGCGTTCTTCTTTATTTCGCATAAAACACGTGAATAAGAAGCTATAACCTCAGGATTTGAACTAGGGTCCTTAAAGTAAGGAACATCCCATAAGTTCTCAACCATTACTCCGTCGACGCCACCTTTTTGCAAGCTGTTTAGATCATTGAGCGCCATTTCTATAACTTGGCTTAGACTTGTATATCCTGGGGAACCTAAAAGTGGCTTTAAATGTATCATCCCAATTATGAATGGTCTTTTTTTAAATGGAAGCTTAACCAATTCGATTAAGAACTTTACGCTTTAAAGAATTTAAACCTTTGCAATTTTCAAAATTTGTTGACAGACAAAAAAGAAAGAGTTAAAAACTAACACCTTAACCCATTTATGACCAAGTATGAGTATAAACTGGAACGCAAATTCAAAGGCTTTTGAAAATCTGCTTGAAGCTATCGGTCGTACACCGCTTGTCAAATTACAGAAGATTCCAAAGGACGCTGGCGTAAATGCTACAATATACGCAAAGCTCGATTATCTTAACCCTTCGGGAAGCCTTAAAGACAGAGTTTACTACAGGATGATAACGGAGGCTATCAAAAGAGGAGACCTAAAGCCAGGTATGGAAATAGTTGAAGTTAGCACAGGAAATGCTGGTATAGCTTGCACTTGGGTAGGAACACTACTGGGTTATAAAGTGACGATAGTGATGCCCGCGGGCATGTCAGAAGAAAGGAAAAAACTCATAAGGGCTTTGGGTGGCAACATAGTAGAAACTCCCGGGGCAGAAAGCGATGCTGACATTTCTTATGAAGTAGCAATGAAAATGTACAAAGAGCATCCGGATAAGTACTGGTTCCCGGATCAGTACTCTAATCCTGATGCTATTGCTGCTCATCATGACACAACAGGTGCAGAAATATGGGAACAGACGGGTGGAAAAGTAGATGCACTTGTTTTAACCCAGGGGACAGGTGGCACTCTTACAGGAGCTGGTAAATACTTAAGGGAAAAGAACCCTAAAGTAAAGCTCTACGCAGTAGAACCAACTGAAGCGCCAATGCTTTCCAAGAGAAAATGGGGGAGCCACAAGATAGAAGGGATAGGGGACGGATTTGTGCCAAGGAATCTTGATGTAAGCATGCTTGACGGCGTAGTGACTGTAAGCTCCAGTGATGCAATATACTATGCCAAGCAGCTTATGCTAAAGGAAAAAATACTAGCTGGAATATCATCAGGGGCAAACGTAGCAGCTGCTGTGAAGGTAGCTAAGAAACACCCAGAGCTTAAGCACATAGTTGTCATGATGAACGACTCTGCAATGAGGTACTTTACTACAGAACTCTTTGATGTCAAGAAAGTCGTGGAAATACCTGAAAGAGAACACCCTATGGATGAATACACTAAGGAACAGCTTGATAAATATCAATCAAAATGGGAAATAATAGAATAAAATTTTCAAGATATACTTATTTTTGTTTTCTTTTCACGTTTCTTTGGAATTTCAACCATCAGTATGCCGTTCTTAAAAGTTGCTTTAACGCTTTCCGGATCTATTACAAACGGCAGCGTTATCTTTTTTCTGAATTTGTTTACTTCAATCTTTTTTCCAAAGCCTTCAAAAGATGACCAGTAAACTTTTTTGTTCATCGTTGCAACTATTTCAACTTCGTTTTCTTTTATGTATATTTCTATTTGATTTCTGTCCTTTATAAAAGGCAGGTCTATAGTGATTATGTAACTATCGCTTGTTTCATATATTTCGCTTAAAGGTTCAACGTTGTCTATCATTTTCCATCACCTGTACATTGAAGGTATAGCTTCCATCTTGTTCTGTGTAGTTCTTGCAGATAGATCCTTAAGGTTTAACCTTATTTCATCAGCTTTTTCCAGCAGTTCCTGAACGTCAATTTTTATGTCTAGCAATTTTGAAAGCGCTTCAAGAGCTGAAGCAGCGGCCCCTGGGTCAGGATAAGTTGGGAAACTCTCAGCTATTATAGCGTATGCATCTATGTTTCTATCCTTTAAGAGAGATAATAACTCTGCAAATATTCCCGCAACAAATCCCTCTTCAAGCGGTTTTATCCCCTTTTCTTTCAAAATTTCTAGTCCTTTCTCAGAATTTGAGACACTCACCACTTCCGGTTTTTGTATTTCTATTCTCCTTTGTGTCGGATAGCCGTTAATTGAAACTGCAAAGGCTATCCTTTTTTCATAAAACCAGTCTGCTATGGTTCTTGAAAGGTTTTTTACTAGTGCAGCTGGTATAGGCACTTCTGAAGTTATTACGAGGAGCTTTCCATCAGAATAAGCAGCCAGTGGTTCTTGGATCAACCCCATTTTAACGCTTTGAATGGGCGGTAAAGCTGCGCTTTTGAAATAAGCCACAGGTCTCATGTGCATTTTTTCTACAAGATGGAACGAAGATATTACGCCAACTAGTCCTATGTCTGGTAAGCCTTCTATCGCTATCAAGTTGGCAGGAAGCGGTTCAAGCTCAACGACGTCTACATCGTAATATTCAAGATGCACAACCATGTTTGTTATTATTCATGAGCTAAGATTTAAGCTTTTTAACAATTTGCTGCAACGCTTTTTAAATTTCAATGCATCACAGCAATTACAAAAGCAATAAACAGCGTTATAGCGAGTATCCAGTCAACAGGTTTCATTTTAAAATCATGATAGTATGTTCTCTTTTTATTAGCTCTAAAACCTCTTATGTCGGCTGACAAGGCTATGTTTTGAGAGGATCTTAGAACATCTATTACAAAATCAGCAATAATTATCCCGCTACTGTAAATGTAAATCCAGAACCTCTTTATAAAAGTTTTAGCAGGTAACAGTTTAAATCCACCTATAAATCCTCTACTTCTTAAAACTTCGGTTAAAGATGAAAAAGCATCTAACACTTTTGGTATAGAAACCAGCGCGAGTGTCATTGCAAAAGCGAGCTCATAAGGCACTTTAGATTTAACCATGCTTGTAAGCATATCTGAAGGCGATGATGTAAAGACAAGTATAAAAACCGAAGCTACTTCAAGAGCTGCTGGCACAGAAACCATTAATCCAAATAATAAACCCAAAAGTGAAACTCCCCTTATACCCATTGAAGGAGGTACAAGTGCGATTAAAAGCTGGCCTTTTAACCTACGAAAACCCGAAAAAGTTATGCTATCTATCCATGCTGAAGGTATTATTATAGACAGCATCAAAAGAATTACGAATCTTAAGTTTTTAGTGGGGTTTGTCATAAAAAGATAAAGTAATAGCGTAAATGCAAGAAGCGATATCCCTACATAAAAACCAAACGCGCTCGCAAGCGCTGGAACGGCTATAGCATAAAGTAATTTTACACGAGGATCTAGCTTGTAAAGAAAAGTTTTGCCATCCGAATATGCGAATATAGATGCATAGCCCTTAAACCCTATAGCTTTCCACAGAAGGAAAAAGGCTATAATAGGACCTATTAAAATTAGGATTACAGCTACAAGGATTGATAAGGAAGCCGGCAAATAAACGATTAACAAATTTTAACCACCTATTACGCGCAAAAAATTAAATAACAAAGGACGCTTAAAAGGATTACTGGCATAAGATAATCAAAACAAATTATAGATAAAAGAAATAGATAAATTTATAAGCAGTAACCATATATTCATCATGGTTTTGGAGGTGAAATTGTAAATGGCTGATGCTACTGCTATTCCAGCGGTTACTTCCACGGGACAACCAGTATTAATACTTAAAGAAGGAACTACAGAGAAAAAGGGAAAAGAAGCTCAGAGAAACAATTTTGAAGCAGTAAAAATAGTAAAAGACATAGTAAAAACTTCCTTAGGACCAAAAGGCATGGACAAAATGCTAGTTGACAGCCTCGGAGACGTAACGGTAACTAACGATGGAGCTACAATATTAAAGGAAATGGACATCCAGCATCCAGCAGCAAAGATGATGGTAGAAATCGCAAAAGCTACAGACAACGAAGTTGGAGACGGCACTACATCTACAGTCGTTCTCGCAGGATATCTTATTGAAAAAGCAGAAGAACTGATAGACAAAGGGATACATCCGACCATAATCATTGATGGTTACATGAAAGCGTCTCAAGAAGCACTGAAAGTTCTTAAAAATATAGCTGAGAAAGTTAACCCTGATGATAAAGAGGTTTTAAAGAAAATAGCGAAGACTACACTTTCAACCAAGATGGTCTCCACTGAGGCCGAATATCTTGCGGACCTCGTTGTAAATGCAGTTTTGCAGGTAGCTGATAAACTAAACGGACAGTACAAGGTGGACATAGACAACGTAAAGGTAGAGAAAAAACCAGGAGGATCTATAACAAATACCCAGCTTATCAAAGGAGTTGTTATTGACAAGGAAGTCGTTCACGCAAGTATGCCTAAGTTAGTGAGGAACGCTAAGATAGCTTTGCTTAATGCGCCACTTGAAATAGAAAAGACAGAAATAGACGCTAAGATAAACATAACAGACCCAGAACAGATGAAGGCTTTCTTAGACGAAGAGACAAAGATACTCAAACAGATGGTCGACAAAATCAAATCAGTTGGAGCTAATGTAGTACTATGCCAGAAAGGAATAGATGACATGGCCCAGCATTATCTTGCTAAAGAAGGCATTCTCGCTGTAAGAAGAATAAAAATGAGCGATATGGACAAGCTTTCAAGGGCTACAGGCGGAAGGATAGTTACCAGCATAGATGATCTGTCTTCTGAAGATCTTGGATTTGCAGAGCTAGTTGAAGAAAGAAAAATCGAAGAGGACAAATGGGTTTTCGTAGAAGGTTGCAAGAACCCGAAAGCTGTAAGCATACTCGTCAGAGGCGGTGCGCAAAGAGTAGTGGATGAGGCAGAAAGGTCAATCCACGATGCGCTTATGACAGTTAAGGACGTTCTTGAGAGACCATTGATAGTAGCAGGCGGAGGCGCTGCTGAAATAGAGGTCGCTACTCAATTAAGAAAATGGGCTCAAACCTTAGAGGGAAGGGTGCAGCTAGCAGCACTGGCTTTTGCTGAAGCTCTAGAAATGCTGGCCCTAACTTTAGCAGAAAACGCAGGCTTGGAACCGTTAGACATATTGCCTGAGCTTCAGGCAGCTCACCAGAAGGGCGATAAATGGGCAGGGATAAACGTTCTAAAAGGAAAAGTAGATAACATGATGCAGAACAACGTCATAGAGCCAGAAATAGTTAAAGAACAGATAATCAAGGCCGCTACTGAAGCCGCTAGCATGATAATAAAGATAGACGATCTTATAGCCGCCAGCAAACCTGCAGAAAAAGAAACGCCTAAGTCATCTGAACAATATTAAACAGGATAGATTTTAGCTATAGTGTCTTTTTCAAATTTTTCTTTTATGCTGTTTTTAATGCCAGTGAAAAGCTTCTCATAAACCTTTAATATTTCTATTACATTCATGGCATTTTCATCTGAAAATTTAGATAACTCAAAAATGTTAGTTATATAGATCAGTTTTATAGATAGCAGGTCAAAGTTTGGCTGAGTTTCTATGTTATACTTTTTTGACAGATAAGTTGCGGCCTCTTGCAGATCTCTGCATTTGACTTTTTGCTTAATAAACAAAGATTCTGATGCTGGAGTTTGACCAGCTAGAGCGCACACTTTATAATTGTGAAGATCAATCAAAGCCTGGGTTGCCATGTTATAGCCAGCATCTTTAATTATTTCGATCAGTTCTATTTTCTCAAAGGCGAAATTTAGCAATCCGATGTCCTTGTAGCTTTGCCAAATTTCAAGAGGAAATTTTATTTGCATATCCAGGCTATAGCTGCCAAGCTTTATCTTTGTAAGATCGCTTGTATTTTCTACTTTTTTTATCTGATCTTCAGCAAGAGGCTTTGACTGGTATGTATAGTAATATAACTTTTGTCCTGTTACATTTTTTAACATCGCATTTTTTATATTTTCTAAAACTAACGAGTTAAACTCGCCCAAAGCTTTACGTGTTTCTTTAGATAGCTCATAAGCAAAACGGCCTACAAGCTCTTTAAAGTATTCTTCAACTGTGTTAACTTGAATTGGATAATTTATCTTTCTGCTAATTCTTTCCAAAAGTTCCTTTTCGTTGTTCAGCTCAATATATCTTTCCGCTTCCGCTATCGATGGTAATTTGGATAGAAATGCCCTTGATCTGGATATCGCATATATAACGCTACCCTTCAATTTTTTTCTCTAACTCCTGTTTGATGACTTCCTTTAAAAGTTCCCAGTTATTTTTAAAAATCGTTTCGATGCGTTCAACTTCTTCGCTGTATTTATTTTTTATATCTTCGCATTCATTCTCTATGAGCGGCTTCGAGTCGTCTAAAATTTTCTTTGCCTCAGCTTTTTTGTTTTCCAAATATTTCTTTTTCGCTTCCTCTCCCAGCTTCTCAGCATAATTTTTTAAATCTTCAGAATAACCAGAAGCCTTGTTCTGCAGTTCATCAAGCTTTTGATTGATTTCTTTAACATAATTTAAAAGCTCATCAGCTTGCATCGTAATAATTATCTATTTATTAATATAAATTTATTATGCCATATCTTTCTATAATAAAAGCATGGGTAATGAACGAGAAATAAAACTTAAAGTCCCAGATGATTTTAATTTGGAAGATTATTTGATTAATAACGGAGGTAAATTAATTAAAAAGGAAAAACAAATAGATATATATTTGGATTTTGACGATTTAAGAATTAAAAGCTCCGGTTCAGCTCTAAGGCTTAGAATTTCTGACAAAAACTATTTTATAACTTTTAAAGGGCCGCAGAAAAAAGACATAGTTAAGAACAGAGATGAATACGAGGTAAAGGTCTCTGATTACGAACAGACCTTAAAAATTTTTGAATCAATAGGGATTAAAGAAAAATTTAGAATAATAAAAAACAGGTCAACGGTTCGCTTTAATGGTTTGAACTTTGAAGTTGATGATGTAGAAGGGTTAGGAAAATTTGTAGAAATTGAAGTAAAATCCGATAAAGAAATAGAGCAGGTGAAAAAAATAATAGAAATAGCCGGTATTGAATGGAATCCAATATTAAAAGGTTACGCTGAGCTGAAAGTCAAGAAATAATATTTAAAGTTTGTTAGTAATATTTATATAGAGGATATATACATATTTTTATGAGGCAATTTTAATATGTCATACAAAAGGGTTTCTCCATCGGATATAGATAACATAGACAGGTGTCCGAGATGTGGATCAAAGGATCTTCTGATGGACGTAAACACCGGCGAAATAATCTGCGCTAACTGTGGTTTCGTTATAAAAGAGAAAGTTGAAGACTTAAAACCAGAATGGAGAGCTTTTTCAAAGGAAGAAAAAGAGGACAGAAGCAGGGCAGGCATACCTTTGTCTATAGCAATGCATGACATGGGACTTTCAACAGTCATGGACCAGTCTGATAAAGATGCTTCTGGAAAATCCCTCACTGGTTTTAACAAAAGCACCTTTGACAGGCTCAGGATGTGGGATAGCAGAAGCCAGATTCATGAGCCTGCAGAAAGAAACCTCAGACAGGCTTTTAACGAGCTCGACAGGCTTGCTGATAAGCTCAGCGTTTCAGAAAATGTTGTGGAAAGAGCCGCGTACATCTATAGGAAAGCTCTTGAAAAAGGCTTGGTAAGAGGCAGAAGCATAAGTGCTCTGATTGCTGCATCCCTTTATGCGGCTTGCAGAGCGCTCGAAATACCCAGAACTTTAAAAGATATAGCGGCTGTTTCCAGCATTAAGAAAAAAGACATAGCTAGATGCTACAGGCTTATTTTAAGGGAATTGGACATTAAGATGCCAATAATAGATCCAATAAAATCGGTTAGCAGGATTGCTGCCAAGGCAGGCCTCAGTGAAAAGACTACGAGGAAAGCAATAGAAATAATCAAAAAAGCTATGCAATCCGGCATATCTGCGGGTAAAGATCCTATGGGTCTAGCTGCTGCGGCCCTTTATGTTGCTTGTGTTTTAGAAGGGGAGAACAAGACTCAAAAAGACATAGCTGAAGCAGCTGGAGTAACAGAAGTTACCATTAGAAATAGATACAAAGGCTTGAAGGCAACGCTTAATTTACCAGAGCTCTAGAATTTTTAATTAAGATTTCCATAAAATTTAAATTTTTATTTTTGTTAACATGTTAACATATGCAAAAATCTTTAAAAATAGACGATAAAGATATTAAAATTTTAACTGAACTTACTCGAGATGCAAGTCAGAGCATTCCTAAGCTCAGCAAAAAGCTAAATCTTGATCCAAGCGTTGTTTATTCGAGGATAAGAAGGTTACAAAAGCTTGGTTATATTCAAGGCTTTACAACAGTAGTAAATGATGAGCTTCTAGGATGGAAGGTTTTAGCTATAATAGGCATAAATGCAGAATCGAAAAAGAGAGATTTGGTTTATGAAACACTTTATAAAATGCCAGAAGTTAGAACCGTAATAGAGGTTACGGGAAGATACGATTTTCTGGTTTTCCTTAAAGCAAAATCTATAGAAGACCTTCACTCGCTCATCACAGATAAAGTAGGGGCTATCGATGGCGTAACATATACCGAAACATTCATATCTTTAAGGTCAAAGGCTAAAACCTTTGAGCTTCTTATTTAGGTTTGATGAAAGGCTATATTATTTTAAAAACTAAAAGCAAAGAAGAGGCATACTGTATAAAAAAACTAATTAAAGAAAAAAGCACAGCGTTTAATAATTACCTGGTAATTAAGCCTAGGGATTTAGATTCATTCGAAAATTATCAAAGACTATGCGGTGTTGATAAAGCATATTATGCGTTCAGGTTTAATTCAACAAATGATGTTGCAGCTTACATAGAAAAAACCGCGAAGACTAAGCCCATCAACTTTGTTTATGAAGAAGGTTCTCAAGAAGATCTTTACAAACTTATAGAAGATTATTTGCACATATCTGAAAATGGGAGGGTCAGCGAAATTGAACCCAAGGAAATATTTAAACTTCTCGAGATAAATGGTTTACACTATTTGGTTCAGTATGAAACGTATGGGCCTGGTGGGTTTTGTAACGAAAAAGGAGAACGTTCGGTGTTTATAGATGGGAGTTACGAAAGTTATTGTTTAGCTTATAAGTTTCTTTATAATGGTCAGAATTTACTTGCAATAATACCTTTTAATAAATCCGAAAGTGAGTTGAGAAATATTCTGATAAATTTAATTATGCTATCTAGGAGTTGCCAAAACAGAAAAGTAAATTTATACATATGCCGTTTAGATTCACCTGCTACTTATGATAACAAAATCGGAGTAAAAATTTCGAGTCCAATTTTTATGCCTGGAGGCAGCATATATAATGAAAAAATCATAAGTATACCTATAGAGCTGCTAAATGATATTAAAATTCCTGCAGAAATAAAACAAATTAAATCAGAAACAATTTTCCACGATCCTTTAAAATGCAACCTTAAAGCTGGAGTATATATTATTGATGCACAAAATAAACCGGTTAATTCTATAATTGATAATGTATTAGAAAAGTTAAAGGTCAATAAAAATTCAAAATTTTGAATAAGAAAAGTTTATATAGTATTTATGGTTGAATAAAATACGAATGAACAA
>JAVBJD010000042.1 GCA_030756715.1 Conexivisphaerales archaeon
CCCGCCCGAGGCTTATAATAATAAAAACAATAAAAATAAAAATCTACTTTTTCCTTCGTATCAAGTAAACTCCGGCTCCCGCTATTACCACAAGGAACACGCTAGCTACAAATATAAGAGCGTAAGAGGTGAACTGGGACGGTGCTGGACTTACGTATATTTCATCCCCTACAGCTGTAGCATAACCCTGTATTCCTATTGTATAAGCTGGGTCAGAAATCACTTTTAACGAATAGCTTTTTCCGTTCAGAGTAAGGTTTTCAGAATAAATTGTCTGCGTTGAAACAGATTTTGTAAATAATGTCATGTTTGAGTTAGAATTGTAAACCCTGTTCCATTGGCTTAAAGGCTGATTGAACTCTGAGAAATTGAGCGTTGAAACCTCTGGCAACTGTAAAAATTCCGGCATATCTAGCATGTCATGAAAATCCTCCCCAAAAAAGTTTATGTCCTCCATTTTTCCGTTTTCCATCAAGTAGAGGTGTTTGTCGATTTTAAAAGCCTTCCAAGAAAAGTTCCCTACTATCTTTGATCCATTTTTTGTGAATATCCCGCTAACCCAGATTATCATTATTGAGCTTTTAACATAGGTCGCTGCTGTTTCGTTGGCAAAAAACTTCTTGTACATTATGACGCTTACGTTTAGAACGCTGATGTTGCTCTGAACATTATCTTCGCCCCCCTGCTCGTTGTCGTTCTGGCCGTGTACTAAAGCTTCCTGCAGATTCTGATAAAATTCTGTGTTATGAGGGACATTGATTATGCTTGCGCTATAGCTGTAAGAAGTCCCGTTTAGCATTTTTGAGAAAAAGCTACTAGAGGGATATTGAAAAATGGCGTAAACTGTATCATTTACGTATATTTCTGCGACGTTCTTCCCAGGATATGCAAAAGCAGTAACGCTGGCTGCCCCAGCAGGTATTGCCGGATAGATCATTATGCCGAAAATAAATGGCAACATTATCAAAAGCTCATTTCTATGCATCATTATGTTAAATTATAAGGTAGCGGTTATTTAAGGAACTTTGTGAAACTTTTATGAAACGTTAAAGATTCATTTTTCTGCAAATTGCACAATGGGTCCCTGAATTTAAAGCTTCTGTAAGCCGCTTATGTTCTAGCCGGTCACCCTCCTCCGCATACATAATAAAGCGGGCAAGTTTTGCATTGATTAACATCCTTTTTCTAAAGCTTTTGAAGCCTTTTCCCAGACATCTTTCAAAACATCCGTTACGCGTTGCCTTCTAGGAATTCATTGTTCATAAGCAGCTCGCAACCGTAGATTCCTCATTTAGTTCCGATCACGAACCTGCTCCTCCCTGCTGGACATTTGGCTTCTGGCCCTAAACCCCTTTTGCTTAGCGTTTAAACCTGCGTTGTAAATGTTTCAAGGTAAAACCTGAAACCGCTCAGAATTACATGTATGCTGGAATCATAACTCTTTATCTGAGCGTATGCCCGAACAACCTGAACCCTGTTGGGATTATCCAGTCTTCCGCTATCCCAAACCTTTGTGCTACTATTATGGTTGCTGTTTTTGCTCCCGTTTTTTGCTCATTTTTATAAAGTCAAGAGCCTGCTGATAGTTTTAATGACGTAAGGGTCACAGAGGTTGTAAAATCAAGACCTTCTTCTCTCACGTTGTCAGCTGGGTTCAGAACCGCTTTAAAAGATCCCGGTCCTCTTATAAAATCATTAACTTCCTTGCTGGTGCCGTCAACGCTGAGCTGAACCTGAATTATCCCTGCTTTCTTCAAAGACCTAGCGGTTTCCATGCTGAGCGCGAAGCCGTTTGTACTCAGGCTCGGTTTCATACCATAACCCTTTATTTCATTTATTATTGTTGTAAGCTGTTTTAAAGGAAGTAAAAGAGGGTCTCCTACAAGCAGATAAACTTATTCTGTTCCTATATCTGCAAGCTTTTTAATGATTTATAACCACTCTTCTAGCTTTAGCTCATCTTTTTCTTTTTTCCGCATAAAAATAACACGCAATATATCTCAGGTTGCACGCCCTCGTAAGATAAAAGCTAACCGTAAGAGGCATTTTTCCATAAAAAATGATGTTTTTTCTTCGCAATCATTAGATGGGGTAAAGGGTTTGCTGGGCATTCTTCAGCAAACGTAATGTAGTCTTTGTCTGCTCTCACATGATGTTTAATTTTAAAAGCAAAATATCTCCTTTTCTGAGCGTTCTGAAACAAAAACTGCAAAGAGTTTTTGAGCATTAGAAAAAGATATCTTATGTATGGCAAAGAAGATCCTCGACGCAGCTGGTCTCTTCAAGATAAACCTGATCAGCGGTGAGCCATTCTATACTACATATAACGTTCTAGACGAAGTAAAATCCCCAGTTGAAAGGGAAATAGTTAACGGCTATCTCAGGTCAGGTAAGCTTAAAGTATTTGAGATAAGTAACGAAGAGATAGAAAACGAAAGGAAGACCCTGAAAAGCTCTGAGAGGCTTTCTGATTCTGATATTTCTGTCATAGTGCTTGCCAAAAAAATGGGCGGAGGATCGATCGTCTATACTGATGACTATGAGCTTCAGAACACACTCAGCAACCTTGGTATAGAATTTGATGGTGTCAAGGTGAACAAGATAAAAAAGAAATACACTTGGATTTACAGGTGCACTTCTTGCGGAAGGGTTTATAACAACAGGATAGAGGTCTGCCCGGTTTGCGGTGGCAGGGTAAAGAGGAAGCTTAAGAGCTCGGGATCTATCTGAGCGTTGATAAAATTATTTTAACTTTGGGGCTAATACTTTCTTAAAAACGTCCTCAAAATCTATTTTTGTTAAAAATGTTTTAACAACGCTTAATTATCAGTTTTGATAAAAAATAATCAATGAGCCCATCAATAGGTTTTAAAAAGTATGAACTTCCTCCACTTCCTTATAAAATTGATGCGCTTGAGCCCTACATAAGCTCATCAATAATAGACGTTCATTATAACGGGCATCATAAAGGGTATGTCAATGGTTTTAACACTACCCTAGACAAGCTAGAAAAGGTTTTGAAAGGCGAGGTAACCGGCTACGACATGCAGGGCATCATAAGGAATCTAACATTTAACGCTAACGGACACAAGCTCCATACAATATACTGGTATAACATGGCGCCCGCAGGTAAAGGCGGAGGAAAGCCAGGAGGAAAGCTTGCAGATCTCATAGATAACCAGTTCGGCGGTTTCGACAAATTCAAAGCGGTTTTTTCAGAAGCCCAAAAATCTCTTCCAGGAACAGGCTGGACAGCTCTATATTATGATACAGAAGCAAAGAACCTTCTTTTCATAACCATAGAAAACCATTTCATGAATCATTATGCCGAGCTTCCGATAGTGCTCATAGTTGACGAGTTCGAGCATGCCTACTACCTGCAGTACAAGAACAACAGAAACGCTTACCTCGATGCATGGTGGAACTTAGTAAACTGGGACGATGCAGAAAAGAGGCTGCAAAAGTTCCTGTAAAAAGTGATAACTTGTTATATATTAAATGATTATTTGTTTTTCATTTTTTCTTTGAGTTAATTATCATCGATAAGTTTATATGAAGACTTTTAATTGTATGTACTGTCATGCCTACAGTTTATGATGTTCCAGCCGATGATCTGATTTTAGAGCTAAAGGAATATCTAAAAAAATCAGGCATCATAGAACCTAGGTCTTACTTTTATTATGCTAAAACCGGTTCTCAGGCAGACAGACCGCCAGCAGATCCTGATTGGTTTTATTACAGGGCTGCAAGCATTTTAAGGAAGCTTTACATCTATGGCCCGATTAGCATAAAAGAGCTGACTAAAATATATGGAGGAAGGAAAGCCGTGGGCTACAGCCTTACTCATTCTAGGCCCAGCGGCTCCAGCCACATCCGGAGCATCATCAAGGACCTTGAAAAGGCAGGCCTTGTAGCTAAGACCCCTAAAGGAAGAGTACTTACAGAAAAGGGTAAGTCTACACTTGATAAAATATCGACGAAAATTTTTGAGGAGTTTAAAAAAGAAAACCCAGTTGTAGAAAAACTAGGCCTTAGGTGACAGGAAATGTCAGTACCTTACCAGGGATCTTCAGACGAGGAAAAAAAGAAAGAGCTTGAGGCGCTCAAGGAAAAATATCTCAGGGTGTATTTGACTCCGGAAGCAAGGTACAGGCTTAACAACCTAAAGCTTGTAGGCAACCAGACCGCTGTCCTTCTTGAAGACCAGATCTTCCAGTTAGCGCTTCAAGGAAAGCTTGACCATCAGATAACAGATGAAGAGTTAAAGGAACTGCTTATAAAGCTCCAAAACACTAAAAAGGAGATCAGGATAAGGTGGTAAAAATGGGAAGCAGAAAGAGTTCATTTGAAAAGAAGTTCTATATGGCAAAGTTGAGGGAAAACTCTCCTGTTCCCGCTTGGGTAATGCTAAAGACTAACAGAAAGTTCAGGTTCAACTTTAAGAGAAGGGATTGGAGGCACAGGAAGCTCAGGTGAGCTGAATGGCTGACGAAGTTGCCCTAACTGTTAATTTGAAGAAAATTTTCTACCTGCCTCCTTATAAAAGAAGCAAAAAAGCCGTAAGAACGCTCAAGTCAAAGCTGAAAAGAAAGCTGAAGGTTGATGAAGTCAAAATATCTAAAGATTTAAACGAGCTCCTATGGAGCCGGGGGGACGAGCTAAGGATCAGGAGGATAAAGATTCTAGCAAAAATAGATAGAGAAAATTCAGTCGCTACCTTGGACATTGCGGGCAAAAAAGAAGGGAAAGAAGCAGAAGAAAAACAGGAAGAAAACAAACAGCAATAAGCAATAACCTTTTAATATCCGTATTTCTCAACTTATTGTTAAGTTGCTAGAAGAACTTTTCTACCCAAAAACAATAGCAGTTATAGGTGCTTCGAGGAACAAAGAAAAGATAGGAAACATTATCTTTAGAAACATTAAATCGACTTTTAACGGCAAGGTTTATCCCGTCAATAATAGGGCTGAAGAGGTTGAAGGCGTTCAGGCTTACAGGAACGTTTCAGAGATTCCCGACAAAATTGACATGGCCGTAATAAGCGTTCCAAAAGAAGTAGTGATGGAAGTGATGGAAGACCTAGGCAAAGCTGGCACAAAGGCGGCCATAGTCATAACTTCAGGCTTCAGAGAAACAGGAGAAGAAGGCGCTAAGCTTGAAGAGGAGCTGAAGAACGTTGCAAGGAAACACGGAATCAGGTTCCTTGGCCCAAACACTATGGGTATAGTTACCCCTAACTTTAACGCGACGTTCACTTACGTTGACGTAAAGCCAGGGAATCTCGCTCTCGTGGCCCAATCAGGGGGTATGGGAGCATATATGCTTAACTGGGCACAGCTCACAAAAACTGGCCTCAGCTACTTTGTTGGTCTCGGCAACCAGGCAGATATAAAAGAAGTTGAGGTCTTTCAGTTCCTTGCGGACGACCCCGAAACAAGGGCCATCTTCACTTATATTGAAGGAATATCTGACGGAAACAAGTTCCTTGACATAATGCCCGATATAACTAAGAAAAAGTCAGTCGTCTTCCTGAAAGGCGGTGCAAGCTCAGCGGGTGCACAGGCTGTTAGAACCCATACAGGTAGTTTGGCTGGCTCCTATGAGCTTTTTAAAGCTGCAGTTGAAACCGTTGGGGGCATATTTGTCGAAAACCTTACAGATATGCTCAACTTAGCTAAACTGATTTCGTCAAACGAGCCCATAAAAGAAAACATCCTGATAGTAACAAACTCAGGAGGTCACGGAGTTTTAACGGTTGACGAAGTCGAAAGACAGGGTTTGAACCTCATAAAGCTTACCCCAAACGTTATACAGAACCTTTCCATTGTGTTACCATCTTTTGTTTCTCCTAAAAACCCGCTTGACTTGGGTGGTGACGCAACGATAGAAAGGTACATAACTGCTCTCAAGATGGTTCAGGGTCTTGACTGTACAAAGCTAGTTATGGTTCAGTCTTTAGCTACAGTCAGCTGCTTGGAAGTTGCAAAAGCGTTGCAGAACTTCAAGGGAAGGGGAGTTGTAGGCGTTGTTATGGGCATGGCAGAAGATGCCGCGCTAAGAATACTTGATTCAGCTAACATTCCGGCTTTTAACTTTCCTGAAGACGCAGTAAGGGCTATAAAATATTACGTTAAGAGGAAAGAACCAGTCAAGAAGATAAGGGTGGCAGCGCCAATAGAGGACGCTGTAAAGCTGATAAACGGAAAGAAGGTTCTGAGCGATTACGAAGCCTTTAAGGTTCTCGAGATGTATGGGGTTAGAGTTCCCCCGTGGGCCGTTGTTAACAACTTAGATGATGCAAAGAAAGAAGCCGAAAGAATCGGTTTCCCTCTTGTTGCAAAAGTTTCATCTGACCAACCAATACACAAGACAGAGCTTGGAGGCGTTTACCTAAACGTTGAGAGGGAAGAGCTTGAGAACGTGTTTAACAACTTGACAAAGCTTTCTAACAGGGTTCTGCTCCAGAAACAGCTTGATGGCGTTGAAGTCTTTGTGGGCGCAGTAAAGGACCCAGCTTTTGGCCCTGCTGTTCTCGTGGGGCTGGGTGGTATCTATGTTGAAGTCATAAGGAGCGTGAGCTACGGTCTTTCTCCGATTTCTGAAGACGAAGCCATGAGGATGCTTCAGGAAAGCAAAGTCTATGCAACGCTTACAGCAAGAAAGAGGAACTATAACGTGAATTCAGTAATTAGGACAATAACAAGGGTATCCAGGATGATAGTTGACCTTGACGTAAAAGAAATGGACATAAACCCGCTAATAGTAAACAAAGATGGCGCTTTTGCCGTAGATGTAAGGATGCTAATAGAATAAAAGTTTAATAGCTCGTTTTTATATTTTTTAAAGCATGATAAAAGTTTATTCTAGCGTTTTTAAAGAAGGAAGCAGGATAGATAAGAAGTACACCTGCGACGGCCAAGATGTTTCTCCACCAATATCTTGGGACACAGTTCAGGGAGCTGTGGCGTATGCTCTTATCGTTGAAGATCCTGATGCGCCAATGGGGACATTCGTTCACTGGGTAATTTATAACATAAAAGCCAACGAGCTTCCAGAAGGGGTAAACACTTCTTCTCAGCTAGGAGTTCAGGGCATTAACGACTTTGGAAAGATAGGTTACGGTGGACCGTGTCCTCCAAAAGGACACGGTGTGCACAGGTACTTTTTTAGAGTTTATGCGCTAAAAACCGAACTTCCAGTTCAGAAAAACGTAACTTCAAAGGCTCTTAGAAATATGATGCAGGGAAAAATAATCGATCAGGGAGAAACTTACTGCGTTTACTCTAGGTAAATTTACGGTTCTCATTTTTGATCATAATCGCCAAAAACATTATATATTAATAAATTATCACCAATAAGGGAAGGATAAAATGTCCCAGAAACCTCATCTGAACTTAGTTGTTGTAGGACATGTAGATAACGGGAAATCCACTACTATGGGTCATTTCTTGTTTAACCTGGGAGTTATAGATCCAAGGGAAGTCGAAGAATACGCAAAAGAATCAGAAAAGCTCGGAGTTGGCGATTCTTTTAAGTACGCATGGGTGCTTGACAGGCTAAAAGAGGAAAGGGAAAGGGGCGTAACTATAGATCTAGCTTTTCAGAAATTTGAAACAAAGAAGTACTTCTTCACCTTGATCGATGCCCCAGGACACAGGGACTTCGTAAAGAACATGATCACTGGAGCCAGCCAGGCAGACGCAGCTATTCTTGTAGTTTCGGCAAAAGAAGGAGAAACAGAAACAGCGCTAGCGGAAGGGGGTCAGGCAAGGGAGCACGCGTTCCTTCTTAAGACGCTGGGTGTGAACCAGCTTATAGTTCTGATAAACAAGATGGACGCAACTCAGCCACCCTACAGCAAAGAAAGGTATGAACAGGTAAAGAAGATGGTACAGGATCTTCTCAGGCTTGTTGGTTATAAGGTTGACACGATCCCAATCATCCCGGTCTCAGGCTGGAATGGAGACAACCTGACAACCAAGTCTGACAAGATGCCATGGTACAACGGCCCAACTCTTCTTGAAGCTCTGGATCAGTTACAGGTACCTCCAAAGCCGGTTGACAAGCCTCTCAGACTGCCGATTCAGGACGTATACAGCATTACCGGGGTAGGTACAGTGCCTGTTGGAAGGGTCGTAACTGGAGTACTCAAGGTTGGCGATCAGATTATAATAATGCCTCCAGGGCTTAAAGGGGAAGTTAAATCCATCGAGACGCATCACACCCAGATAGAAAAGGCAGAACCAGGTGACAACATAGGGTTTAACGTGAGGGGCATAGCAAAACAGGACGTAAAAAGAGGCATGGTAGTTGGTCATCCAGACAGTCCCCCAACAGTAGCTAAGGAGTTCATAGCTCAGATATTCGTAGTATATCACCCGACAGCTATTGCGGCAGGCTATACGCCTGTGCTTCATGCGCACACAGTACAGCAGGCAACTACTATAGTTGAAATAATTCAAAAGATTGACCCAAGGACCGGCCAAGTCGTTGAAGATCATCCAAAGAGCATCAAGACAGGAGATGCAGCCATTGTTAAGCTGAAGCCGTTGCAGCCTATATGCTTAGAAGTTTACAAGGACTTCCCAGAAATGGGTAGGTTTGCTCTCAGGGATTCAGGAAGGACCATTGCTGCCGGAATAGTAAAGGAAATCACTCAAAAAGGTTAATTTATCTTCTTCTTTATCGTTTTCTTCTTGAAAGCTTTGTTCTATTTCTTCATAAACGTTTTCAAAGTTAGTTATTATTGAAGTTATCAGTTTTTTAGCTTTTTCAAGGTTTTCTTTTTTAGGGTCTTCAAGCAGCTTTATAGCTTGGGTGCACTGGTTCATCAAACTCCCTATCCTTTCGTCAATAACTTCGTTAGCTATGGGTAAAGTTGTCCTTAACGCTTCTTTGTACTCCTGTATAAGGTAGACCAATCCTCTTATTTCTTCTTCTGTCATCCTTTTACTATCAAACAGCAAACCGCTTAAAAAGCTTTATTAATATTTGAGCCCGCCTTCTCTGTATATTTTGATACCAGGAGGCGTTATTACTATTCTGTCCTCCCCAAGCCTCGCTATGTCCCCTCCCATGCTCATGACAAATTTGTAAAGCTCTTCCACGCTCTTTGAAAGCTCATCAAGTGACTTTTTGACCAGGGGTGTAAAGCGAATTATGACTATGTTCCCTGCAGAAATATCGTCCTTTATCTTCTTTACGTCTTCATAACTTTTGATAGGGTATGCTTTCAAATATATCGTTTTTTCGCTCTCTTTTTGCATTATCAAATGCATATAATAAAAATAATAATAAACGCTTTTCGGTTTTATTATTGATTTACCCCTATAACACTGTTTTAAAAATTTTTCTGAAATATTTT
>JAVBJD010000113.1 GCA_030756715.1 Conexivisphaerales archaeon
GGATCTTCAACAACCTGTGCCGTTGTGCCGAGTATGCTAGTTTCATAATAAGGAACAATAATGTCGCCGTCTGAAGGAGGCCTTAACCGGTTCAAAACCATGCTGTTAAGCCTTTTTTCAAACACTAGCATAACACCTATGGTTGGCATAAGCTCCACAACCTCGCTTTCTTTACTGTGCATAGCAGATATGCGTGGAGCCCATGGCCCTGCGGCGTTTATTATAAGTTTTGATTCAATTTCTCCTTTTTCGGTTATTACTTTTGAACCAATAATTCCTCTAACATGATCATAAAGCAAAAATTTTGCGCCTTTCTGTTTCGCTGCATAAGCGACGCCTGCAAAAAGTCTGAATGGATCAACAACTTTGTCAGGAACTTGTACAGCATACTCAACTTCTGTGCTAAGGTTTGGTTCAAGTTGCAACGCATTACTGACTTCGCTGTATGGTATTTCTGCTTCATCTAGTCCTTTAACAAATTCGTCTATAAAAGATTCATCATCACCTTTTACTGCAACAAAAAGACCTTTAGTATCGAATATAGCATGCGGGGCCATTCTGCTCAATATCACGTTTTCTTCGATACATTGTTTTGCAGACGCCAGATCGTTTGTCACATACCTTGCGCCACTGTGAAGAAGCCCATGCATCCTGCCTGAAGTGCCGCTGATCAAACCTGACCTGTCTACTACCGTTACTTTTATGCCTCTGAGGCTTAGGTCAAGCGCTGTAAAAAGACCTGTAGCGCCTGCGCCTATAACTGCTACGTCAGTTATCATGATTTTAATTTATCTTCTTATTCTATAAATATATTTATAATAGGAATTACATAAATAAAATTATGAAATGGATTACGAGGAAGAAAGCGATGGTGGACAGGATAGCTTGTCCTTGGCTTATAAAAAAGTTCATTGATAAAGAAGCCCAGTTCATTTTTGTGCCAGAGGAAGAAGTTTTTAAAGTTGCTGAAAAGGAAGGCGCAATACCTTTTGATGTTAAAGGTGCCGAACTTAATCACTATTATGAAAATGGGGTTGAATACGTTAGCTTTGACGCTATAATAAAAAAGTACGGGTTAAAAGACCCAGCGCTGCTCGAACTAGCGAAGATAGTAAGAGGCGCTGATGCTCACAATCCTCAGGATGTTCCTGAAGAATCGAAGGGGCTTAAAGCGGCCGCGCTGGGATTCAGAGAAATTTCAAAAGATGATTATGAGAACATGAGGCTTCAGTTTCCACTTTACGATGCACTTTATAGATATTGTCAGATAAAGACAGGTTATAATGAGTCTAAGTAATTTTATAAAAATTCTTTATTGAAAGTAATGGTTTTTCTTTTTATATTTTGAATCTGTTGTTCTTGTTAAACAAATTTGTTTAATATAAAGCTTATATAAACAATAATGATTAACTATAGCATGGTCTGGAACGGTGTTCACTTTAATACTTACACAGTCATTCCTTGGCCAATAATAGTTGTGCTTGCTATTATTTATTTAACATCGCTAATTTTGTATTGGAGGCTAAAAGCGCCTGAAAAGAACCTCAAGCTTACAACTAGAGATGCGACTTATATTGGTTTAGTTGCGGCTATTCTTGTAGTTTACCATTATTTTATAACGCC
>JAVBJD010000114.1 GCA_030756715.1 Conexivisphaerales archaeon
AGGCGTCATTATCAGGTATAGAAGAGCGGCCACGTAAGCGGCCGGAGAAAAAGGTATTAAAAGCATCATGGTTGCTGAAATTATCCTGGTCCTCGTTATTAACCTGAGGAAGCCAATCCTTTCTGTCAGCGAAGGCGTAAAAATGTCGGCGACCCCGGAAAGGACTCCGCCAGCGCTCATGAGGTAGCCAACCTGAGCTGTAGTTAAGTGGAAGAACGCGTGAAATATTATAGGGTAGTAAGGCGTTATAAGGCCCATCGAAAGCCCGTTCAAAAGGCCAGTTATGGCGAAAGCTTTTATGAACTTCCTGTCCCTTTCAGAAACTTTCGCGTCATGCTTTTTCTCTTCTTTTCTTGGGGCTCTGTACTTCTCATTAACCGGAATTATGACCAGCGCTGAAAGAAGAGAAAGGAAGACCCCTATCCAGAAGAGCTTTATGAACCCTATGAACGAAACGAAAAGCGCTCCGGCAGCCCCGGCAAACGTTGACAGGACGCTGTTCAGGGAAAAGATCAAGGTCCTGTTTTTTTCGTTTGTGTTTTCTGCCAGCATCGTAGTGACGACGGGGCCGACAGAAGCTCCAACCCCGCCGCCAACAAGGCCTCCCGCAACCCCGAAACCCCCTATAGCGCTTGCAAGTGCCAGCGCGTAAAAGTTCTTGGTAAATAGCACTATCAACAGAGCCGCGGGGAGCGTGAGAAGGTCTATCAGGAGCACGGTCTTCCTGCCGTACCTGTCGCCCAGAACTCCAACCAGCAATGAAATCAGAGGCGTAGCGAACGAGCCTATGGTGAAAAGGACTCCAACGATTATGAGGGAAAGCCTGAGTACATCGTAGAAGTAAAGGCTTATCGCTATAGCTACAAAACCCGCTGTTAGGCTCCTCAAGGACCTTGAGATGAAGAGAAGGGTTATGTTTTTAGTTTCCTGAGACATTTGCTTCTTTGCATTTGATATATCTCTTTTAAATATTTTATTTCAAAATAAACGGCTATCATTAAAAAAACGGTTAAAGGAAAATAGCTGAAGCCATTACTGAAGGCATGAGCCTTGAGGCTAGAGAGGGGCCGTAGCTCGTGAATATGAAAACGCTAATAGATGCAAGCAGAACCGTAAGTGCTACCCTCCACATGTTCTTTATCGTGAAGCCTGAAGCTACTGTGCCGGAAAGGCTCATGAAGATGCTCGTGATTATGACCATTATATAGCTTGCCTGAAAGAGCATGGACGGGATCGAAACTCCGGAGTGGGTTGCTGAAACAGAGCCTATTGAGAAGCTCGAAGGCGTTGAAAAAGGCATGAACTTCATCATCCCAACCATTGAGCTCATGACGAATATCAGGAAAGAGAGGCATACAGGCGTGAAGACCGTGAGCATCTGGTAGACCTTCATCCTGCTCTTTACGGCCTTCTTTGCAAAAAGGTACCTTTCAACAAAAGTGTGGACGCTCTCAAGCTCCCTCGCTGGTCCTCCGCCAGTGTCGTCAATCTGACCGAGCAGAAAGAAGATCTGCCTGCCGAGCCAGGAGCTGCCGGCCCTTATG
>JAVBJD010000007.1 GCA_030756715.1 Conexivisphaerales archaeon
TAATTTCTATAAAAAGAATTAAACGTTTATATAAACGCCATAAAAAATATAGCATATGCCAATAAGAAAGGCAAATGAATCGGACGTTCAGGATCTCACTAATATGTTTGCCAAGATGTATCAGCTTAACTCAGAATTTGACCCGATGCTTCAGGTTGTTGATGATTTGCGTGCTAAAGTAGAAAAGATGGTTAAAGAAGCTTTATCTGACAAGAATTCACTTATCTACGTTTACGAAGAGGAAGGGCAGATATGGGGAGCAGTTAAAATTAAGCTAGTTGACAGAGTTTTTTATGTCCCGCAAATAGTCGCCCAGATCGAGGAGTTCTACGTACATCCATCAAAGAGAAGATCTACAATTGGCAAACAGCTGATCGAATACGCTGAAAGCGATCTGAAGAAGATAGGGATAAAAATCTTAATGGCAAGATTTCCTTCAAAGAACATTATAGCCACTTCATTCTACGCAAAGAACGGTTTCCGGGAAGTTCATAATGAATACGGAAAGCCAATTTAAAAAAAGCTCCATTAAACTTAATATTTTATTTTTATTTTAAGCTATCATGGACGCATTAGATGCTGTTCTAACAAAAATTGAAGTAAGGGAGTTTGCTGCTGAAGATGTGCCTTACGACGTTCAGAAAAAAGTTCTTGAAGCTGGAAGAATGGCCGCAAGCGCTTATAACAAGCAACCTTGGATCTTCATACTTATAAACGATAAAGATCTGTTAAAAAAGGTAGCCGCTCTGGCAAACACGGGTCCTTACATTTCAAAGGCAGCTTTTGCTGTAGCTGTTTTCGTGGATCCAAACAATCCTTTTCATATAATAGACGGCACAAGGGCTGTCCAGAACATGATGATAGCGGCTTGGTCATTTGGGCTTGGATCAGTATGGGTCGGAGGCCTCGAAAGAGAAAAAATAGCAGAGCTTCTTAAAGTTCCAAAAAACCTTTATCTTCTTACAGTGATACCTTTTGGAAAACCTGCAAAGAAGTTAAAAGGTAAGAAAACAAGAAAACCTCTAAAGGAAATAGCCTTCCTAAATTATTACGGTAATGAACTTAAATAAGTTTGATCAAAAAATTTTAGCTTGTTTAAAAGTCTTGTTTACATACAAATGGGTCAAAATGATTTCACAAAAAAATATATTTTATAACGTTTATCAAAAAAAGACGGTATGATAGAGTATGTTATAAAGAGGGATGGTAGAACCGCAAAGTTCGATAAGAATAAGATAGTTGAGGCTATATGGAAAGCTGAAAAAGCTGTTGGTATATTTGACAGGAAAATAGCAGAAGAAGTCGCAGATGCGGTAGTTCAGGAGCTTGAGGCTAGAGGTGGCACTCCTCATGTTGAAGAGATCCAGGATATAGTTGAAAAGAAACTCATAGAAAAAAATCAGGCAAAGATCGCCAAGGCTTATATATTATATAGGCAAAAGAGAGCGGAAATAAGAGAGGAAAAGAAGAAGATACTGGGCAAAGACGTAATTGATGAAGTTGATAAAGCTTTTGACCTGAACGCTCTGAGAGTTCTTGCAAGCAGGTACCTCAAAAAAGACGAGAACGGCAAAATAATAGAAAGCCCAAAGCAAATGTTTACGAGAGTCGCCATTCACGTTGGTTTGCCAGAGGTACTTTATGACCCGCGCGTTTATTCTAAAGAGTGCGTCCAGCCAAATGAAAATGAGCCTCTAGACGAGAACGTGCAAATCAAAATAGGTAATTACGAACTTAACGTTTTCCATAAGAGAGGCCTGAAGGAGCTTTACGATAAGCTAAACGCAGAGGGACACATCAAGGTAAAGTGGAGCGATCTTATAAAAATGATGAACAACGGCGAATTTAAGAACGTCGAAGAATTAATCGACCGTTACTATGATCTGATGGTTTCTAAAAAGTTCATACCCAACACGCCTGCTCTAATAAATTTTGGCTCGCATTATGGAATGGGATCTGCGTGCTTTGTCCTTGGTATTGAAGATTCTTTAGAGAGTATAATGGACACTTTAAAACAGGCAGCTCTCATATTCCAGGCTGGAGGAGGGGTAGGTTATAATTTCAGCAAGTTAAGACCAGAAGGTGACGTTGTAAGATCCACTGGCGGCGTAGCAAGCGGTCCTATCAGCTTTATGAAACTATTTGACTTCATGACAGAGATAATAAAGCAAGGGGGTGTTAGGCGTGGCGCCAACATGGGAATTTTGAACATAAACCACCCTGACATTCTCAAATTCATAACGGCTAAAAAGGGTAACCAGCAGCTAAGGAATTTTAACATCTCAGTCCTCATATTTCCCGAGTTCTGGGATGCATTTAATCAGGGCAAAAAATATCCGCTTGTTAATCCGAGGAACAACAAAGTTGTTGGAGAAATCGACCCGCTGCAGGTATTAGACTTGATAGCTTACCAGGCTTGGGAAAGCGCAGAGCCAGGGGTTATTTATTTTGATAACGTTAACAGGTACAACCCACTGCTCGAGGCGCTTGGTCCTATAACATCTACAAATCCTTGCGGAGAAGTTTTGCTTTATGAAAATGAATCATGTAACTTGGGTAGCCTTAACGTTTGGGCTTTTGTACGGGAAAAAGAAGATGGCAGCGTTGAGTATGATTGGGAAGGGCTTAAAGAAACCGTTATGCTGGCCACCAGGTTCCTTGACAACGTCATAGAGATAAACAAATACCCGTTAAAAAGTATAGAAGAAATGACAAAGAAGACGCGAAAAGTTGGTCTGGGTGTCATGGGAGTGGCAGACCTTCTCTTTGAACTGAAACTGCCTTATGACAGCGATGAAGGAAGGACATTTATGGAAAGACTAATGGAGTTCATAAACTATTATTCAAAGGTTCAATCCGTCGAGCTCTCAAAGGAAAGGGGTCCCTTCCCGCTTTTTGAGCAGAGCAGGTACGCAAAGGGAGAACTGCCGTTTTCAGGATTCTATGACAGGTCATCATGGCATCTTGACTGGCAGACTCTTGCAGAAGATATAAAAAAGAACGGGATAAGGAACGCGTATACTACAGTTATAGCTCCTACGGGTAGCATATCGATGATAGCGGGGACCAGCAGCGGGATAGAGCCCGTTTTTGCTCTTGTGTACGAAAAAGATGTAACTGTAGGAACTTTTGAATACATAGACCCAGTTTTCGAAAAGGTTATGAGGAAACTAGGCATACTGGATTCAGAGCTGCTCAGGGATGTAGTCTCAAGAGGGGGCAAACTTACAGGTATAAACTATATACCTGAAGACATAAAGAGGGTCTTTGTGACGGCTTTGGAAATCACCCCAGAAGATCACATAAAGGCTTTAGCTTCTTTCCAGAAATGGGTAGACAGCTCTATCTCCAAAACAATAAACATGCCTTCTTATATAACCCCAGAAGAAGTAAGGCAGCTAATAATTATGGCGCATGAAATGGGCGTAAAAGACTTAACTGTATACAGGGACAAATCGCTCCAGGTTCAGGTTCTGAAAGCTCCTGAAGAAAAAGAGAAAAAAGGAGAAAAAACAACGCCTAGAGTGCAGGTAACTACTGTGATCAGCGGTTCAGGCGCTTCCAGTGAGATGGAGACTTGCCCAGTATGTGGATCTAAGCTTGTTTTCAAGGAAGGATGTGCAACATGCCCAGTCTGCGGCTGGAGTGCATGCGCTTCGTCATAAACCTAAAGAAAAATTGCGATCACAAATAGAGCACTGATTGCGATAACGTAATATTTAAATTTATTTAACGATGAGCTCATGGCCTGTTTTAATTTTTCAAGTCCTTCCTCGCCTATAACCTTTATTTCGTTGTCCCAAATCAAAAGGCTCGCTTTTACTTTATTCAGCTTTAATTCAGGGTTCTTCTGAATGATTTTAATAACAATCTGTGGGTCTGTTAGCTCTCCAAAAGCCCAGTAGCCTTTTCTGTTTGCTAAGGTTTTTATTACGTGGGTGTCGCTAGTTACAACAAGATAACCCGTGCTTTTTTGAATTACTTCCTTAGCTTCTGGGAGAGCGTTGTTAGAATCTACATAGAGAATCTTTAATTTTGAATTGCCATCTGAGAGATCTATCCTGTAAGCGCCGCATCCGCCAACCTCTTCCATAAAGCTTGAGTCTAGCTTTTCTAAGGCGAAAAACAGGGCTTCAGAATCCGCTTCTGGAGCCTGAAACCTTAGCGGTTCATAAAAGTCTATGTTTCCTACAAAGTTTGAAAGATTACTGTGAGAATCCACAAGTATGATGGGCTTTTTTCTTTTTTGATTTTCTTGAAAAAGTTTTTGCATATAGCCCATGGGCAGGTCATCCATAGTGACTTTAGGAAAAAGTATGACAAAATCACAAGCGTTGGTGGATAAACCGTTATATTCGAAGTACGTGCTTTCTTCACTGAAAACTTTGAATTTATCCAAAATCTGTTCCGCAGGGTTAGAATCGAGCTGTTTTAAATATTCAGCAACTGCCGCTTTAGAAGGTATGTTCATGTCATGGTTTGAAGCTGAATGCAAAACTATGACGTCTTTAAAACCCATTTCTTTGAAATGCTTAGCTAAAACTTCGGTTATGTTATAGCTGCCAACACCTTTAAACGGTCCAGGATGAACCGGGGGCACTAAAATGCAATGACTGGATCCGTCATCATTTACCAGTTTAAGACAATAAGTTTTTGTTTTGATCTGTATTGAATTAGCTTCCAAAAGCTTTTCAAAGCCTTCAGAATACTCCACCATCCAGGCATCTAGAACCTTTTGAGCTACATTTGAAAGCTTGACGCCTACTTTGTTCAATGTAAGTCTGTCAACGGTATAATAAAATAGTGCCGTTATTGCAAACGCTGCAAGCCAGAAGTATAATTCTGTATAATCAAAACTTTTTTCAATAGGCCTGTAAATTGGTAAAAGCAGAAAAAAATAGTAAAAAAGCAGGCTGACCAGAGGTTCAATGCGCCCTTCTAAAAATTCGCCCCTTAAAACTATGTAGGAAAAGCTAAAAACTGCAGACAGTGAGCTGACGAATATAAAGATAGGGCGTAAAAAAATTATATTGATAAGCAACGTTAAAAAAGTTAATAAAAGAAAAAAAGAGTGCGTAGCTGACACTCTTCTTATTGTGGAAAAGGAAATCCTTTTACCTGTTAAATACCTAAGTGCATAAAGATACACAAGAACGCCAACAAAACCTATTGGTATCAGACGCACATCGCCTTTGTAAACTGCAGTAATCAAAACCTGTATTATTACAAACAAAGTTAAATGGAATGCCGGAAGGACGTATTTGTTTGAAGGCAAACTAAACAATACCTTAAATAACGTAGAAACGTTTTGGTTGGTCTTTTGCAATTTTTTACACTGGTTTGAGCACCAATAGAACTATCGAAATAACTATAAAGCTCACGGTTAATGCAAGGATTGCTGTGGGGGTTACTTTTATTCCGGGCTCGTCTGTATTGTAAAATGACATTAGTCCAGCGCTAGACATCGGCATCACTGTTTTTTTCTTTTTAGAGCTCATTAAGAGGATTTACTTAATTGTGCATATATATTTTTTTCTTAGAATGTTGAATTAATTTTGTTAAAAATTAAACCTATCAGCTATGACCTTATAGTCTTCAGGTTTAAGCCTCCATCCCATCGCGCCTGCATCTTCTATTATGTGTTCAAGTTTTTCAGCTTTTGGAATGGCTATAACCGGTTCTCTGTAGATGAGCCAATTAAGGGCAACCTGAACAGCAGTTTTTCCGTATTTCTTTCCTATTTCAGCAAGAAATTTTTCATTCGCTAATGAGCCCTTTTCTGTTGGCGTATAAGCTATCAAAGCAATTTTTTCCTTTTCGCAATATTGTAAAAGATCTTTTTCAGGCTCTCTGTGCCAAAGGCTGTATTTTACCTCATCAGCCACTATATCGCTTCTTGGCATTTCTTCCCTTGCCCTTGAAAGCAGTCGTAAATCAAAGTTGCTCACCCCGGCATACCTTATTTTTCCTTTATCTATTAGCTCCTGCATGGCAGACAAAGTCTCTCGCAACGGTATTCTTTCATTTGGCCAGTGTATCAAATATAAGTCTATATAGGTTAAAGAGAGCCTTCTCAGAGACCTTTCCGCTGCCTCCAAAACCTGTTCCCTTTCTAGGTGTGTGTACCAGACTTTACTTATTATAAAGACTTCATCTCGCTTATATTTTTTTATCGCCTCTCCAACTAGTTCTTCAGCATGTCCCTGCGCATAAAATTCTGCTGTATCTATAAGCCACATACCGTTATCGATAGCATATCTAATGGCATCAATCCATTCCCTGTCTTTTGAATGGTCTGGCATGCTTTTTCCCCCAATGCCCCAGGTTCCCAGCCCTATTGCTGGCACAGCATCTAAACCTATTTTTTTAAGGTCATTCATTGAATAATTTAACTCAATTGAACATCTTAAACGTTTTCAAAATAATTGTAGATTAAATTTAGCTTTTCATGCTTACATATATAATTGTGCTTTGTCTACCTTTACTATCATTTACAGAAAGGTTTTTATTTTGAGGAATTTATCTCTCATGCGATTGATCCAAAACACAAAACCTCCACAAATAGATATGGGGAAAAAACCCATGGATGAGCTTCTAAAGCTTATTGAACACCCAGTTGTTGTTAAATTAAAGAACGGTATGAGCTATAAAGGCAGCCTTGTAAAGGTTGACAGCTACATGAACATATACCTTCAGGGCGCTGAAGAGTATGACGATAACGGAAAACTCATCGCTTCGTATGGCGATGTAATAATAAGGGGCAATAACATACTTTACGTAGTCAATCCATCGCTTACTTGATCGTTTAAGTTCAAAGCGTTTATTATATCTCTGAAAAATCCCAAAAGCGTTAGCATGTCCCTCTCGTCATCAAGCTTGTTTAAAGCTATTTCTCTGTAGAGTTTGACAACTCTGTAAGCTCTCTCGTCTTCAAGTTTGACGCCTTTTGCAATCTTTTCAATATAATTTATCAATATATCGACCTCTTTTCGAGGAACGTTCACCATTTTTACTTCTGTTTTCTTACTCATTGTTGACCAGACATAAAGCAGGATGGCCAAGCTGTGTGAAATGTTTAGCGCTGGGTATTCATCGCTTGTTGGAATTTTGATTAAATCATCGCACTTCATTATTTCTTCGTTTGTTAATCCGGTAGTATCCCTTCCTAAAATCAAAAGGACTTTCTCATGCCTTAGAGCGTTTCTAAATGATTCTTCAGGATACCTTGCTCTTCTGAGAACCGTTCTCCAGTTTTTACTGGCTCTTGCCGAAGTGGCTATTCTGTAATCGTATCCTTTTAATGCTTCGTCGAAGTCCATAAATTTTGCATTTTCCAATAAATTGCCCGCATGCGATGCAAACTTAAATGAGATCTCTGGAATTTTTTTCCTGCCAGTTATTATAAGTTCTTTGATGCCAAAATTGGCCATGGTTCTTGCAACGTAACCTATGTTTATTCCGTATTCAGGTTCAACAAGCATTACCGAAAGCCTACTTTTCATCGTTATCTGCACCTCTTACATTGTTCTTTAACCAGTTTTCATAAAAATAAACGCATTGTTCTTGAATTTTATCAGCTACTGAACCCTTTCTTAACTCTCTTAGCTTTATAAGTGCATCCTTCGCTTTCATATTATATTTGTAGATAAGGTAACAAGAAAGAACCATCCCTGTCCTCCCAAGGCCTGCGCTGCAGTGCACCAGCGTTGCCATTTTATTTTTCTGATACTTTTCTATTGCTTTCACGGCTTTGTGCAAAACCTCAGGTTTTTGCGGTTCTCCGTTTTTCATAGGGATATGAGTTTTCTCAAGGCCGTCATAATCCAATTCGTATTCAGTAAGGTTTATCACTGAATTAATGCCTTTCTCTTTAATCCATTCTACAGCTCTTCTTCCATAAGGTATTCCTGAAGCATAAAGGAATTCATCAAAAAAGGAAAAATTTGAAGGTCTACCCAATAACGCGCTGAGCGATATTCTGTAAAAATCCGAAGCTTTTAGCTGCATACGTTTAAAAATGCTTGGTTTTGTTTCTTGACACATTCTTTGTCTTTTTTCCTTTATTTTTGTATAATAAAAATCTTTTAAACGAGATTAAAAGGATTAATGAACTACAGTATCCTGTTAATCTGATTTTTATAGATTAATTTTACAGAATAACAATAATCTGTTCGCGAAAAAGCATGACGATTTTTTGAAGCTATTTAAAATTTATATAAAAAATTTTAAAAAGCCCAGAATTTATTATAGTGTTAGGTGAATTTTGATGTTCGCACCATCTGCGGGATATGATAGAGCATTAACGATATTCTCACCTGATGGTAGGTTGTATCAGGTTGAATATGCTATTGAAACAGTGAGAAGGGGCACGATTGCTGTGGGGATTAAGGTTGATAATGGAGTTGTGCTTGCTGTAGAAGAGAGAGTAAAAAAGCTTCAAAACCCAAGGTTAAGTCAAAAAATATTTCAGGTTGATGACCATATAATGATAGCAGCAGCAGGTTATGTACCTGATGCCAGGGTTCTTGTAGATAACGCAAGGACTTTGGCTCAAAACAACAGGTTGATATACGATGAACCGATTGAAGTAGAAACAGTAGCAAGAGCTTTGGGTGATTTGGCGCAGCAATATACACAGTACGCTGGGGTGAGGCCGTTCGGCGTTTCTCTTATAATTGCGGGCATCGACAAAGAATCCCCATCTCTTTACACTACTGATCCAAGCGGAACATATTTGGAGTACGACGCAGTTGCTATAGGGGGTGGAAGCGATACTGCAAACGAATACTTAGAACAGAGCTATAAAGAAGATTTAAGTCTGGATGACGCGATAGATCTTGCTTTAAAGTGTATATTAAGGGTAAATGAAGGAAAAGTGGATCCAACTAACCTTAAAGTTGCTTATATAAACAAAGAAGAAAAAATAATGAAGACGCTCCCTGCCCAGGAGATAGCTGAACGGGTTTCTAAACTTTCTAAAGAATTTCAAAGTAAGTAAAAATGTCAACTAAAACTGCCGTTATAAAGTACGTTAAAGGTTCAGATAAATTTGAAATTGTAGTGTATGCAGATGCCGCATTTGATTACAGGCAGAACAAGGTTAAGGATCTTGATAAAGTCCTTGTTATAGATGAGGTCTTTACAGACTCATCTAAAGGACAGAGAGCTCCAAGAGATAAATTAAAAAAAGCCTTTGGAACGGAAGACATAAGAGAAATAGAAAAAGAAATTCTAACAAAAGGCGAGCTTCCTCTTACAACTGATCAAAGAAGAAAGCTAATAGAAGATAAAAAGAAGCAAATAGTGACGATCATATCAAAAAGTTATGTTGATCCTAAGACAAATCTGCCTCATCCTGTGATAAGGATAGAAAAGGCGATGGAGATGGCGGGTATTTCTGTAGACCCTATGAAGCCAGCTGAAGAACAGGCTAAACTGGTAGTTGAAAAGATCAGGCCTTATTTAGCTCTAAAAACAGGCAGCATAACTCTGAGCTTTAAAATACCGGCTAAGTACGCATACCAAGTAATAAAGGTCCTTAAGGAATACGGCGAAGTAAAGCAGGAAAACTGGGAAAGCGATGGAAGCTTAAGCGGGTTGATAGTCATACCGATAGCCACTCAGGCAGCTTTTTTAGATAGAATAGCTTCGTTAACTCACGGGGAAGGGTTGATAAAGCTAATTGAGTAAGCTAGTTGTACCGGGCGAAGTTGTTGCAAAGGGAAATTTTAGGTCTTGGAGCAATGTACTTAAAAAAGGTGAAGAATACCTTTCAATATTCGTCGGCAAAGCAGAAGTGGGAGGAGGCAGGGTAAGAGTAGTCAGGCTTTCCGGCCCCTACATACCTAAAGTAGGAGATTTTGTAATAGGTATGGTCACTGACGTTCAACCGCTTGCAGCAACCATTGATATAAATTCTTATGTTAACGGCTATATCATGGCAAACGCGTTCTTCAAGAGAAGAATAGACCCTTCAAGGTTTGACCTTTCAAAAAAGGTCAATCTCGGGGATCTTATAGCTGCAAAGGTTCAGAGAATAGAAAGGGGAAAGGACGTTTACCTTCAACCAGATCAGAAGTGGAAGGTTGAAGGTGATGCAGTTTTTTACATTTCGCCAGCAAAAGCTCATTACATATACACAAGCAGGAGCAGGATATCAAGCAAAATAAAAGAACTAACGGGCGCAGAAATTAGACTTGGTGCAAACGGAGTTGTAGTTGTAAAGGGAGATTTAAAGAAGATAGAAATGGTTAAAAGAGCCCTAGACGTGGTAGAATCGAAGTACGATTTAAATGGTTTGTATAATGAAATAATAAAGGTGTTGAGTAAAGATGGAGAATCCACTGATAGTTAACGGTAAAAGGACTGACGGTAGAAGTCCTACTGAGCTCAGGCCTCTGAAGATAGATGTAGGAATAATAAAGAACGCTGCAGGTTCATCATACATAGAACACGGCAAGAACAAGATAATAGTAGCTATCTATGGTCCTAGAGATTCACACAGGTATGGCATGAACATTGAAAGAGCAACTCTGAGGTGCAGGTACCATATGTCACCATTTTCTACAGAGGAAAGGAAAAGTCCACAGCCTTCAAGAAGAGAGATAGAAATATCAAAAGTTATAAGGGACGCTTTAGAACCATCACTTATTCTCGAGAATTTTCCGAAAACCATGATCGATGTTTTTGTAGAAGTCCTTCAAAGCGATGGCGGAAGCAGGAGCGCCAGCATAACAGCCGCTTCAGTGGCTCTTGCTGATGCTGGCATACCAATGAAAGATCTGGTTGAAGCTGTTGCGGTTGGAAAGGTAGACGGTACGCTGGTGCTTGATCTTAATGATATAGAGGATAAGGAAGGCGAATCCGACATGCCTGTAGCCTTTATGCTCAACGAAAACAAAGTAACTTTGTTACAGATGGACGGAAAGATGACTGTTGAAGAATTTAAAGCTGGTTTGATGATGGCCATGGAAGCAGCTAAAAAAATAAAGGAGATACAAAAAGAAGCGCTAGCAAAAAAGTACTCTAAAGGTGATAGAAAAAATGATGCCTAGAAAAAACCTCCTTGTAAGCGCTGTAAGAAAGGAACAGATATTAAAAACGTTAGCGCAGGGTAAGAGGGTCGACGGTCGTGGGCTTCTTGATTACAGACCTCTCAGTATAACGCCAAATGTTATAGAAAAGGCTGAAGGTTCAGCCTTTGTAAAGCTCGGAGACACGCACGTAATAGCTGGTGTTAAGATGGGCGTTGGAACACCTTTCCCTGATACCCCTAATGAAGGCATTTTAATAGTAAACGCTGAGATACTTCCTACTGCAAGCGAGTATCAAGAACCTGGGCCTCCAGATGAAGATTCAATAGAGCTGGCAAGGGTTGTTGACAGAGGTATACGGGAAAGTAAGATGATAGACTTTTCAAAGCTGGTCATAGAACCGGGGAAACACGTATACACAGTTTACGTCGACATAAGCGTTATAGGAATGGACGGCAACCTTTTTGACGCTTCCTCTTATGCTGCAGTTGTAGCGCTCATGACAACAAAGTATTACCCATTTATTAATCAAAATGGAAACCTTGTTAAGGGTTCAGAGAAGGTTCCTTTACCAATACAGGATTTGGGAATTTCTACTACATTTGCAAAGATCGATAGCTACATAATCGTGGACCCAACATGGGAAGAAGAAAGTATAATGGAGGCAAGGCTCACAATGGTTTACGATAAAAGCGGAAACATATGCGCTGTTCAGAAAGGAGGAAATGGAGGTTTGCTGTTAGATGATGTTCTGAAGATAGTAGATTTAGCAAAGTCTAAATCTGAGGAGATGAGGAAGGTATTGGAGGGAGTGATATCAAATGCCTAACCTTGGCGTTAAATACGGTTTAACCCTGAGGAGGAGATATTTATCAGTATGGAACAGGCTAAAGAAGAAAAGGGCTTGTCCTAAGTGCGGTTCGACCCATTTCAGGAGGCTTGTGATCGGAGTCTGGGAATGCGAAAAGTGCGGTTATAAAGTCGCAGGGGACGCCTACGACCTTGTCCAAGAATAAAAGGGTAAACGTAATAATCTGGGTAAAAGGAGACAAAAGATCAATATATTCTTTGAAAAAAGCTGTTGATTCATCAGAAATAGAAGACGATAGTCTCGTAATTTCGTTCGATAGCGATGATATAGGGGACGCCCGAGCATTTATCAATTCGACCCTTAGAGTTATAAATGCGTCTGTAAATAGCTTAATGTAAATGAGCGAAAACGTTCCCGCGTGGTTGCAGGAAGAGTTAGCAAGGTACGATCAGCTTCAGCAAACCCTACAGGCAATTTTAGCACAGAAACAGCAAGTGGATCTGGAAATAGCAGAGCTTGACAGAGCTTTAGAAGAACTCCAGAAACAGTCAGATGATGTGGAGGTTTATAAAGTCGCAGGAAGCATCATGATTAAGAGCAACAAAGCAGACCTTTTAAAAGAACTGCAAGAAAAGAAAGAGCTTGCCAATACAAGGAGAACGGTCCTGAGCAAGCAGGAAGAAAAAGTAAGGCAATCTTTGCAAGAAGTTCAGAACAAGCTGACACAAGCTTTAAGAGGGGGCTCTACCGGACAACAAGTTGCTACTTGATGGGCCGGTAGCTCAGCATGGTTAGAGCGTTCGGCTGATAACCGAAAGGTCGCCGGTTCAAATCCGGCCCGGCCCATCTCATAAAAATAAACGATTTTTATTTTATTTTAAAAAGTATTTATATATAGGGGTTTTAAATATATAATGAAATGCCTAAAACTATAGCGTCGATAAGTATTGAAAATGTAGTTACGTCCGCTTCTGTAAATCAATCAATAGATCTTATAACTATTACGAGGTTGTTTCCTGATGTAGAATACCATCCGGAACAGTTCCCGGGTCTTGTGTTCAGGCTGAAATCTCCAAAAACAGCTACACTGATATTCAGTTCAGGCAAAATGGTCTGTACGGGGGCTAAAAGCGAAGCGCAGGCAAGAAAGGCCGTTGAAACTGTGGTTCAAAAGCTAAGAAAAGCTGGCATTGACATAAAAAATGAACCAATAATAGAGATACAGAACATAGTAGCCTCTGCGTCTTTGGGCGGAAAGATAAACCTTGAAAAAGCAGCTGAAATATTGGAACATACGATGTATGAACCGGAACAGTTCCCTGGTTTGATTTACAGGATGGACGATCCTAAAACAGTCATTCTTCTATTTGCAAGCGGAAAATTGGTTTGCACTGGCGCAAAAAAAGAAGAAGAAGTTTACCGCGCAGTAGAAAAGTTGCATGAACTGCTTGAAGAAAAAGGCTTAATGACGTACTGAGATTTTTAAATAAATTAATATAGTGCTTTGTTTTCTTTTTGTGTTTGGTGAACAGATTGGTATCCGTCAAGTCACTTATCGGTGGCGGAGAAAAGGAGCTCCTTGAAGGAGTTTGCAATTATTATGCTAAGCTTAGAGAGACCGTAGTGCTTTTTAAAGAATTTATGGTTCACGCAAGTTCGTTTGAAGACCTTCAAGCATACTATGATAAAATTAACAAAACAGAAACTGAAGCTGATGAAATGCATGAAAAGCTTGCCGAAACAATAGCTTCTGGAAGTTTCTTCTCTTATATAAGGGACGATTTTTTGGATCTGCTTGAAAAGATGGACTTTATTGCAGATTACTCAAAAGACGTGGCAAAGATGTTTAACGAATATAACGTTTCAAGAGATGCGCTAAACTTTCTGTTTAAAGAGACGCTTTTTAACGATTTCGTAAATGCAATACTCGATACAGTGGACTCTTTCGGAATAGTTTTAACTATGTTGAAGAAATCTCCACCTCGAGAGCTGTTACTTAAAATAAAAGACGTTGAAGCTAAAGAGGAAAAGGCAGACTTCGTTAAGGATAAAACCCTAATTGAGCTGCATAACAAAGGAAAACACCTTGACGTCCTGGACATAATAACACTCAGAGAGGCAATAAACCTTATGGATAACATAGCGGATTCAGCGGAAGACAGTTCTGACATAATAATAAGGCTGATAGCCAAGGGATACAAATGAATTTAATTGAAATTCTTGACTTAATTTTTCTGATTCTGTTGATATACCTGTTCGGATTGAACAACGGAGCGGTTTTTGAAGGAGGCTTAGCGGGCAGCGCAGGGTTCAACTACAGTATTGCAGCGATAACTGTGGGCCTGGGGATATTGCTCGGGACTCTGTTGCAGGGTGAATATACAGCTAGATATGCGAAGACTTTAGGCACAATGGGGACAATTTACGGGCTCATACTTCTGATAATACAGATAATTCTGTTTTATGCATTCACAGCAGTAAAACTCCCCCTGAGTATAACTCAGTCTCTGGTTGGCGGTTGGCTCGCAATACTTATAGTTGAAGGCACAAAACGCATATCAGAAAACGTTAGCTGGCTCTTCCTTTGGTGGATTATATCGCCTTTTATAGCATTAGCTTTTTCAGCAGTGCTTTACAAGGCTTTGAGGCGTCTGCTTTTCAAGTTGACAATATCAACGCTGAGCACCATAATAAGGATATCAGCTTTGATTACTGTCTTTTATACTTCTTTTGTACTCGGGGCTAACAACGTTGGTTTCATAGCAGGTGCATATTCGTTATCATACTTAGAAATAGCCGTTTTAGCTGTTTTTGCTTCTCTTGGGGCTTTAAAAGCCGCAGGAATGTCTAAAGCTGTCGGAGAAGATCTTATTGTAGTGGGCCCAATAGGAATAATAAGCGCAGTCCTCGGGGGGGCAACAATATTGCTGGTTCTGACTTACCTGGGTTTACCGGCTTCACTTACAACAGTTACGATGGGCGGCTTAATAGGAGTAGGTTTTTCTTCAAAACCAAGAATATTCAAGTCAAATTATCTGAAATGGGTAATCTTAAGCTGGATACTTGCTTTTCTTTTGGGTTTTGCAGCAGTCTACGTCCTTCTAATAGTTTTAAAGCCGATCATCTTTTTTGCTTTATGCTAGCAATATATTCCGATACAGCATCCCAAAATTTGTCACCTTTTCTGTGAACGTTTTTAACGACAACGCCTTTGTCGAGCTTTTCCATATCACCTTTGTCGTAAAGCGAAATGCCCAAACACAATATGCGTCCTTCGTTTGTAACCTTTACTATACCGTCTTTTTTCACGTCGTCACCTATTTTTATGACACCGGGCCTCATGATCGACGCACCGTTAATTATGTGCTTTACAGCACCCTGGTCTACAGATATTTCTGGTAAAAGCTCAGCCCTTTTGTCTGCTATAAAAGGCAGTATCCTGTTATCTGTTAAAATGAAGATGCCGTTCCCGATTAAAACTTTTGACGCATTATCTATCACTATTATTTTTTCGGGTTCAAAATCAAACCCCATATCCTTAGCTTCTTTACTCAGTTCTTTTGCTTCTTTTTTGCTTATGTACAGGATTTTCAAACCTTGAAAAAAATTAAACTTTTTAATAAATAAACATTTTCTGTAAATAAAATTTAGAATCATCGTCAAACAGTATTTGATTGAACTCTCAAATATCATTAAATACTGGTTAAGCCATTAATTTATCAAAGTGATAAAAGGTACAGCTGACCTCCCTTTACACTGGGGTAAGGCCCCTGAATGGCTGTACAGAAAGATGGTTGTCCTAGCTGGTCAAATAGCATACCTTATAGTAAAAGATAAGGGAAAAGACGAGTTTCTAAAAAAGATTTCAGATCCTTTTTGGTTTCAGGCATTTGGTTCAGTTCTCGGTTTTGACTGGCATAGCAGCGGCCTTACAACAGTTACAATGGCCGCCCTTAAAGAAGCTTTAAACAAAGTGGAGGTAGGAATAAAGGTAGCTGGAGGTAAGGGCTCTGCAGAAAAAACCCCTGATGAAATTTCAAAAATAGCTGAAACTTTTAACTTGGATGCACAAACGTTAGTTAAGTTTAGCAGGCTTTCTGCAAAAATAGACGGTGTAGCAGTTCAGGACGGTTATTCTATTTATCAGCACTGGTTTATAATTTCTGAGAACAAAAACTGGTCCGTTGTGCAACAGGGTCTTAATGAAGAAAGGGGATACGCCAGAAGGTATCACATAAACGGAGATTACAGTAAGGACATGCTAAACGACCCTCATTCTGGCATAGCGGCTCTTGATCCTAACAGAACTGTACTTAATTTGGCTACAAAAGACTCAGAAGAAAACAGGAAGGCAACCCTTGAACTGATTTCCGCCGGGAGGGGACTAGACAGCTATATTTATGGGGTTAAAAACCTGCATTTAGAGAGGTATTTTGATGATCGTTTGATGAAGGTAATAAATAAAATTAATCCCTCAACTTATGAAGAACTTTTGCTTACAAAGGGTATGGGGGCTAAAGCTGTAAGAGCCCTCGCGTTGACTGCTTCTGTAATATATGGTGCTGAGCCTTCTTACAAGGATCCCGCGATTTTTTCCTTTGCGCACGGTGGAAAAGACGGAATTCCATACCCCGTGGATCGCGCCATATATGAGAGCACGATAAAATATCTCCAGGAAATAATTGAGGGAATAGAAGCAGAGAGTGAAGACAAAAAGAAGATGCTGAAAAAGCTTGCAACCAACAGCTGGTTAAAAGGAGCTGTAATCGATCTAAAGTTTTGAATATTTCTCAACCAGTCCTGCTTTTTATCTTCGTGTATAGAGCATACGCTACAAAAAAAGAAAAACCATTTTGTATTATATTAAATATTGCAGTAAGAACCATAACACTTTCAATCGGATTTAAGCCTATGAAATCTCCTACATAACTTAAAAATCCTGGCATGTAAAATTCGATAAGCGCGTAATTGGCAAAGCCCATTACAAGAATTCGTGAAAGTGTCGAAAGGGCGAAGGATCCAGCAATCGATTTTTTAAACAGCGGGGCTGCCCCAAGTATGCTTGACGCCACAGCCAAGAACTTAAAAGCGGGACCTATGGGTACAAAGCTACCTAAGCCAAGCAAAACCAGAGCTAAAAGAACGGCGCCGACAAGAGCAGACTTGGGACCATTATAAAAAAGCAAAAAGAAAACTGGTATTTCTGCTATATCAAAGGTAAGGTATGAAAGAAGCGGGAAAGGAAGCTTGATCGGCAACGCTTCAAAGATTACAGCCGCGGCTGAAAACACAGCAGTTATGGCCAGTTCTTTTTTGTTCATCGGATAGAAATTTTTGTGTGTAGGAATTTAAATTTTTTGGTATAATACTAATTTTTTAGTAAATAATGTTTAATTATTACATCTTAATAAAAAGTGAGTGTGGTAAGTATACTAAAGCTCGAATTAAAGGGATTTAAATCCTTTAGAGATCATGTTAGCTTAGAGTTTGTTAAAGGTTTTAACGCGATAACAGGAAAAAACGGTAGCGGCAAATCGAACATATTGGACGCAATCAGGTTTGCCCTAGGCTCTAATAGCCCTAAGTCGCTGAGGGAAAGTCGCATGAGCAGGCTGATAAACGAGGGTTCGAGGAATAAAGTAGCCAGGGTCAGTATAACGCTTTCTAACGAAAGTGGGGCTATACCTGTCAACTCTGACAAGGTTACAATTACGAGAGAGCTTTTGGAGGATGGCACTCAAAGGTATTTTTTAAATGGTAAGAGGTCTACTAAAAACGCTATAGAGGATGTTTTAACCGCAGCTGGTATATCAGCTGACGGCCTTAACATTGTTCCGCAGGGCTCTCTCAACGCTATAGCTGAAATGTCACCCTCAGACAGGATGCAGCTACTGCAGGAAATAATAGGAATAAAGGTTTATGATGAAAAGAAAGCTGAAGCGCTTCAGAGGTTAAAGGAAGCCGATGAACAGCTTGCTGTTACCTTTGCAAAAATGGACGAAAAGAGGGAGGTCATGGTAAAGCTTGAAACGGAAATGAACGAATTCACAAGATTGAACCTTATAAACGAAGAAATCGAAAAGTACAGAAAAGCTAAGCTTTTAAAAAGGCTGTCTGAAATATCTGAAGAAAAAGAAAACATAAAAAAGTCAATGGAAGAGGCTCAGAACAGGGCAGAATCGCTTTCTAAAGAGCTAGACGAGCTTATCAGAATGCTAGAAGGCGGAGAGTCGTCAAGAAAATTTTATGAAGATTATGCTAATACAAAGAGCAGATTAAACGCTATCGAATCTGAGCTTCATTATATAGAATTGAACCTTAACTCTTATCTTGAAGAGATTGAAAAAGCTTCCAAAGCATTATCAGGTCTTAAAGAAATGATCAAAAACCTGGACCAGAATAAAACAACTTTAGAGGATAAAATAGCAACGATTCAGAACGATCTTGAAAAATTAAATTCCGAACTTGCCAGAACAAACGAAGAAGTTTTAGAGCTGCAAAAAAGTAAAGAAAAGATGGTTCTGATGGTACGCGAGAAAGAGAGTAATCAGAGAAGGCTGGCTTCTGCACTCGAAAAGCTAGTAAACGCCAGGATGAGGATAGAAATGAATCTTAGCTACCTTAAAGAGATCTTGAAAACAGAAGAGCAAAGGCTGCAAAGTTATGAAGAGCTGATAAAGAAACACGAGGACCTTAAGAAAAAAATAAGCAACTTGGGTTTTGCTGAAAAGCCTGAAAATATATCAGAATACGTTTCGAAACTAGAAGGGCTGAGGAAAAGAAGACAGGAAATAATCCAAGAGATAATAAACGCGAACGATATCCTCGTTAAGGCTATAGGTTATGCAACGGCTCAAAAACTCATTAAAAAAATAAAAAATAACGACGATGAAGATGAACTTTTAAAAGCTGGTCTTTTGGAAGGATATTTGGGTAGATTAAGCGATATAATAAAACCAAAGGAAGGCTATGAAAAAATAATAAACGCAGTTTTAGAATACCTTAAAGACCCTCTAGTATTTTCTGCTTCAAACAAGAAGATCATGAGCTTTTTAAAGAGCAGCGCTAGGAAAAGGGCTGTATTTTTGAATGAAATAATAAAACGTGCACCTTGCCAGAATTCTGTATTAAATTACGTTGAATATAATGAACAGTATAAGAATCTGGTTGAAAATCTTCTGGGAAGGGTTTGTACCAGTAATGGTGAGTGCTGTGAGGCTATTGTTCTTAAGGACGGAACTATAATAAGCAGGGGTATTTATGAAATGGGACAGCTTGAAGCTTTAAAGCTTGACGTTGAAGAGTTCGCTAAAAAGCTTTCAAAAGTCAAGGAAAGCACAGATAAACTTACTGAGGTCATCTCTAAGAGAACACAAATTATCTCTGAAATATCAAACGAAATTCTAGAGCTGAAGCAAAAATTAACGGTAGCTGACACCAGATCATTTAATAATGAGACGATAAAAGAATTGGAGAATCTAATAAACGGTGAGGAGGAGGCTTTACAAAGGTATACGTTCGAACTTGGCGAGCTTAAACAAAAATTAGAAAAGAATTCTATGGAAATTAACAAATATGAAAGAATCATTCATAGCATAAACGAAAAGATAGAGAATATAAAGAACAGGCTAAAAAGCGCAGAACCGGCCGTTTTAAACGTTTCAGAAATTGAAACAAAGATAAATGAAAGCCTTAAAAGAAAAGAACGGCTGGAAGCTTTAATCTCTGAAAAGAAATACTATTTAAACGAAACATACTTAAGCCTGAACTCAGTAAAAGACAGGATCTCAGTTACTTCACAGAGTATCATTGATTTAGAGAAGAAGATCGAAGAATATAAAAATAAAGCAGCTGAATTGAACGCCAAAAGGGATTCTCTGTTCAAAGAGAAAAAGGATCTCGAATTCTATATAAAGGACCTGGAATCAAGGGTAAAAGTTATCTCGGAAGCCGAAGCCTCAAAAGAACAGCTATCAAAAGAGAAAGACAGACTTCTTAAGGATATCAAGGATTTAAACAGAAAAATTGAAAAGCTGAAGGTACAGCTTGAGAGCATAGAGTCCGAAGAAGCTAGCGTTAAAAAAGAAATCCAAAGCATTAAGTATGACCCCTACGAACTAATAGGAGATTATGAATCATTAATATCAAATCTCGAACAAGAACAGACAGAACTTGGAAACAGGGTGAACAAAATGGCAGAAAAGGATTATTCAGAATATTACAGGTCTTACAAGGAGGCCTCAAGCAGAAGGAACGAGCTGGAGAAAGATAGAGACGCTATAATGAAGTTCATAGAAGATATAGACAGGCAGAAAAAAGATACTTTCATAAAGGCCTTTCAGGAGATAGATAAAAAGGTTAGAGACATATTTAAGCAGATAGTCGATGGTAACGCATGGTTAGAGCTTGAAAACCCAGATAATCCTTTTGAAGGCGGTGTGTTTTTAATAGGCCAGTTCGGTGATAAGCAACCAAGAGAATCAGCATCTCTTAGTGGCGGGGAAAAAGCTGTTCTTTCTGTGTCTTTTCTTATGGCAATTCAGTCTTCTTATCCTTCTAATTTTTATATATTTGATGAAATTGACGCTAACCTCGATGCAGAGAGAGCCGAAAGGTTGGGAAACTTCTTAAAAAACTGGGCTCAAACATCTCAAATAATCCTAATATCATTAAAGGACACGATGATATCAAAAGCCGATAAAGTTTTCGGGGTATATGAAAGAGAGGGCGTTAGCAAGGTTTTGCCATTGGAGATGAATAAGATAGTTAATGAGCAACAGTGAGATAAGCGGTAACATAAAAGTTCTTTTGAACCCGGATTTAGTTAGAAGGCTTAATCCATGGGAACTAAAAGTGTACGTTCTCTTGGAACTTTTCAAGAAATATCTCGAGGAAACTAAATTAACTGATTTCAGATTGAGCGGAATAGCTGTTTCAACTTCAAGTCTGATCTATGAAATGAAGGTCAAAAAATTATTTTATGAGCCAAAGAAAAGGGAACAGCAAAGGGGTGAGATTTCTTTAAATGTGGACGTTAACTTGCAACCTTACATACCTTTAGAAATACCCGTTGCAGATCTGGATGAGCTTATTGAAGCTTTTAAAGAAATGATAAGAGAACTTTCAAACAGGCAGGATCTGATACCAAAAGGCATAGAACCCTCTTCATTGCCAGTAATAAACGAAACTCTAGTGTTGGAGACATTAAAAAAATATGAAAACATTGTAATAGCTATACTAAAAGAAAAGGGTAAATCATCCATTTATGAAATAATTAAGGGTAGTAACCCCTTAGAAATCATAAGGATGTTCTTGGCTATACTTTTATTGCTTTCAGATGGAAAGATCGATATAGACGAAAATTTGCAAATCTACATAAAGCAACTAGTTCAGTGATAACGCATAATCAGTTTTGGATTATCGTAAATAAGTTTATTATATAATTTTTAAAGAGTAATATACATGAGCGAACTAAAAAAGGCCGAAGAGCCAAAAGTCGGTGAGGCGCTTTATCACATCAGGATAGGTAAAGGGCAAATACCGAGGTTTGTATTTTTGCCCGGCGATCCTGACAGGGTTAAGGTGTTTGCAAAAAGCTGGGATTCAAGCCAGCTGGTAGCTCAAGAAAGAGAATACTTAACTTATAAGGGAGTTTACAAAGGGATTGAACTAGCATGCACTTCAACTGGCATAGGCTCAGGCGCGATAGCCATAGCTGTGGAAGAACTTCTCAGAGTTGGAGCCGATACGCTGATAAGAACTGGAACAACAGGTGCGCTCTGGAAGGACATAGGCATAGGCGATCTTATAATATCTGTTGGTGCGTTCAGAGCAGACGGCGCTACAAGAGCTTATGCTCCTATTGAATATCCGGCCGTTGCAAATTATGAGGTTGTAAATGCTCTGGTAGAGGCCGCAGAGACATTAGGGGTAAATTACTGGCTTGGCATCACGTATTCTACAGATAGCTTTTACCTTGGGCAGGGAAGACCCGGATTTGGAGGTTTTACGAACGAATACTCTGAAAAGATCGTTGAAACTCTAAAAAAGCTTAACGTCGTAAACATGGAAATGGAATCATCAACCCTTTTTACACTGGCATCTATCTATAAAGTGAGAGCTGGCTCGATATTTGCCGCCATCGCAAACAGAGAAACAGGGGAATTTGTACCCAATGCTGGTGTCGAAACCATGGTGAAAGTTTCGAACGAAGCTGTAAAAATACTCTATGAATGGGATCAAAAGAAGAAAGAAAAAGGCAAAAGGTATTTCTATCCTTCCCTTATAAAATAAACAATTGATTTTTTAAAACATTCAGTATAAACGAATAAAATTCGATCCCGGCGGGATTCGAACCCGCGACCTCCGGCTTAGAGGGCCGGCGCTCTGTCCAAGCTGAGCTACGGGATCAAAAAATAATAAAAAAAGGTATTTTTAACTCTTTACTATTTATTTGCTTTCTTGCTGTAATTTTTAGTTTAACCCTAGTTCTGGAAACTTTGACTTCTGAAGGCCCAGTTCTTCCTGCAGCGTCCTAATCCTGTTTGCATATTCTAGCATTTTCTGTTTGTCTCCCTGAACTTTTGCTATCTTGTAAGCTTTCCAAGCTTTTTTCAAAGCACCCCATGTTTGTCCCTTTGTATATTTATCGCTCATTTTCTTTCATCTATATTTAAAAAATTGTAAAATAAAAACTTTTCGTATGAGAATCAAATAAGATAATTTTTCTCAAAATCTTCTAGTATTTTTAACAGATTTGTACCCCCGGCGTTACTCTTGAAACCGAAAGCATTGATAAGTTTTATACTGCCAATAGAACCTTTATCGTTCTCGTATTTTAAAGCCCTTATCACATCAACGATTATATTGTATGCATTTGGACCGTCTCTCGTTTTATATTCAGCATCGATATAGAACCTTTCATTAAAGGGGCCGAGTACTTCAACATAGAAATGGCTTACCCTGTAGTCGTTTAGAAAAGGCACATAATCTGTGGTTCCCGTAACAACTTCTGAAGCTTCATCCTCTCTTTTTATAGCGGAGCTCTTTATTTTTTTCTTGTGCTCTCTTATCCTTTCATCCATAGTGTTAAGCGTCTCAAATGAACCACCTACGTCAAGCTGGTACGATTTAACCCACGTGCTTCCGAATTGTTTGAAAGCAAGCATAAGTATCCTGTGAAGCCATGTACCTCCGAGCTGGCTTTGTAAGTCGTCCCCTGCAACTAGAAGCTTTTTATGAGCAAACTCATTAATTATTTCTTCGTTATGCGCTATAAGAGCCGGTGTAGCGTTAACTAAAGAAGAGCCGGCTTCAACCGATGCTCTAGCAAGAAACTCGCTAGCCCTTTGCTGGCCAGAATTTATAAGGTTTATTATCTGGTCAGCATCCAGGTTCTTAATTTTATTCATAAAAGCAGGCTCATCGGTTTTAACCAGCTCTAGGTTTGCGCCCATTTCTCTGCTTATTTCTTCAGGATAGAATATAGAAGGTTCAATTATAACTTCAGGTCCTGTTTTATAAATTTCTCGAATGCTTTTGCCTACTTTTTTCTTATCTACGTCGAAAATGCCAACGACTTCTATGTCTTTAACATTGTAACCTCCAACGCTTTCATGCCACGGTTTAACGTTATCATATATCCCTTTTATTACATGTTCTGCGACATTTCCAGCCCCGACCAGCGCTACCTTAATGTTGCCATGCATGGATATTATATAAAAAGAGTGTGCTTTTATATTTAGCGAAATAAGATTATTCTTTTCTCTCAAATATTTTTTGCTAAAATGATATGCAAGTAAAAATTCGTAATTAGAAAATCAAAAACCAGGGTTCAAAAGATGAAATTTTTTAATTATTTGGCAAAAGGTTTAAATTATAACGAAAAGCAATTTTTAGGAGGTGGTTTATTTGTTTCAGATATTGACGCTTGAGGACGTTGTGCGTATACCTCCCTCCGATTTCGATAAAGATATTAATGAGATAGCTATAAAACAGTTAAAAGAAAAATATGAAAGCACCGTAACAAAAGATTATGGATTTTTGATAAAGATACTTTCTGCTAATGCAGAAAAAATAGGGAAAATTCTGCATGGTGATGGAGGGAAGTACCACAGGGTCCAGTTCGACGTTTTATCGTTTTATCCGGTGTTGGGAGAACTCATAGAAGGAGAAGTAGTAGAAATAACTGATTTCGGGGCTTTCGTTAAGATTGGGCCTGCCGATGCGCTTTTGCATATAAGCCAGGTTATGGACGATTATGTCACAGTCGATTTAAAAGGAGGCATGATTATAGGACAAAACACTAAGAGGCAGCTTAAAGTAGGTAGTAAAGTAAGGGCAAAGATAATAGCTGTAAGCATTGGTACAGGCATAAGCATGGCGAAAATTGGTATAACATGTCGTCAACCGATGCTTGGAGCCCTTGAATGGATAGAAGAAGAAATAAAGAAAATAACCGCTCAACAGAATCAACAGGGGTAAATATAAAATGCCATCTGAAAAAGCTTGCAGAAAATGTCATTTCATAACAAAAGAAAGCGTTTGCCCTGTCTGCGGTTCAAAGGATTTATCTATAAATTGGTCAGGTGAAATAATTTTGCTTGATGTAGAAAAATCAGAAGTGGCAAAGCTTTTAGGTATAAAAGTTCCAGGAAGGTACGCGATAAGCGTTGTATGAGCTTACTGAAAAGTTAAGGGAAGATCTAAAAAAGCCTCTTGGATTATTAATAAGAGCAGGCAATGAGATGGAATATATAAAAAACAATCTGATAGAAAAGTTTGTAATAACTGTAGGTGACAGAACAACAGAATCATTTATTTTAGCTGGCGGAAAACCCAAGGTAGAAATTGTCGACCTTAAAGAAAAGAGGTCATCAAGAGAAAAAACTTTGACAGCCGCTGAAACCATCATAAAGGTAAAGAACGAGCCTGGAACAATAACAGAAGAATCGATAAGAGCCATAAAGAGGGCTATAAGCTCCAAAAAAAGAGTTAGAATCGAGATAGAGGGTGAGGAAGATCTGCTTGGAATACCTGCAATAATTTATGCTCCAGAAGGTAGTTATGTGCTTTATGGGCAGCCTAACGAAGGTCTAGTTGTTGTAAAAGTAGACGACGATGTTAAGAATAAGGCCAGTAAAATTTTATCTTCAATGAAGAAAGTTCAGAATTAGAAAAAAGGATCAAAGATTGTAAACTGTGATAATAATGTTTTAAAATAGCTTTTTATTTAAGTTATGAGGTTGCCAAAGTACAAGTGCGAAAACTGCGGATATGAAGAAAGTCTAGATAAAAATATGTACTTTTGCCCGAAATGCGGCGACCCTCTTACTATAGTTTATGAAGAAAATGAGTTACAAGAAGCAGTTTTTAAAGGCAAAGGCGTTTGGAGGTATAAAAACGTTTTACCCGTAAATTCAGAAAAACCAGTTACATTGAACGAAGGTGGCACTCCCTTACATGAAAGTGTTAAGCTTTATGAAGAAATAGGGGTAAAGGAACTCAGGATCAAAAACGAAGGCCTTAATCCTACAGGAAGCTTTAAAGACAGAGGCATGACCGTGGGGGTTACCAGGGCTGTTGAACTTGGGGCTCGTTCTGTCATATGCGCTTCAACTGGAAATACAGCCGCAAGCCTATCAGCTTATGCTGCTCGCGCTGGAATAAAATCTTATGTTGTAGTGCCTGAGGGTGCGGTTGCTCTAGGTAAACTGGCCCAGGCTAGAGCGGCTGGCGCGAAAATAGTTAAAGTACGCGGTAATTTTGATTATGCGCTTAAGATGGTAAGATCTCTTGCTGCTAAAACTAAAGAAACATACCTCCTTAATTCTGTAAACCCATTTAGAATAGAGGGACAGAAGACCTTAGCATATGAAATAATAGAAGAATATGGTTCTCCAGACTGGATATTTATACCCGTTGGTAACGCTGGCAACATTACAGCCCTCTGGAAAGGATTAAAAGAAATGAAAAGCATTGGCATGATTGAAAGGTTGCCAAAACTTGCAGGTGTACAGGCCGAAGGCGCTTCTCCAATATACAGAGCATTTGTAGAAAAAAAGGAAGAAATCATACCGGTTCAGAATCCTCAAACGATTGCTACGGCAATAAAAATAGGTAACCCTGCTAGCTGGAGAAGAGCAATGCACGCTGTTAAAGAATCAGGGGGAGTCATGCTCAGCGTGAGCGACGAAAAAATTCTTGAATATCAGAAAAAGCTTTCATCTGAAGAAGGAATATTTGTTGAACCTGCAAGCGCGGCTTCAATAGCAGGTCTAGCTAAGGCAGCTTCGCAAAATTTAGTTGGTAAAAATGATAGGGTGGTTGCCATAGTTACTGGCAATGGGCTAAAAGATCCAGACTCATTGATGAGGATTAATGCCGAAGAAGTAGTCATAGACGCTGATATGGAGTCTCTGAAACAAGTGATTAACGGATGAGAATCGGTATTGTAGGTTATGGTTCCGTAGGCAAAGCTCTTCACAGGCTCATTTATGAAAGGGCATGGGAGTTTAAAAACAAATACGGACTTGTGCTGCAGGTGGTTTTTGTATGTGATAGGTCAGGATGCTTTTACAAAGATAATGGTATAAACCCTCCAGAAACGCTGAATGTCAAGGATGCCGGCAAGCCGCTCTCATCAATTTTTAAGGTAGAGCCTGTTCTTGAAACAATAAAGAAAGGTCTCGTAGATGTGGCCGTTGAATGCACTCCTGCAAATTTTATAAATGCTGAGCCAGCATTTACGCATATAATGGAGGCCCTTAAGAGCGGGTCTAACGTGATAACAACAAACAAAGGACCTATGGCCCTTTATATGCCTACAATATTAGAAGAAGCGGAGTCAAGAGGGCTTGTTGTTCTTTACAGTGGCACAGTTGGAGGAGGGACGCCTTTTATTTACTTTGCAGACAATGCGCTAAAGGGCAACAGGATTATTTCATTCAGAGGCATATTAAACGGAACGTCAAATTTTGTTCTCTCAAAAGTCATAAACGAAGGTTCAAGCATAGAAGATGCAATTTCAGAAGCTAAGAGGCTGGGAATTGCTGAAGCAGACCCAACTTTAGACTTGAATGGAACTGACAGCGCAGCTAAGCTCGTTATACTGTTGAACCACGTCTTTGAAGATAAGTACACGTTAAAAGACATAGAGATAAGCGGAATTGAAAAAGGTATACCCAAGGTAGATTTTAATCATACGGTAAAGCTAATAGCCAGCTCAACTCCAAGGCCAAGAGTTTCATTAGAGGTGATTTCAAAAGATGACCTGCTTAACATTGACGGAACATATAATGCTGTCGAGTTTACAGTAGAAGAACTTGGCAGCGTTTATCTTATAGGAAAAGGCGCAGGCGGAAGGGAAACAGCAGGAGCTGTTATGAGAGATCTCGTGGAACTAAAGAACAGGCTACAGATTCAGTATTTCAGAAAAAGCTATTCACGCATGCTTTAAGGTTCCATAAAATTGGCTTCGATTTTTGATTAAAAAATCGAAACGATTATTATTAACAAGGACGTATAAAATAAAATCATGGGAAGGCCTGCGTTGATAATAGTAGATATGTTAGAAGAATTTGTAAACGGCAGGCTTTCTACTCCTGAAGCAAGGTTAACAGTGAATCCAGCTAAAAAGGTGGTAGAAGAATTTAGGAAAAGGGGCTTTGATATTTTTTACGTCAACGATTCTCACTTTGAAACGGACTTTGAAATTAAAGTGTGGGGGCCTCATGCATTATATTCTTCAAAAGGCTCGCAAATCATAGAAGAGCTCAAGCCTTTGCAAAACGATTATGTAATTGAAAAACATGTTTACTCAGGATTCTTTGGGACGCCTTTAGATTATTTATTGAGATCAAAAGGCGTTGACGCCGTTTTTCTTATCGGTTTGGACGCTGACATATGCGTTAGGCATACAGCGGCCGATGCATTTTACAGGGGGTATAAAATATACATAATAGAAGATGCCGTTGCCGCATACTTAGATAAAAACTGGAAAGAATATTTTAAAAAAGTGTACGGAGCAAACATAATAAAAAGTGAAGAAGTTGGATATCTGTTAGACAAAAACTGGTTCAAACTTTGAAAGCTTACATTTTTAATTGATAAAACTATCTTTCAATAAAAGCGCGTCAAAAGATTATTCATAATGAAAACTTTTAATTTCCATTTAAAATATATATTGTCATGCAGCATCAGGTAAAAGATTTAAGCCTTAAGGATGCGGGAAAGAAAAAGATAGAATGGGCATCACAACGCATGTACGTTCTCAATGAACTGGTTAGACAGTACGTAAATGAACAACCGTTCAAGGGAGTTAGGATAGGGATGAGCCTTCATTTAGAAGCCAAGACCGCATACTTGGCCATGGCTCTCAAAAAGCTAGGAGCGGAAGTAAGCATAACAAGCAGCAACCCGATTACTGCTCAGGACGATGTAGCAGCTGCGTTGACAGAATACGTTGATCACGTTTATGCGTGGAGAGGAGAAACGCCAGAGGAATATGAGTTTAATCATAAGAGGATACTTGAACTAAAGCCAAACTTAATCATTGACGATGGGGCTGACCTCTCGATCATGGCTATAAAAAATGAGATGTACTACAGCATATTTGGCGTTTCTGAAGAAACAACAACAGGGGTAAGAAGGCTAAAAGCATTAGAAAAAGAAGGAATACTGAAGTTTCCAGCTGTAGCTGTTAACGATGCAAAAGGAAAGTACCTTTATGATAACAGATTTGGCAGTGGTCAAAGCGTAGTAGATGGTTTGATAAGGTCAACAAATTCTATGATGGGAGGTAAAGAGGCAGTCGTAGTTGGGTATGGTTGGGTAGGCAAAGGCGTAGCAGAAAGGCTTAGAGGACTCGGTGCAAGAGTCACAGTTGTCGAAGCAGACCCTTTCAAAGCTCTTGAAGCTTATTTTGATGGTTATAAGGTTACTAACATGGAAGAAGCAGCTCGCTATGGCGATTTATTTGTAACATGTACGGGGAATGTTAAAGTTATAACAGGCAAACACATGCTTAACATGAAAGATGGTGTATTTCTCAGCAATGCGGGTCATTTTGATGTAGAAGTCGATATGGCCTGGTTAAGAGAAAACGCAAAATATTTGGGAGAAGCACGCCCCAACGTCTCAAGCTACATGCTACCGAATGGCAGAAGGGTCTATGTTCTAGCCGAGGGAAGGCTTGTAAATCTAGGAGCAGCCGACGGACATCCAATAGAAATAATGGATCTTTCTTTTTCTTTACAGTTGCAGAGCGCGCTTTATCTATCAGAAAACAGGGGGAAGCTTCAGAACAGAGTGTACAACGTGCCCGAAGAAGTCGATAAGAAGGTTGTTGAGACATTCTTAGATTTGAACGGAATAAAGCTTGAAAAGCTAACTGAGGAACAAAAAGAGTATCTTGAAAGCTGGAGATAAAAAAGAAATAAACCTCACAGATTTAGAAAAGAAAATACTCGTTCATATTTTAAAATATGGTCCGGATAACGCATGGTTAATGGCCAGAAGGTTGCTTGGAATAAGCGGCTGGAGGCCATCATACAGTGAAGATGAAATAGAGGCCGCTTGTTTGCACTTAGAAAGTTTGGGACTTCTGCAAAAATATAACGGATCTTTGAAATGGTTGCCAACTTCATCGATCAAACCATGGATAAAGTTTAAACAGAGAAACAGGGATAAAAAGCCAAAGGGAATTTATTTTGACCTTACAAAAGAAGGAAAAAAATTAGCTAAGCAGTTTAAGAATTCATAAACGATCAAATTTGCGTTAAGAACGCTTAATCTGATAATTTTTTTAATTTCTTTTTATTAAAAAGTAAACTTAATATTTATCCTAATTAAGGGTTAAGCGAAGAGATATGTCAGAAAGAAACCTAATCGTTATAGCTTTAGGAGGAAACGCTTTGCTTCAAAGGGGTCAGAAGGGAACTTTTCAGGAACAGTATGAAAACACCAAAATAACAGCTAAAAAGATAGCAGATCTTATTGAAAGAGGTTACAAAGTTGTGATTACGCACGGTAATGGTCCCCAGGTTGGCGCAACTTTGCTTAGACACGACGCGGGTCAAAAAGTCTATGGCGTTCCAGCATTTCCTATGGATGTGGCGGGAGCAGAAACCCAAGGTTTCATAGGTTATATGATCCAGCAGGCGTTGAGAAATGAACTAAAATCAAGGAAGATCGACAAATATGTGGTAACAATAGTAACAAGGACCATTGTTGATGAGAACGATCCGGCTTTTAAAAATCCGACAAAACCAGTAGGTCCTTTCTATAAAAAGGAAGACGTAGATGAACTTAAGAAACAGTTCCCAGACTGGGTTTTCAAAGAAGACTCAGGAAGAGGATGGAGGAGGGTCGTGCCGTCTCCTGATCCAAAACTGATAGCGGAAAGGTATGCCATAAAGACGCTTGTTGATTACGGTTTCGTTGTTGTAGCAAGTGGCGGTGGAGGGATACCCATAGTTGAGAAAGACGGAGTCGCAACTGGTGTTGAAGCAGTAATTGACAAAGACCTAGCCGGCCAGAGGCTTGCTACGCTTGTAGGAGCTAGCAAATTCGTGATCGCAACTGATGTTGACGGTGCCTACCTGAATTACGGAACGCCAAACCAGAAGAAGCTTGATAGGGTTTCTGTTGAAGAAATGAAAAGGTACTACGCAGAAGGACACTTTAAAGAAGGTAGCATGGGACCCAAGGTACTTGCAGCTATAAGGTTCGTCGAGGCTGGCGGAGAAACTTCGACCATAGGACATCTTTATGATTTAATAGAACTCGTAGAAGGTAAGAAAGGAACTACGGTTTATTCTTCAACCGGTTAATTCCTGAACTGCTTTATTTTTTTCTTCATTTTTCTTGTCTTCTTCAATTATCTGATTTATTTTCCATTCTAAAGCTTTAATGAATTCAGTGTTATCCTCCTGTTTGAGAGGATTCCCGCACTCGGGGCAAACGAAAAAGTACTCAATCGCTTCTTCAAAAGTATACTTCTTACATGTAGGCGTGCCGCACCAGTAAAAAGTATGAGATTTTTCATAATCTAGCCTGCTTTGCAGCTTTTTAAGTATCATTTCTCTGGTTCTTTTTAAAAATACATCGACCTGATCCCTTTGGATTCTCCACCTGTAAACGAACCATCCTTTTTTGGGGTCCTTATCTCGTATTCCAGCTATTAAACCCCTTTCATAAAGGTCATAGAGAACTTTTCTTACTTTGTTTATCTTTAATCCTGTTGCGCTGGCTATTTCCTCATCTGTTGCATCAGGGTTATTTAGTATAGCTCTAGCCACCTTAATATAATCCTCATCGCCTATCATCGCAGCGACTTTCACAAAGGTGTCCTCGTATTCCAGCTTAACCATGACATTTTTAATAAAATGCCAAATATAAAGTTTATAATAAAAATGAACTCAACATTATTGCTGACAGTGGTTAAGTAACTTTGACTATTATTTTTTTAAAGAAATTTTAGTTTTTATTAATCATAATATGGTATCTTCACTTATCATAAGCTTTGACCCTCCGTTACCTTTAAATAGACTTTTTGTTAGCGAAAGGTTTGTAAGGATTATTCATGAGCTTAACATAGTAGAAAGATACTTTGATAACAAAATGGTCAAGGAGATGTTTGAATACTATGATAAAAACGCTTACCGACCTCTTATTAGTGCCCTTTTAACAGCTACAAAGCTAAACATGCCAGTCTACATATCAACAACTGGAGTTTTTCTTGAAATGGCTTCTAAATATGACCAGGAGCTTTTCAAACAGATATACGCTGCATCGGCTTCCGGAAAGCTCAAGGTATTGCCGAGTACATTTTATGGCGGGCTTTATCCACTATGCGAAAGTTCTGGCGAAGAAATAGGCGAACAGTTGAAGCTAGTTTCAGATCTTATAGGTAAATATAACCTTAACAAAGCTTCTGTAGGCATCATGCCTTACCTTTTTTATAATGAATCAGTAGAAAAGGGAGCTAAGTTGGCGGGCATCGAGACAGTTGTTACTGAAGAAGTAAACGGTTTTACAGACCACAGGTTTGTCTATACTAACGTATCGGGAGATCTTAAAATAGCTATAAGAAACAGGGAACTTTCTGAAGCTTTATCTTCGGGATCTTTTGAAAATATCAACAGCAAAGAAGGTATAATATATCTGAGCGCAGAAGAGTTGGCATCAAAGGGCGAAAAATACGCTGAAATCATAGGAAACCTTATCTATAACGGAGGGCTTGAACTGGTAGAGTTACCTCCAATAAAAAACCCAACCACGGGGACCCTTTATGCGCCACAGAAACCTTATCTGTTTAACCTGTCATACAGCGATGGTTCTCCGCTTTGGTACAGAAGCAAAGCACAGACAATGCTGCTCGATAAAATGTGCGCGCTTTATACATACGTAAAATGGCTTGGAGATCAGAAACTGTTACAGGTTTGGAGAATACTCATGCAAAGCGATCTTTTCTTTTCATTGATCGGTGAAAACACAAGGAGAGCGAAGTTGATAGCTGATCCAGATGAAGCTAAGATTGTTTATTCCTATATCCTGAGCGATTTTGAAGGGAAAATCGCAACCATGGTCTTAAAGAAAAAAGAAAAGTCATCGGAAACAGAAATAAGGTCAAAATTATAAGCAACGTTTAAACGTACAAAATAAAATTAAAAATCATAATGGAAGAAAGAGAAAAATCTGACATCAGCAGGTTTATCAATATCGAGAAGCCTTATTTTCTTGTTCCGATCTTTACAGTTATATCTTTTATACTTTTCTGGCTTGGGATTTTGTTTTTTTCTTACTCTAGAATAGCAGAAATATACTGGTACGCTTTCTCAGTTATTTTGGCTTTGATCTTTACTTATTCTGTTTACTCTTCCGAATCTTTCAGGTCGATAAGGGTTTACGCCGGATCGATTATCCTTTTTTATTCATTGCTTATCTTTATCGGAACGATGCCCGGTTATTATATGGCAAAGCTTTTACCGGCTGTTGTAAATCAGGCCGGTCAGACCATAACGGCTATCAGAACCAGTTACACTACAGTTTTTTCGATGTCAATAGCGATTTTTCTTAATAACGCTAAAATAGACATAGTTAGCTTTATTCCGTTTATCGGGCCTTTTGTGCTTGGCATAGCCATAATAAATACGAGCTCTGTTGTCTGGGGCCTATCATTTTCAGAACTTTTTTCAAACAACCCTTACTGGTTTTTGGGTCCTTTCGCGGTTGTTATAGCCCCTGACACCTTTACTGAATTCAGTTCATACATTTTATCTATGATAGGAGGCCTGTACTTATTCAGGGCCCTCGCTTTTTCTGGAACCGAATCATCCGAACCAAAAGAAAAACTTTTAGTAAAAGCTTTCTTATATCTGGCCGCATCGCTCGCTTTGCTTTATGCGTCGGCTGTTCTGGAAGCTTTTCTGATTATAAGATTTGGGCTCTGATACAGGATCAATATATTTAACATTTTCATTGCAGTTCATTATATAACTCAAGCAGTATTCGTTAGGTTCATAAGCCAGTGTTATGAAGATATTTTAGGTGAAAAACACAAAAACCGTTCTGTACGGGTTCTCTACTGAAGGAATAACCCTAGTTAACAGCATATTAAAAAACGAGTCGTTCATGATAGTGGATGAAAGCACAAGGTTTGCAAACCCCTACGAAAAAAGCTCATCGCACCAATCGTACAGCAATGATATAACTGATCTCATACCTGGGGATATGCAGATCAACAGCTCGAGTTATGTGTTCTTTGGCCCCAAGCTAAAAATTGGATCTGACTGGTCTTTTATAACTTTCCATTTAAAGTATGTAGCAGGAAACATGAGAAAAGGTCAGCACTTTATAAACTTGTTGCCTGTTGAGATTGGTAAAAACGAACAGATCATAGAAGTCATTGAGGCAGTTAGCGGCCTTAAAGCAGGAAAAGACTTCGGGTATCATTATTTTCCTGTAGGAAGCGCGTCAGTAATGGCAAGCTTATTTGAAGGTAAAAAAGAACCCTGGATGGGCCAAACTTTAGACCTTAATAAGGCAGAAGAGAAGTTTTTGCTTGATGCGCTTGATGCCTTTACAGAAAAATTTAGAAGGGTCTGGCTTAAAGGGAAGCAGCAGATTTTTTATTCTTATTATATCAAAGGTTATTATACGATCTCTCTTATTCCCGAAAGTTTTGGAAAAAACTCGCCAGTAAGCGGGTTATCAAAGGTTTATATGAAATCAGCAGATGATTTTGTGGTTTATATACTTGAGAAGATAAAGGGAAGGATAAAAGAGCTCTCTATAAAGCCAACGAAAGCCTCAGTATATCTTGTATGGGACGTTGATTCATACGAATTATTAGGAGAATCGGAATATTTCAGAGCTAAGCTTGTTGAAAGGCTAAACGAATTCTTTTCTCAGACCAAACTAGTTAACATAGAGAGGCTTGAAAGCTATATTCTTAACTATCAACTGTCAAAGGAAGAATTGCTTTTAGTGTGCGATGAGATTTTTGAAAACAGAATAAAAGACAAAGTAGACTCACAAAAAATAGTTAAGGCGACAATATAGTTATCAGGTTTTAAAGCTTTAGAGCTAATTATGAAAAATTATGCATTAATTTTTATACGAACTAGGCTGTTAAGTTCTTTCGATCTATAATATATCCCATTCAGTAAAAACTTTTAAACCGGTCAACTAATTAATAGACATATAATTTGAAAATAAGTCTATTCAGAAAAAAGCAAAAAGAAGAGTTAACGGAAGAGGAAGTTAAAAGAAAATTAAATATGCTCAAGTTTCAAAAAGAGATAGTTTCTGATGCGCTTTTAAGGGTTTATACAATGAATGATCTAGATCCCGAAATGAAAGCCAATCTGATCGAAAAATATAAAGAAGAATTAAAAAACATAAACAAGGAGATTTCAAAATTTTCAACGCTGGTCGAATTTAAGGAGCTTCAATCGTTAAGAGATCAGCTCATAAGCATAATAAACGAAAAAATAGCTGACATAGACAGGAGGCTGGATGAACTCAAGAAAGAAATAGAAAAGAATAACGTAGAAATTAAAGAAAACAAAGAAGAGAAAAAGGAAGAAAAAGATGAGCTTGATACCCTTTATGAACAGGTCAACTCGATTCTTGAGAAGCTGGAAAAAATAGATTCTTGAAAATTTTTTAAGCGACAAAAACAATTATTTGGTAATGAACGTTAAGGCTGCTTTACTTTGTGGAGGCACTGGCTCCCGTTTAAGACCTTTAACGTACTATTTCCAGAAAACGATGCTTCCAATCGGAACTTCTCAGAAACCCATACTCGAGTACATCGTTCGTTACCTTAAATTTCATGGGATAGATGAAATAACGATGCTCGTAGGTTATAAAGCAGAACAGATAGTAAACTATTTCAGGGACGGTTCAAACTTTAGCGTAAAGGTTGATTATTCATATGACAACGATGAGCTAAAAGGCAACGGGGGTGCACTTATAAACGCTTACAGAGCCGGGAAGTTTGATGGTTACGAGGACATCCTTATCTATTATTCAGACATATTAGCTGATATGGATCTGACTGATTTTCTAAAGTTTCATAAAGAAAAGAAATTTTCTGCTACTCTTGCTGTTTCTGACCATTATAAGTTACCGGTTGGGGTAGCTGAAATGAATGGAGATACAGTTGTATCTTTTAAGGAAAAGCCCTCTATAAATATAAACCCTACCATAGGTATACTTATGATTAAAACTGAAGCGATAAAGAAATTTTCACAAATGAAAGGTGAAATTGATATAATGGGAGACATAATATCTTCGCTCGTTAAGGAAAAAAGCGTAGGTGGGTACGTAACTAATTCTTTCTGGATAGACGTCGGCACAACAGAGACTTATGAGAAACTCGATCACGAGTTGATCGAAACTATGTTCAGCAAATATTTTCATTAATTTAGCAACATTTATTTAATTCTCCTGTAGCCTATTTTTAGAGTATGTCAAGTGCATTTATGAATGATATCGTATATATATCTAACTTAATATGGATAATGCTTATCGTGGTTTTTATCGCTTACGGTCAGAGAATCCAGCTTGAACTTAATATGAGATCCGTCTCAAAACACCTGAACGCGCTTGAAAACATGGCAAAAGGTTCTCTTGATAGGTTTGTCAGTGAGCTCAAAAAAAGAGGCGTTAAAGAAGAAGACGCAAAAAACGAAGCTAACATAATAGTGAACTCTTTTATGATTTCTCCAACCGACCTTGACCCTCACGGCATAATTAATAAGCTTGATCAGCTTGTAAAAACATATGAAAAATTTTTTATAACCAGGTTAAAGTCTCTTGTACAGGCAGACGATGTTCAGATAAAGAACCTGAGCGGTCTGGCAGAAAGCGCTCTGGCTTTAAATGAGTTATATAAATACGCAAGGCATCAGTACCTTTCTGCGAAAAATTACCACGATTATTACTCTTTGATAATGTTGCAGGTAATGCTACCTTTTATCATGGAAGAAGCTGAAGCTTATTATGCCAGCCTAGATCCGATAATTAACGGCAAAAGCATAGGTGATGCATTAGGACCTCTAGTTGCTGTGCAGCTTGCAAGCGGAGCACAGTTCAAAGAGATAGAAGAAGATACCGAAATAGCGGAGACCGATTATAAAGGCAGAAAGCTTCTTATCTTAAAAGCTAAAGGACCCGGCTCTACTGTGGGAAGGCCAGGTGATGCCGTTAAAATGGTAATTGAAAACTTTGCACCAAAAATAATAATTACTGTAGACGCCGGGCTCAAGCTTGAGGGGGAAGAAACAGGGGAAACTATAGAAGGTTTTGGGGTGGCTATGGGAGGTCCCGGAAACGACAAGTTTAAGATAGAGGAGAGCGCGACAGAGTACGGGGTTCCGCTACACGCGTTTATAGTTAAAATGTCACTGAAGGAGGCTGTAGGAGAAATGAACGATAGCGTAAGGAGGGCTGCGCTGCAGGCTGTAGAAAAAGTTAAAGCACTTATAGAGGAAAAAACAAGTGAAGGGGACAGGGTTCTCGTTGTGGGCGTAGGCAACACAATAGGAGTACCTTAAACTTTTCATACAAAAGATTTTAAACCTCTTTTAAGCTTATTTTATCATGAGTTCAGCAGAGGATATGTTAGAAATATATGAAAGATGGCATTCAATGTACGAGCCGCTAAAATTTGATTTTAATGTGTTTAATGCTGACAGAGTTTTTGGTTGTGGCTATGGCGCTTCGCTAATACCTATTCTCGTTTCAGCAAAGTTTTACGGTAAAGATAAGGTGTTGGTTTTAAAACCGGGGGAAATGCCGGATGAAAGGCTCAAAGGAGAAAGCCTTGTAGTGGTAAGCCATTCAGGAGACACAGTTGAAAGCATAGAATGCGCAAAACGAGCTTTACAGTATGGCATGAAGGTCTACTCTGTAACGGGAGGAGGAAAACTGGAAGATTTTTGCATAAAAGAAAGGTTAAGCTACATAAAGATCAATAAGGAAAAGAGCACCAGGCTTGGGTTCCCTTATATATTATCTGGGCTTGTTCCTTTGTTAGACAAAATTTTAAACGAAAATAATACAGAAAAAATAGGATCTTATTTTAAAAAACTCTCTGAGAAAGAAGAAATGCTGGGCGAGCAGGCTAGAAAGCTGGCAGATTTTTTGAAGAACTCTTTCCTAGCTGGCGTTTATTATTCAAACGGGGCTGAAGCTTACGCTTTGCGCTTTAGGTATCTTTTGAGCGAGAATGCAAAGCTCCATTCTGTTTATGAAAATATAATGGAAGTCGCACATAACGGGATTACAGCCTGGGAAATGTATTATAACATGCCGGTTGTAATGCTGAGCTCATCAGACGATGAGAAGCTAGTCACAGAAAGGTTTAAGGTTATCTCTGAAGCTTTGCAGGGTCTTGGTCACAGAGTTTTTGAAGTGAACGTTGGAAAAGATGAAGATCTTATAGACAAGATATTTCTCCTTGACGTTGCTACTGTTTTTCTTTCAATTTACAGGAACGTGAACCCATTTATTACTAGAACCCAGGAAACAGTAAGGAGAAGGGTAGGTTTGAGTTATGGGTAACAAAAAAAGAGGTTATGATTGGGAAGATAAAATAGTAAAAATTTTAATAAAAAAAGGGTGGAAAGCTCTCAGGCTTGGAAGCCCATCTGTTCATCTGCCAGATGTTGTAGCTGTAAAAGATGAACAAAACACGATAGTTGCAATAGAAGCAAAGGCATCGAGGGACGATAAGATCTATGTGCCATTAGATGAAATAACACGATTGTTTGATTTTCTTGAAATTTTTGGCGCTTATAAAAACAAAGAAGCAGTGTTGGCAATAAAATTTTTGAAGGTTAAAGGAAAAAAGATGACAGAGGAGTTTTACAGGCTGAAATGTATTCCTGAAAAAGGGCTTTATTTTGCGAGGAATACAAAGGTCAAAAACAGATGCCTGTTAAAGTGGTAAAACCTCAATGTGAAAAGTTTTTAACGCATCTTGTGCCTTATTAACTTATGAAGGCTTATGTTCTTGCTGGTGGTCTCGGGACAAGGTTATATCCTTATAGTCTGATACTTCCTAAGCCGCTCCTTACACTGGGATCTAAAACAGTTATAGAACATATACTTGATTGGATTACCGGTTATAAATTTGATGAAATAACAATAGCGATAAGCGGTAGGAAGTGGGCCTATGATCTCGTTTTGAAGGATACATACAATGGCATTCGGCTCAAGATAAAGAGCTCAGATAAGCCTCTCGGCACAGCAGGACAGCTAAAATGGGTTGCAGGAAAAGAAGGCGATACATTCTTTGTAAGCTATTCCGACAGCATAATAAAAGCTGATTTAAAAGGCGCGATAAAAAAACATAAGGAAAACAAGGCTATAGCAACAGTGTTGACAGCGAAGTTAAAAGAGAAGCTCAGGTATGGGGTCATAGACGATGAAAAGGGCTTCCTGAAAAGATGGAGCGAAAAGCCGGAGGTTTCATACAGAGTCGCAGCTGGTGCCTTTGTGTTTGAACCGGACTTTTTAAAATATATTCTGGGAGAAAAATATGGCATGAACAACGCAGTGATGAACGCCATAAACGCTGGCGAAAGGGTTCTTGTTTACGACGTTGAGTCTTTCATAGATGTGGGGAACACAAATTCTTATAAAAAAGCGGCATATGAGTTCGCAGAAAGCTTCGGGGAGATCCCTTGAGGTTAAATTACGCCATTTATGAAGAAACCTACCCTGATGGATTTTATCCGTTTTCGTTAGTGAAACCTTCTTCTTTTATCATATATAGATACAGGAAATTAATTGACTGGATAAAGGAGGAAATCGGGGAAATATCAGGGCATATAGCTCCTGAATACATAATTAATTCATATGGGCTCAAGGAAGCAAAGAACTATGATGTGATCATAAATTCAAGAATTAAGCCGGGGCTAATCAGACAGGCTGTTGATCAGTTAAAGGATGGAGAATCTTTATGGGAATCTAACAAGCTTGTAGCAGCAAAAGGATCTTTTCATAACACAGTTAAAAGAGAGGTTAAAGGCTATCTCTTTGAAGGTTTATGGGAAATAACAAGTTCACTGTTCAGCCCTCCATTTGAAAAAAGTTCTATAGAAGGTGAAGTAAACAAATTTGCGTTAATAGATGATTCAAGAGGGCCCGTTATAGTAGAAAAAGGAGCTAAAATTGAAGCTATGAGCGTTATCTACGGGCCTGCCTATGTTTCTTCTGGTTCTGTTGTTTCTTTTGCAAAGGTAGCTGCATCTTACATAGGAAAGAATTGCAGAATAGGCGGTGAATTGGAAAGGACTGTGATCGAAGATTTTGCAAATAAGGTTCATTTTGGATTCATTGGGGATAGCTACGTAGGCAGCTATTCAAACCTGGGGGCTGGCACAACTACAAGTAATCTAAAAAATACTTATGGAACAGTTAGAGTTTTTAACGGCAGAGAAAAAATAGATACAGGCAAAACAAAAGTAGGAGCGTTTATAGGGGATTTTGTCAGGACATCAATAAATACTTCAATTATGAGCGGTAAAACTTTGGGGCCTTTCTCCCACGTATCTGGAACTGTTGACAACGATATAACACCCTTTTCATTTTACGAAAAGCCTATGAACTTAGAAAAGGTGATAGAGCAAACAATAAGGTACTTTGAGAGAAAAAATGCTCCGATCAAGTCTAAAATTGAAGAATTAATAAAAGGAGCGTTCAGCGCTTTTACTGGGATTAAGTCTCAAGGATAAAATAAAGT
>JAVBJD010000115.1 GCA_030756715.1 Conexivisphaerales archaeon
GAGCCGTGGCCTGTTACGGTGAGCGTTTGACCAATTCAGGAGATCCGAGGCTTATTATCACTTTATAATGATGTTGTGGCGGAGTTCATCGTGGGGGATTTTCCCTGTACTGGTTCACTCACTAATTATGTTGATACAAATCTTTGGTTGAGGGCATGTTAATGCTTTATACAGAGTTATGTGTATCACGAAGCTAAGTTGAGGTGTTTTTTGGCAATTTGATTTGCATATTTCTTGAATCATGCTGTTTGTATTGGATCTACGTTTCTTCGCCGCATGTGCTAGAATATACACATTGTTTGCGGAGTAGTCGTCATTTGACGATAACTATCTATTCTTTGGATTTCGAGCCTGGATTTCTTTTTTGAGGTTTGAGTTGCGCGATTTATTAGTTTTGCGGGTTAAGCTTATTTATATGTGCTTTGTAATTTTATGCTGATGCTCAGTTTAAGTTTATTTGATAGAAATGGAAAGTTTATGGGTTAGCTGGTCGCGTGTTGCGAATGGGCAACGTTAATTCTATTTGAGACCGATTATTACGTAAAGAAGCGCACTAGCGATGATCTATGCTTGGCTTTTGTTGGAAAGCTGTTTGTCTGGGGAGTACGGGCCTGTATGACTTGGCGGTTTCATGCGGGGGCTGATTAGCACTTGTTTGCCCAATATATGTCAATGTAATTCATTTTCTGATGGCTCCTTATGTGCAGGGAGTAACGTATTCTTATATTCAGAACAAGATATCAATACATGGACTTCCTTACACTGGATGAGAAGATAAGGAAACTTATCGCGGCCATTGAGACCACCAGCGAGTTTAATCTGGATAATATTGGAACGGGAAGCGGGCTGGGTGAAGATGCGGCGGCTTTATATAAGGCTTATTTTGCTTCCAAAGGCTTGGTCACGCGCGCGGCCATAAACTTTTTCAGGATAGGCTTGCAGGACACGCTTATTTTTATTCATGGCAAATACCCGTTTATGAGGGCGTTAAATGAAGCGTTTGAGGATCTTCTAAGCCTCCCTGGGTCATATTTGGTCGGTTTAGGAAGACCGCTTGGCCAAAACGTCTTAATAACGCGGCACCTGATACCTAAAGGCATTTTTGAAGACTATATAGATGAATTTGATAAGCTCATCGATAAGGGGATTATAACAAGTTATGAAGTGATGGAGTTTGCTTGGCCAGCGGAACGTTACAGTTTAGATCCCTCCGTTTTCGACTATACAACGGGCAGTTGGAAACGTGGTTCCTACTCATCTTTGACAGAAAGAGAAGTGATTAAGGTTGATAGCGCTCCCGTTCCCTTTGACGACGTAGATCTGAAGATCTTAACCATGCTGAAAAGATCTGCGGCAACTTCTTTGCGCGGTATGGCGGTTGCCATGGGGCTTAGCGTAGATGATGTTATTTTTCACCTCAAGGAGCACGTGCTTGGAAAGGGTGATCCAAAAAGGAGCATGGTAAAGAAGTATTATGTGGACTTCATCGAGCCAGGGCTTTTTGCCTCTAACACAATGA
>JAVBJD010000043.1 GCA_030756715.1 Conexivisphaerales archaeon
ATGTACTCTAAAAATGAGGATTGAAAGTAAATCAGCTAAACCACGGGTGAACTGTTAACATATAAAATAATCTTCTATTCTTCTTTTTCTTTCAACATGTCAGAAAGTGACATGCTTTTGCCGTCTTTAACTATCGTTATCTTTGTTTCAAGGCTTACCGGAATGCCTATATTCCTCAGTATGTATAGGAGCTCGCTCCCGCTTATCTTTTCGTTTATTGCCCCTTTCTTTATAAGCTCTGCCAGCTTTCTGACAAACACCATGGTTTCGTTGGGGAACTGTGAAAGAGCAGCATCCAGGACCTCATCCCCCCTGTCATAAAGGCGCGACCTGACTAGCTTTACGGGGTCGTCTTCTTCCTTTTTCTGCTGCTGTTTCTTCATCATCTCCATCAGCTTTTTTTTAAGGAGCATCTCCTCTACTTCGTCATCTGAAGACATAAGCCTTTTTTAGAAAAGAAATATAAAACCTTTGCTCACAGAACTTTATTTTATCGTTTGTATTACGCCTCCTCTGATAAAAAAATTAAAGATAATGATGCCTCAAAGCAATTTTTCTTATGCATAAAAGATAATAATGCAGCAGGCAAATTAAAAACCGATGTCGGTTAACGATCTGATCGGGTTTTTAAACGATGTGGTAAAGGATACTCCTGAATTAGATAAAGGTTTCTTGCTTGGAGCAGGTTATGATGGGGATAGAAGGGTAGCTTATCTAAAAATACTTGATCCTGAAACCCAGAGAGTCCGCTATTATTACGATAAAACGCTTCACAAGCCTTACTGCTTCAGCAAAAAGTCTCCCGCAGAGCTCGCTTACCTCAGGAAGAGGGACGACGTTGAAGACATAGTCGTCGAGCAAAAATGGGACCCGCTTACGGACACAACTATACAGGTGTCAAAGATAATAACGAAGGACCCTCTGGCTGTTGGAGGCCACCCGAGTGAGAAAAGCATAAGGAACATAGAAACCTGCTACGAGGCTGACATAAAGTACTATGAAAATTATCTGTACGATCTGGGTCTTATTCCGGGAACGTTTGTAAAGGTTGAGAACGGTTCCGTAAAAGAAATACAGAGCGAGTTCTCTGAAGATATGCAGAATGCCCTGAAGGAAGCTATGAAAGAGTCCGATGACTACCTCAGGAAGTACATAGAAGAGTTCGCTTCCCTGCTTTCCCAGCCTTTTCCAGAAATAAAGAGAGCCGCTATAGATATAGAAGTGCTTACCGAAGTCGAAAACAGGCTTCCGGACGCTGAAAAGGCAAGCCAGCCGATAATAAGCATATCGCTCGCCGGAAACGATGGAAGGAAAGTCGTTTATGCCATAAGGAGAAACGACGTTGAGCTCGGGAACGTGCCAGAAATGCCAAAGGACGTTGAAATAAAATTCTTTGATGATGAAAAGCAGATGCTTTTAGAGTTCTTTAAAGAAATAACGAACTATCCAATAATAATTACCTTTAACGGGGACTCTTTTGACATGCCCTACCTCTACCACAGGGCACTCAACCTGAAGATCCCGAAAGAAGCAATACCTATAGTGCTTGGAAGAGAGATAGCGAGCATCGTCCACGGAATCCACATAGACCTCTACAAAACTTTTGTAAACAAATCTATCCAGGGATACGCGTTTGGCAACAAGTACAACGAACACACTCTTAACGCGATAAGCGAGGGCATTCTTCAGAAAGAAAAGGTTGAGGTTGAGGGTTCAATAAACGACCTGCCAATGATGAACCTGGCTTTTTACAACTACACTGATGCGATGCTTACCCTGGAGCTAACAAGCTACGACAACGACCTTCTTATGAAATTGCTGATAACTCTTTCCAGGATAGCCCGCATGAACATAGAGGACACGTCGAGGCTCAGCGTTTCTAACTGGATAAGGAGCATGCTGATATACGAACACAGGAAGAGGAACGCCCTCATACCCAGGAAAGAGGAAATAGAGCAGAAGGGCCAGGAGGCATCTTCAAAAGCAATCATAAAGGGGAAAAAATACCAGGGAGGCTTTGTTGTGGAGCCACTCCCTGGGGTTCACTTTCATGTTGTGGTTCTTGACTTTGCAAGCCTGTACCCGAGCATAATAAAGGTCTTTAACCTTAGCTATGAAACTGTAAAGTGTCCGCATGAAGAGTGCAGGTCAAACATACTGCCGAATACATCATACTGGGTATGCACGAAGATGAGGGGCATGACTTCTCTGCTGATAGGAGCCCTCAGGGACATAAGGGTCAACTATTTCAAAAGGCTGAGCAAAAAGGCTAAGTCAAAGGAGGAGAAGGAGTTCTACAACGTAATATCTCAGGCTCTGAAAGTCGTCCTCAACGCTTCGTATGGAGTTATGGGTTTTGAAAACTTCCCGTTCTACTGCCTCCCTGTAGCAGAGTCAACGACGGCTCTTGGCAGGTATTCCATCCAGCAGACCATAGAAAAGGCAAAGTCCCTTGGAGTTACAGTGATTTACGGCGATACTGATAGCCTGTTTCTGAAGAACCCCAGTGACGACCAGGTAAAGGAGATCATCGATTTTGCAAAGGAAAAGCTGGGCATTGACCTGGAGGTTGACAAGGTCTACAGGTACGTTGCGTTCAGCCAGAGGAAGAAGAACTACATAGGCGTCTACGAAGACGGAAGCGTCGAGGTCAAGGGTTTATCCGGTAAAAAGAGCCACGTCCCGGACTTCATAAAGAACGTTTTCTTCGACGTGATAAACATACTCGGCAGGGTCAAGTCCCCTGAGGACTTCGAGGTAGCTAAAGAGGAGATCAGGAAGAGGATAAGGAAAGCTTACAACGACATCAAAAACAGGAACGTGCCCCTAGATGAGCTTGCCTTTAAAGTGATGCTTAACAAGCCAATCGAAAAGTACACCGATACAACTCCTCAGCACGTGAAGGCGGCCATGCTGCTGGCTCAGAAAAAAGAGGTTAAGCCGGGGGACATAATAGCTTTTGTAAAGACAACCACAAAGGATGGCGTAAAGCCTGTAGAAATGGCAAGAAAAGAGGAGGTAGACGTGGACAAGTACATAGAGTTCATGGAAAGCACTTTTGAACAGCTGCTTGATGCCCTGGGCTTCAGCTTCGACGAAATCATAGGGGCAACAAAGCTGGAGGACTTCTTTGGCTTTTGATCCTGATATACTTTGACGGCCTCTGCGAGCCAAAAAACCCTGGAGGAATAGCCACTTACGCTTATGTAGTAAAAGATCTGAAAAACAGAAAGCTCGAAGAGGGTTTCGGGCTTGCCGCCAGGCCGTATTCATCTATGAGCACCAACAACGTAGCGGAATATGCAGGGATTGTTTGTGGTCTGAAAGCAGGTCTGAAATATTCAGATTCTGCAAGAGTGCTTGGGGACTCTGCGCTCGTGATAAAGCAGCTTAAAAAAGAGTACAAAATAAAATCAAAAAAGCTCCTTCCTTTCTTTGAAGCGGCGCAGAGCCTTGCTTCGAAGTACGTTAAGCTGGATTTCAGCTGGGTCCCGCGAGAAGAAAACCAGGAAGCCGACAGTCTCACGAGGCATGCATACATGCTTTTCCTAAAAGGGAAGCTGAAATACAGCGATTTTTTCAAAAGCTGCCTGAGCTCTGATTTTGAATAAATGCATAAATAGATAAATAATTTATTCAAAAAAACATGAAAGAAAGCAACAGGGCGCTCGTATTCACTTCTCTGGGACACTTTGTAAACGACGGCTTCCTTGTCCTTTTCCCTGTTTTGTCGATGTACTACCTAAGCTTAGGGATAAACGCAACAGCTATAGGGATCCTTGGAGCCGTTTACAACTTCCTTTCGGGGTTCCTTGGAGCGCCCATTGGCAGAATGGGTGACAGGTCCGGAAAATACGCTGAGCTCATGTTTCTCGGCTTTCTGCTGATATTTTTATCGGGACTGTTTTACGTGCTTTCATTCCTGATCCCGGGTATACTGATCCGCTATGTATTTGTGTCTTTAGCTTCTCTTTTCCTTGGTAGCGGTCTGGGCTTTTACCATCCTCTTGGTGGGGCCATCCTTCAGCACACTTACAGAAAAGAAGAAGCGCCCAAAGCGCTCGGCATCAACGGGTCGATGGGAAGTCTTGGCAGGGCCATAGCGCCTTACATCCTTGTCGTAATGCTTGACGACCTCGGGGTTTCAAGAGGCCTCCTGGCTGTTTCTCTTCTGACCCTTTTGCTCAGCTTCATAACTTACTACGGGTTAAAGGGGGTGAAGTTTGAGCCTCAGAGCGTTTCTTCGAGCACATCTCAGGCTTCTTCGCTCAGACCGTACATGTATGTCCTTCTCCCTCTGACAGTAATCGTTTTTGTCAGGTCGATGTTCATAGCTGGCGTGCAGCTTTTTGCCCCGAGTTACCTTTTTGAGCTGTACAGGTCTCACTATGTAGCCGGAGTTTTTCTGACCATTTCCTACGCCACCGCGATAGTCGGTCAGCCGTACTTCGGCAGACTGACATCTCAGAAAGGTGGCAGGTTTGTTGTTATAGTCACTACGTTGCTTTCAACACTTTTCTACTTGACATTCTTATTTTTAAAGAACTACTATGCTCAGCTATTATCCTTTGCGCTTTTCGCTTTCTTTGCGTTCAGCGGGTTTCCAAACCTCCTTGGCTACGTTTCCCAGGTCGTTGACAGGAGCGTTTTCGCAAGGGCAAACGGCGTCGTGTGGAGTTACGGGAACATGCTCGGCGGCGCGCTCGGGATGATACTGGGCGGACCAGCAGTGAGCTATTTCGGGTACTTTTACGGCATGCTTGTCTACGGCCTTCTTGGGGTTGTTTCTTCAGCCCTTTTACTCATGCTGCCCGCAACAAAAAAGGCTGAGGCTCAGGCTTAACACAATCGTTTATATATTCAGTTTTGCTGTATATTATATAAGGAAAATTGATAATAGAAATAATGGATCCAATTTACGGGCTTCTGAAGCTCAACGACCTCGAAAGGGAGGTCATAGACACAGCAGAATTTCAGAGACTGCGAAGGATAAAACAGCTTTCTTCTGCAAACTTCGTCTATCCAAGCGCGAACCACACTCGCTTTGAGCACTCTCTTGGAGCCATGCACCTAGCGGGATTGATGGGAGAGGTACTGACCAGCAAAGGATACGCTTCTTCAGAAGACGTCCAGAAGCTCAGGCTTGCCGGCATGCTTCACGACGTTGGTCACGGTCCTTTTTCTCACCTTTTTGAAGATGCTCTCTCAAAAAAGTACCGCACAAACCACGAAGAAATAGGCAGAAGAATCATAACTGAAAGCGCGATAGCAGACGCCATAAAAAAGTACGGTTATGACCCTGCAGAGATAGCACAGCTCGCGAACGGAATTCTCCCGAACAAGGCTTTTATGAACGCGATAATAGCAGGGCCCCTGAGCGCTGATTTGATGGATTACATCCAGAGGGACTCCTATTACACCGGAGCTATCTACGGCAGGGTTAACGTAATGAAGATAATAAACTCCATGCACGTGTACACAAACCAGCTGGCTATAGAGAGGGACGCTGTGTCAGCTTTTGAGGGAATGACGATAGCGAGGTACGAAATGTTCAAAGAAGTCTACTTTCACAAGACCTCGAGGGCCGCTGACGTTATGCTTAGGCACGCAATAGAGCTCTACGACAGCGTTAACGGGTTTGCAGACCCCAAGGACCTCAGCAGATACACAGAGCTTACGGACGACACCCTTATATCCATGATACTTTACTCTAAAGAAAAGGAGGCAGAAGCGGCCAGGACCTTTGTAAAGGATTACCTCTCGAGAAGGCTCCTCAAGCTTGTTTACGAAGAGTCGTTCATAGGCAGGGATGCGTTCTTAGAGAGGCTGTTCAACCAGGAAATCGTAAGGGAAAGGCTGATAGCCCAGATAGAGGAAATGGCTTCAATTCCGCACCAGAACATATTTATAGACCTCCCGACTGTTCCCTCAGTCCCAAGGTCGTTTGACAGGGAAGACCTGAAGAACATACTGATTATGACGAAAGAAGGGATAAGGGAAATGTCGATAAAGGACATACCGGTTATAGAAAGCATCCAGGGTTACTATAACATAATGAGGATATATGCGAAAAAGGAATACAGGGAGGTTGCCGAAAAGGTCATAAAGGAGATCTTTGGCTCCGGATACTACGCGAAAATCTCAGTATAAGTATAGAGCGTTTTTTATAAAAAGCTAAAATTTTTATTTATGTTCTTGTAAAAATGATCGTGGAACGTGATATTCTCGACGTTATAAACACTCCCGGCTATGTCACGCTTATAGAAGGTCCTCCCGGCACTGGTAAGACGTCTCTGGCGCTGAAAGCCGTATGTAATCGAGGAAAAGCTAAGTACATTTCATATTCAGAACCGGAATCCTCTTTGAAGAAAAAGCTCAGGATGGTTGGGGCAGACGAAAACTACAGATTGAACGTTCTGAGCCTTATGAGTGGCAACTCAGGCGTTGCAGTTTCAGAGATAGTGGACTCTCTAAAGAACGGAGAGCTGGTTGTAGTTGACACCTTAGACGCCATGTTCTACGGCATAAAAGATGAAAATGAAATGAGGCCATTTCTTCAGCTTGTCTACGGCGCAACAAAAGAAAAAGAAGGTTCACTGCTGCTTATTTCTGAAGGGCTGAACCCTGCTTCAAAGCAGATAAGGTTTATCGCTGACGCCATAGTCAGCGTTGATTACGAAAGCGTACTGGATAAAAACGCAAGGAGCGTCAAGCTCCTGAAAGACAGGGACAGCGATATAATCAACCCTCTTTACTATATAACTTTTGCAAGCGGCTTCAGGCTGATAAAACCTCATTATATCCTATCAAAGAAACCGCTGAAAGCCGTGGTCGCGATAACAGAATCTGGTAACAAAGAAGTTGAAGTGGAAAAGTCTCTTGGCTATAACATGTTAACGTTTATGGACACAGACGTGTCTGACATCGCCGGGAGGCTTTACCGCGAGTCCCTCGTGGCTCACTACATCCTTCACGGCTATTCGGTGAACTACTGGATAGGTCCAGAAGAAGCCGAAGAAGAAATACTTGAAGACGTCAAAAGCTTAACAGATAACAGGGTAGAAAACTTCAGGTTTGTTTACGCAGATCCTAAAGAAGCCGGATACAGCTCAGAGGAGCTTCTGGAATTGATAGAAAAGCAGGTGAAAGGCGATAGGTACATAAACGCGATTAACCTGCTATCTCAGGAAGACTTTGCTGTCAAAGAAAGCGCAGAGTTTGAAATGTTCTTCAAGAGCCTCACCAGGAAGAACGTGAAGGAAAAAGCCTATACGTTCTTTTTCGGGTACAGCAACCTCAGGTCAACAGAGCTTGCCGCAAAGTACGCGAACGTGCTTCGCAGGCTTTCGTCAAGAGAAGGCTTTCTCTTCTGGAGAAGCGTAAAACCCAAGGGGCCACTTTATTTTGTTGATTTGAGGCTTGAAGACGGGGTCGTTGACTTTATAGAAATAAAATAACGCTCAGCTCTTTCGTTACGTTCAAAATAACAGCCAGAACGGATAGATTTAAATCAGAGCCATTGAGCTATAATATTCATGACAGTTACAACTGAAGAAATGAAAAAAATTGAAGACTGGTCTTCAAAGAACGGTTTCACAACAACTCTCATGATGGAAAACGCCGGCAGAGCTGTAGCTGAGGTCGTGCTTGAGAGGTTCGACCCAAGGACAACTGGTAAGGTCTGCGTAGTTTGCGGAAAGGGAAACAACGGTGGGGACGCCCTTGCGGCCGCAAGACACCTCCTGCTTTCCGGATATAACGTTGAAGCTTATTTAATCGGAGGAAGCGTTAAGGGCGGGGACGCAGAGCTCATGCTGAAGCTCTACGAGCTTCTCAAAAAGGTCCATACTGAGATTCCAGGCATCAACGAGCTCAAGGGTTGTGAAGTAATAATAGACGGTATATTCGGAACGGGCATAAAAGGCGAAGTCAAAGAACCGTTCGCTTCAGTGATACAGATGATAAATCAGTCTCAGGCTTTCGTGGTCTCTGTCGACGTGCCAAGCGGGCTTGATCCAGATACCGGGGTTGCTGCAAACGCGACCGTTCAGGCAGACGTAACTGTAACGCTTCACGACGCAAAGCCAGGGCTCCTGAACAGCAGATACGTGGGAAAGCTTGTAATAAAAGAAATAGGTATACCATTATTGCCCGGTAAGAAGCCTTGAAAAATTTGAAAAAAGACTCGCATATGTATATTTTTAATAAAGC
>JAVBJD010000116.1 GCA_030756715.1 Conexivisphaerales archaeon
AAGAAGCTGTTTCTAAGGTTAAAGACGGCTCGGTAATTGCAGTATCCGGTTTTAACAACGCGCTCAGCCCCGAATATTTACTTATAAAGATCTTTGAATCGTGGAAAAAGAGCGGGCACCCAAAAAGCTTATTTTTGGAAGCTGAAACCCTGCCAGGAACCCCGGGCAGGGGCCTTGATGTAATAGGCAAAGAACTGATAAAAGAGGCAAAGTCCCAGGATTTCATAAGAGGCGTTCTTATACCGTATTTCGGGTTCACGCCGAGCTTTATGGAGTTCCTCATGAAAAGCGAAGTTGAAATTTATTCTTGGAGCATATGCATGACTTCTTACTGGTTCAGGGAAATCGCAAGCGGAAGACCGGGCCTGATTTCAAGAGCAGGTTTGAACACTTTCTTTGATCCTAGGATGGAAGGGGGGTTTGTTAATGAAATAGCCAGAGAGAAAAAGACATGTAAGGTTGATATAATAAAGCTCGACGGAGAAGAGTTTTTGATATATTCAGCCCCAAAGCCTGACGTTTCGATTATACGGGGTACAACGGCCGATGACATAGGGAACATAACGCTTGAGAAAGAAGGGATCTACGGTTCTGTTCTTGCTATAGCTCAGGCCGCAAAAGCTCAACCAAATCCTGGAATAACTATGGCTCAAGTTGAGAGAATAGCAAAATTTGGCTCTCTGAACCCTCAAAGAGTTATTGTCCCAGGGCCACTCGTAGACTACGTGGTAAAGGCACCTCCTGAATATCACTGGCAGGGCGGGACGATACAGTTTGATCCAAGAATATCTGGAACAATAGTGCCGTCCAGCTCCGAAGAACTTCCTCCTGTAGAGTTAAGCTTTGAAAAAGTAATAGCAAGGAGGACTTTGTTAGAGTTTGTTAATGTCATTAAAAAGCTGAAAAAGCCCCTCATAGTAAACGTTGGAGTTGGAATACCAGCTCTGATATCTAACATAATAAAAGAGGAACAGCTTGAAGAATACATATACACAACAGTGGAATCAGGTCCTTGGGGTGGTGTGGCTCTGGGGGGCCCTGACTTTGGCCTCTCTGTAGGCCCGTTTGCGATAATACCAATGCCCGATCAGTTCTCAGTGTATGAAGGAGGAATCGTGGATGTTGCTTCTCTGGGTTTTATGCAGGTTGATTCTGAAGGCAACGTAAACCCATCAATCCTTCCCGAAAGGTTTACGGGTCCAGGGGGCTTTCCGGTTATAGCGGCAGGTTCCCCTAGGGTTTACTTTTCTGGGGGCTTCACTGCAGGTAAAAGAGAAATAAAAATTGAAGATGGAAAGCTAAAGATAATAGAAGATGGCAGCATAAGGAAGTTTGTAAAGAACGTTTACAAAATATTGTTCAGCGGAAAAGAGGCGTTAAAGAGCGGAAAGGAGGTTCTGTACATAACTGAAAGAGCGGTCTTTAGGCTAACAGA
>JAVBJD010000044.1 GCA_030756715.1 Conexivisphaerales archaeon
GTAGCTTCAACGGCTATCACGGTCAAAAATTACTAAAATTAAAAATTTAATAATGAGCCGGCTTATGTGTTTAATAATTAGAAATGAGCTCGCAGCCAAAAGTATCTATCGTTATACCGGTTTTCAGAAATTCTGCCAATTTAAAATACATATTAAAGGCCCTGTTTAACGACAGCTATAAAGAAAAAGAGGTAATAGTTACAGTAGATGAGCCTGATGGGGACTTTTTTAATACAGAACTTATTGACAGATGTTTACTGATTGTAAACAACAGAAGGATCGGAAAAGTCGAATCCCTGAATAGGGCTTACAAAATGGCTCAGGGGGATTATATAATTTTTTTAGATGCGGACGTAATGATACCGGATGATTTAATATCAAGGTCGGTTAAAACGGCTACAGAATCCGGAGCTGATATACTAGATTATGTAAAACTAGGTTACGGAAAGAAACTTCTTGAAAGAATGGCTTCAATGGATTACGCAATTTCGTCTGCATTTCTTGAATTAGGCTCAAAGTTTTTAAAAAAGACGATAGCCCTTGACGGTGCAGCTTTTATGATAAAAAAGGATAGCTTGTTAAAAATAGGCGGGTTCAGGCATTTTTATGCAGAAGATCTCGATCTTGGTTTAAAGAGCTACATTAACGGTCTTAAGTACGTGATGTCAGACATAAAGGTTTTTGTTAAACAACCAGAAAACGCGAAGAAGTGGTTTGATCAGAGAATAAGGTGGTCTTATGGTCTTTCTGAGTGGTTATTAAACAACTTTTTTAGACTCATTTTTTATGTAATGGAGGCTCCGTGGTTTTTTGTTTCATTTTTGGTTTTTGTGATATCTCCTTTGACTTCGTTGGGACTTTTTTACTTGGTTTCTGCCCCTTTTATTAACAATTTTATGATGCTTTATCTGTTTAATCCTTTAATTAATATGACCCCTTTATTTTCTAAATTTCCAAGGATTTACTTTTTTTATTTTACGAGGTTTTTTACAATATTTGCGGGGTCCTTTGTTGTTACGATTTTAGTTTACCTTTTAATCTTAAAGCATTATAGATTAAAATTTACCTATTACGATCTTCTTATTTATTACTTTATTTACCAGCCTTTACTCTTGGTTACGTATATGTTGGGGTTTACCATTTACGTTTTAAGGATTAAGGTCGAATTTAATTGGAAAGTGTAAAGAGAATAAAATTTTCATTTAATAAACCGGTGGGATTAAGGTATTTATACGACAGAGACGAAGAATTAAGAAAACTGTTAGAAAGCAAGAGTTCTTTTTTGATTGGACCTTTAGGAATAGGCAAAACGTCTTTGTTGAAATCTTATGTGACAAAATCGGGATGTGAAGCTATATGGATTGATGGAGCGAAAGTACTAAGCCTAGAAAATTTTATAAATATAATGAAGAAAGAATACAAAGACTTTTTTAAAAAAGTAATGGACTCAAAAGAAACAGCATTATTTTCCGAACTAAAGGCACCAATGCTAGAAATAGAAAATTATCAAAATGGAAAATCGGATAGCTTAACATTCGTAAATAATTTTTTGGAAGAGCTTTCTTATATTCAAGGAGTAAAAATTTGCCTTATAATAGATGATTTTACGGAAATGAGAAAAATTGGCACAGCTTTTACTGAAATCAAAAGAGCTCTTTATAAAACAGCTAGAAAAAGAAACCTAAATATTCTTTTATCATCTTCAGAGCTTGGTTATGCAAAGGAAATTTTGCAACGAAAAGACTTGCCGCTTCAAAAAGCTTTCTTTAGTTTAACAGTAAAACCCTTTAATCAGGAGGATTCTGCGTTTTTCATATCTAAAGGGCTCGAGCAATACGGCGTGAGCTGTCCCAAAAAGAACATTGGCGAAGCTTATTACATAGCAGAAGGATTCCCATTATGGCTTTCGTTGATAGGTTTAAGAATGCTTGAAGGGAAATGCAATCCACAGGGAATCTATACTGACAGTAGAACACAAGCGTTCTGGGTAGAACGATTGTCAAGGCTGACCAGCAAAGAGAGGCAAATATTAAGGCTGATAGCAAAAAATAAAAGCTTTAAAGCTGCCGGTCCGCATAGCAGGAGGACTTTGGAATATCTCATAAGGAAAGGGTATGTTTTAAGCAATAAGTATGAACATATAGTAGACCCGATACTCAATTATTTACTTAAATTTGAATATATATAAGCTTAATAGGCTTAATTTTTAATAAAATTCTTGGGGAAATACCATAAATCAATAAATGTTTATATAAAAACTAGAGTTTATTATCTTAAGCTGGAAATTGTATGATATTTTAAGAAAAAGCAGCGTCAGAAGCATATTAAAAGATCTTGTTTCAGGTTATATTATCGAGTATAAAGTTTCTTTTCCTAAAAAAGATGTAATGTACTTAGTCGATGATAAAATTTTGGATGATAAAACTTTGCAGCTATTGCTTGAAAATAACATCATTACTAGCGCAGGTAACGAGAGCTTGGCTGTTTGTCCTAAGTGTGGATCTTTTAATCTGCACGTGATTTTAATATGTCCAATACACAAAGCTTCTTTGCAGAAGATTGAAATTTATGAAGATAAAACGAATGGAAACATAATTCAGGGTTCTTTTCTAACAGTTACACAGAACCTTGTGCGAAGGGGTTATTTTTTTAAATGCGAAAAAGGTGAAACAGTGATTAACCCAGCGTTCGTTTTTAGATGTGAGAACGGTCATACTTTTAATCTGGAAGAAGCTGTTATCATAAATGTAAGAAAGTACAAAGTAAACGAAGATGCTTTGAAACAATTAAAAAACTATTTCGATGAACTGCAGGCAGCCTCAGATTATTTATCTGGAAAAGGTTATTCAATAGATGAAGAACGTAAGGTTAAGGGTTTGAGCGGCGTTGAATATGAGTTTGACATCAAAGCCATTAGCGAAAATCAGCAACTTGTGTTTTATTTTATCAATGGTGATAAAATAGAAGAATTTCTCTCTCTTTTACCAAAACTTTACGATTTATCACAAACTAACAATTTATCTTTGAATGTATTTGTAGTAACTGGAAAACAGGTTAACGAAGACCTATTGCACATGTTTGACCGTTATAACGTTAAGGTCGTAAAAGCGGAAAGCGCACAAGAGCTTTTGGATTATCTGACCAAAAACCTTAAATGATCAAAACGAAAATTGATATATACTTGATGATGTCTGACATTATGCTTAAACGGCTTCTGATAACGATAGATAATTATTTAAAAAATTCAAAATCGACAAGACAAAAACGGTGAAAAAATTGTCATTTTTAGATTCACTAGCAAAGTTTGCAATATCAAGGGTTGGTGCAAATACTTGGATCTTTAAAATATTCGGGGATCCAAGCGAAGATATCAAAAAAGCTTGGCTAGGTTTGACGCCTGATGAATATTCATCAGCCATGTTTTTTATTTCAATAATATTATCAGCTGCAAGCGCAGAAGTATCGGCAATTTTATCTATTTTTATGAAAGTACCTTGGTTTTCGGTTCCTTTAAGTTTCATCGCTGTCTTCTTTTTGAGTAACGCCTTTTTCAGGGCTTATCCATCCCTTCTCATAACAGAAATCTCAAGCAGCTTAAGTTTAAGGCTTCCATATTTAGTCATAGAGATGGCGGCGCTTTCTGATACCGGGATGACGATAGAAAAAATATTCGAAAGCATACTCGAGCTTGAACCGGATAAGTACACAAAAAAGGTCCTTAATTTTATCGTAAGGAACATAAAAATCTTCGGTATGGACATAACACAATCATTAGAAGAAACTATAAAAAGATCGCCCAGCAGGGATTTTGCAGAATTCCTTCTATCCCTTAAGGGGGCTTTGCTTTCTGGTTCAGAGGTCAGGCACTTTCTGAGCGAATATTCTCAGAAAGTTATGATAGATAAAAAGATAAACTTAAGGTATCTTATTGAAAGGCTTAACATAATAGCAGAAGCCTTTACGACTCTCTTCGTAGTTCTCCCTTCTGTATTGCTCATAATGATACTCCTTTTTACGATGATTTCTTTCAAATCTTATTATTATATATTTTTCCTGGTCATAATTTATGTTCTGATACCCCTGATGGGAATAATATTTATAATGCTTCTTGAGGCGGTGAGGCCAAGATGAAAACAAAAGGCATTTCAATTTTAATCGGGCTAGTAGGTGCACTTTTTGGGCTTTCGATTATATTTTTAAGGCGTATTGCTTTTGGAAGTTATGAGTTTGGAATTATTTTAGGGCTAGCTCTTACTGTAGCAGTTTTGCCTTACGGTATAATTGTTTATTTAGAAGACAGGGAAAACTACATACTAGAAAAGGATCTACTTGATTATTTATCTCAAATAGAAAGCTACGTAAAATCTGGGAAAAGCTTAGTGTTTGTTCTTACGGTTCCAAAAAACGAAAGGAAAAAGCCGCTTAAAAAAAGGCTATTGCAATTGGAAAAAATGCTCAATCTTGGTATGACGCCCGACGAAGCCTTAAATAAAATAACAGAATCGATGCCAACTCTCATCAGTAAAGAAGCTTTTTCAATAATACACAGGCTTGTAGTATACGGAGGAGATGTAAGTGGGGTGCTCGAGTCAGCAAGGGAGCATCTTGGGGATCTTTTTGCTATAGAAAATGAAAAGAGAAGCGTAATGAGGAATTATGGAAGCATAATATACATTTCATTTTTTATATTGCTGGTGATAATAATATTTTTCATCAGGTTTTTCGTTTATAAATTCTCTTCTGCTTCATTTGCAACTCCATTTAGCTCGGCCACAAACACTACGCTGTTGAAAAATCTTATGCTTCAGTTTCTCATTGTAGAAGGCTTTGTTTCAGGTCTAATAACTGGGAAATTGATAGCCGGCAAGACTTCTAGTGGTTTTGTTCACTCCGCAATTATGATATTGCTTACTCTCGTAACTTATTCAATATTCTTGTGATTTGTAGTTCTTGGACAACCATATATATGCAACTCCGCCAGTTAGCTTATAAACCATAATGTTATTGAAATGTTCGCGTAGCTTTTCTGTAACATATCCTAAATCCAAATCCATTATGCTTTTTGTTAGCCAGTGATAAGCTGGATCGTTGTATATGCCACCTATGAAATTTATTATTTTAAAATACACAGAAAAGAAAGAAAGCGCTAAGCTATCATTAGGTTTTGCAGTATCAAGCATTATTATGTCCCCTTTATCCCTAACAACTCTTTTACATTCAGAAATTACTTTATCCATACCCACTTTTTTAAAACTGCGCAACGTAAAAGAAGAAACTAAAGTTTCAAAAGCATCATCCCTGAACGGCATATTCGCCGCAGTTCCGATTACGGGATCTGAATACAACTGTAACTTTCCTATGTTCTTTAAAACCATAGTTTTAGTTATATCAAGACCCACAGTTAACACCCTTCTGTCTTCTTTTATGTTTTTAGACAAATACCCTGTGCCTATGCCTAGGTCTAAAACGCGATTTGTTTTTTTCAGAAAACGTCTCGAAACTGTTCTTCTCCAAAGCCTCACAAGCATAAAGCTAAAAAGATCGTTGAAAAAATCGTATAACTTCGATACCCCTTCAAACATGCTTTTTAGTTCTTTTTCAGGAATCATTTTACATGACTTCTATTTCAATCATATCTCCCGTTTTAAGACCAAGCATTTCAGCAGCATTACCCTGGTTTAACGCCAGTTCATAAAAACTAGAACTCCCATAAACCATGCAAAGGCCATCGCACTCAGAAAAGGTTTGTTTTATCTCAAAAGTTTTACCTTCAATAGAAAACTTCTTAATCCCTCTTAAATGCTCTTTCCTTATGTTTAATACCACGTCACCGAATTTGTCAACGTGTAAAACTGTGGCATTTATGATATTTCCCTTAATTTCTGGTTCTGCGAATTCATATTTTTCTGTTAAGCATGTGTGTTCGCCAAGGCCTTCAATTGGTTTTTTTAAAGAAAGATAAGCAGCAGCGGGCGCGAAAACATCCCTTCCATCAAAAGTGCCGTTTCTATTTTTTAGTATTATTTTTTCAGAAGTTATTTTTACTACCTTTTTAATTCCGTCTTCAGAAACAGCAGGGTACAAAACTCCATTATCAGGTCCGATGAAAAAATAATTTTTTGTTTTAACGGCTACCGGTTGTCTTCTGGTGCCCACCCCTGGATCAACGACTATTAAAAATATTGTTTCTTCAGGGAAGTATTTATACGAAGCCCAAAGCTGAAAAGCAGCGTCCTTTACCGAAAAACTTCTCGCGGAACCCACAAGGTCTATTATAGAAGCTTCACTGTTTATTTTTAAAATGACACCTTTCATAACACCGTTATAATGTTCTTCTACGCCAAAATCCGTAAGCAAAGCAATTATCCTTTTTCTCACATAAAGAACATATATCAGTGGCTAATTAATTTTTTTAAATTTTAATTAACCGGGATTATGAACATGAAATTTTTCTTCCATGATGAGATGATAGCTTATCTGCTGACATGCTTGAATACTTTTAGACTATTTACATCGTTGAATCAAGAGGTTATTAACGCAGGAATCAGAAAAAGCCCTGTGATTCACTTTGTTAACAGTTAAGTTTTTAAACAAAGGATTGAATTTATTTTCAATGAAAGACTTCCTTTCAATAACCGACCTTTCCAAAGATGAAATTGAAGAGATATGGGCTATGGCAAAGCATCTCAAATCTAACCCGAATAATGATTTGTTAAGAGGGAAAAACATACTTTTGCTCTTTGAAAAACCATCTACAAGGACCAGAGTTAGCTTTGAAGTTGGTATAAATCAGATGGGGGGAAGTCCTTTGTATATGGACGCTTCAACCTCACAGCTATCGAGGGGCGAATCGATAGAGGATACAGGTCATACATTAGAAAGATACGTTGACATGATCATAGCGAGGGTATATAGGCACGAAGATCTAATAAAACTGGCAATGAACTTTAGCAAGCCCGTTATAAACGCGCTTTCTGACTTGGAACATCCAGCCCAAATACTTGCAGATTATTATACGATAAATGAAAAATTTGGTAAAGTTGAAGGCATAAGGGTTGCTTTTATAGGCGACGGACAAAACAACGTGGCAAATTCGCTTATATTAGGCGCTGCTATTTTGGGGGCAAAGATAACGATTGCGTCTCCTTCAAGGTATCAACCAAAGCAGGCTATTATTAGCTTGGCGGAAGAAATAAGAAAAGGAACCGTAGAAGTGGTTGAAGACCCAATCAAGGCAGTCTCAAATGCGGATATTATTTATACAGATGTCTTTACCAGTATGGGGCAAGAAAAAGAAAAAGAAGAAAGGCTAAAGGTTTTCCTTCCTAAATATCAAGTAAACGATGAGTTGTTATCAAAAGCTCCTAAACATTCGTTATTTATGCATTGTCTGCCAGCTCACTATGGAGAAGAAGTGACAAAGGAAGTTATTTATGGTCCAAAATCTATAGTATTCGATCAAGCCGAAAACAGGTTGCATGTTCAGAAAGCTTTGATTCTTAAACTGTTCAAAATAAATCTAAAATAACTTAAAAATGTAAAATAGGTAAAACTTATAAAAACAAAGCACAATACTTCAGATGGGCCTGTAGCTCAGCCAGGCAGAGCGGCTGGCTCTTAACCAGTAGGTCGAGGGTTCGAATCCCTCCAGGCCCGTATACATTTTTTTGTCATGCATATGCTTTGTCAATA
>JAVBJD010000117.1 GCA_030756715.1 Conexivisphaerales archaeon
AGCTCATAGTAAGCAGGTATCAGCACGAGCCTTGAGACTCCGGCTTTTTTATAAGACTCTATCCTTTCAACGACGTCCTTTTCAGTTCCGTATATCCCGCTCTCAACCGAGCACTTTGACCACTCGGGCAGGTCCATGTAAGTCTTTGTAAATTCATAAACCTTCTGCCTTCCGTCTTCCCCTATGTAAACAGGTACCATGTCAGAGTTCTCCAAAGCCCTTCCCATGGAATCCCTCTCTATTATCTTCAAACCTTCTGCAAAGTCCTCTTCCTTATAATAGTAAGCCATCCAGCCGTCGCTTAGCTTTGCAGCCCTCTTTATCGGGTTTTCAAGGTATGCCCCTATGAATATCTTCACGCTTTCTGCCTTAGGTTCGATGTTAACGTGTTCAAAAGTCATGTTGTAAAGCTTTTCATTCACATCGTTTTCCCTTAAAAGGCGCCTCAGAAGCTTTACGTAATCGCTCAGAACAGTTCCTCTCTGGGCAAAGTTAGTTCCTACAGCCTTGAACTCTCTTTCGTACCATCCTGCAACAACGGTAAGCATAAGCCTGTTTCCTGATATGTAGTTTAAAGAAGAAACGAGCTTGGCTGCAACAAGGGGCGTCCTCAGAGGCAGCACGTATACAGTTCCGAGTTTTATCTTAGACGTAAAACCTGAAACATAGCTCAGTGCTGTCATGGGCTCGATTATCGGGTAGACCTTTTTTGCTCCCAGCAAAAGGTGATCCCAGGTCCAAACTGATTCAAAGCCCAGGTCTTCGGCCATCTTTGCCATCTTTGCCATTTTTTGCACGTCCACTTTGCCTCCTGGCGGAACAAAGTTTTCCAGAGCTAATCCAATCTTCATACCATTGTTTAAGTTAAAGAATTTAATAAGTTTTTAAAAAAATAAGAAACGTTTACGCTTCTTTCGCTATCTCTTTTAACTTTTTGATCAGTTCGTTCTCAACGTGCGAGTTCCAGAGGATTTCCGGCACATCAACGAACAGGAATATCTCTGAAAGGAAGAGCACTTCTAAAGCTGTAACCCCGAGGTTCTGAAGCCATTTCCCTACACCTACTGTTGCCTTTACATCGTTCCCGTTCTTTTCAAATGTAAACGTCAGTGCCCTTTCAGCTGCTACTATGTCCCTGAGTATGCCCCCTTTCTGGGCCTGTATTATCGCTCTGTCCCCTTCAACCTTTTTCTGGACTTTGTATCCTTCGTCCTCCAGGTAGCTGGCGAACTTGTCAACGAGCGCTTGAATGTCTTTTACATTTTCAAGAGTAACTTCTTTTTTGAACAGTGGCATGCAATAAATAAAAAAGCGAATCTATTAAGGGTTTCTGAGCTAATTTATGCCCAGTACTTGGAAAGCTCTGAGGAGCTTATAACCGGGAAGAACTTCTTCATGTTAGCAAGGGACCTTTCGTGCGCTTCCCTGTC
>JAVBJD010000118.1 GCA_030756715.1 Conexivisphaerales archaeon
AAAATGGAACGTAATAAATATTTATAATCAGACGTGATAAAATATTAAAATAAATAATGAAAATAGAAGTATTTCCTGCAACGAGCTATAGTCTAGTCTACCCCGCAATTGTTAGCTTAGCTTCTAACGTAGCCTTTAGAGGAAAAACGGTTGCGCTTATCGATTTTAATTCCGAAAGCGAAATCAAAAAGGCGATCATGGGGAATTCGGTCTCGAATCTTTACAGTGAAAAAGTAGGAGAAGGCATGGTTTTTTACGTTAACGTTATCGCCTTTCAAAAAGAAATGGGAATAAAAGATGCTATAGAAAGCGCTTACAAAAGACTTAAAGAAAAAAGGATAGACATAAAGATAGTTTTGTTTCCGGGAACAGAAGAATCAAACATAGTTCTTTTAAACGAGGAAAGGTCTGTTTATAAAGAAAGCTTTGGAGAAGAAGAAACAAAACACATTTTGCTTCTTGGGCTGGAAAGGCTTTTTACTTCACAAAGCTTGCAATCGCTAGTTTCCGGTTTAGACTTAAAAAGGACGTATGCGGTTTTTGTTTACGAAAGGTGGCAGGAGTATATGGTTTCTGCCATAGAGCAGAGGATAAAGGAAAAGGTTTCTCAGGAGGGCTTTGCTGGTTATTTTGTTCTTATATCAGAAACAGGTAAGCTTCCTATTTCCTTTGGCAGTTCGCGAGAATACGAACCAGATTACAGAATAATAGAAGAAATATTCAGAGATTCTGATAGACACCCTGTAACTGAGAAAATAAGGGGAGCTGAAAATATAGAGGAAGTTATTTTAAAGAAAAAGATCATCGTAATAAATGGCTCATCTTTTTCTTTAAGGGATAAGATGCTTGAGATGATAATCGAAAGGTTAGGTGCTTCAAACGTAATTTTACTCAATGCTGGCAGGTTCAAGCCAAGGGTTGGCATTGAAGAGCTCAAAGTTTTGCCCAGCTTTGTCGATGAAAGGTTCAAGGGCAAGAACATGGGAGACGTCAAAGCTATAGCAAAAAGGCTTGCAGAGGAAGTTATAAAAAAGGCCGGGAACAAAGAAAATACAGTGCTTGTGGTTTACGAAACAGGAAATATAACGCCTGGAATCTTGGGTTACGACAGCAGGATAACCAGCTATGAATTCTGGAACAGCTTTTTATCTCACATTAATTACAACATGAAGGTTTCAAAGATAATATTTGTATGCGACCCAAACGTGGAGGCATGCGGCCCTATTGAGGCGCTAGCAGATGCAGTAATAATGTGTAAAGGAGAAATGGAAAACGAGGTTATAATAAAAACAAAAGAATAAAAATTACATATTTAGTGAAAACCTCACATTTTTAAGGCGTGGATGAGGTCAGTTAGTGCTTTGTGTTTGCTGTTGCTGTACAGGAGGTAAAACATAGATCTTATTCCCAAGTATCATGTTGTTAGGTA
>JAVBJD010000119.1 GCA_030756715.1 Conexivisphaerales archaeon
CGCAGCCCCTATAGTTCTTGCCGGGTTTGTGCTCCTGTTTGCTTATACGATGACCCTCGCCAGATGGAATTTCGCTCCTATAATGGCAATACCCGTAAGGGTAACAGGTTTTGCTTTCTGGCTTGCAGTAATAGGCTTTATGAACGCAAACGTAGCTTACTGGGCGACTATGGCTCTCAGCATGCCCGACTTCACAAGATTCGCGAAATCTCAATTTTCTCAAACAATGGGGCAAATACCCATGCCGTTAATGATGGCAGCTGTTGGAGCTATGGGCATACTTTCTGCAGGCGCTACCATGGTTTTAGGGTTAAACGCTGGAAAAGGCATCATAGATCCTGTAATACTGTCAGCAGTAATACTTCCAAAGCCAGTGGCATATTTTGTGTTGTTTGTTTTCATGCTGGCAACATATGTTGTAAACGTTTTTGCGAACTCTGTAGCTCCTGGATATGATATAGCTAACACATATTCAAAATACCTAACCTGGTTCAGGGGAATCGTAATAGGTATAGTGATAAGCATGCTGCTCGGTGCTTGGAGCTTCTATTCATCTGGAGCGTATTCCTACGTATACGGCTGGTTGCTTACTTATGGGGCTCTGCTGGGTTCGGTCGAGGGCGTTATCGTCTTTGACTACGCAATCATAAGGAGGTACAAGTTTGAGGTTTCAGATGTATTCATGAGCCGTGGAAGGTTCAGGTACTGGAAAGGCATAAATCCTGCGGCTTTAATCGCTTTTATCATAGCAACGGTAATAACTTATTTGGCTGACTGGGGATGGGTTGTTAACCCGTTGACTCAGATGATATTTGCCAACTCATGGGTTTCAGCGTTTCTGATAAGCGGAATAATATACATTTTACTCATGAAGTACTGGATAATACCTAAATACCAGCCATGGTTAAGGGGCGGTTTGATCAAAGGTTACACTGACGATGATCTGGAAAAGATATTCGGTTCTTAAATAAACAAAAAGTTTTGATTATTTATTATTTTTTAGAAATGATTTTTTAATAATACAGTTTAATTTTTTATCTAAAAATTATCATAACACTTAGTAAATGATAATAAACTCGTTTAATAATACTTATGAGGTAAGATGCTTGTTGTAAAAAATGGAATAAATGAAGGTTCAGAAGCTGAAATATATGGATGGGTATTAAGCATAAGGGAGCAAAAAACACTGTCTTTCATCATAGTTTACGAAAGCAGGAATCAGGTGCAGCTGGTTATAAAGGACAGGAAATTGATGAGCAGCCAGCTAAAGCAAAACTCTGTAATCTGGGCCAGAGGAGTAATCAGAATGACAGAAAAAGCGCCTAACGGGTTTGAAATACATATAAATACGCTTAAAGTATTATCGAAACCAAAAAAATTGCCGCCATTTAACATAATGTCTACAGACATTCCAGCCCTCGATC
>JAVBJD010000120.1 GCA_030756715.1 Conexivisphaerales archaeon
ATCGATAATTTTAGTATTCGTAATTAAAAGCATAAATATTGTAAAAGATTTTTAAACTTATATACCAAGCTTTCGATTAAAATGTTAATATGAAGCCAAGACATCCCCTCGACATAGCCACAACGAGGGGTTATGTGATCCTCATAAAGGGAAAGCCCGGTACAGGAAAGACTTCGTTTTCTCTAGTTGCCGGTTCAAGGTTCGGAAAAGTAAGCTACATTTCTTTTTCAGAACCTGAGAACTATATACGAAAAAAATTGAATACAGTTACAAGCAAAAAGGTTAAGCTAAATTACTCTGCGATACTCGGAAATACAGAAAGGGCTGTAAGCGATGCCCTGGGAGCTCTAGCTTCAGGGAACCTTGTGATTCTCGATTCTATCAACGCAATGCTGAGTTCTGTTAAAGAAAAAAGGCCCATCGAGCAGTTGCTTTACGGCGCTTCAAAGGGAAAAGAGGGTTCCCTTTTGCTGATCCATGAAGGGCTAGAAGAAAGCGAGGCTGACTACATATCGGATGCAATCCTTGCATTCGGTTATACTGAAGTTCACGGAAGAAAGGTCAGGAGCATTTCAGTGCTAAAGGACAGGAACTATCCAATAAGGAGCGCCCCTTACCTTTTCACATTCTACAAGAACCGCATCAAGATCTTTGAAAGCTCGGTAAAGGGCGAATTAGAAGCAGTTGGTCCGATCAAGAAGACCGAGTTCCCAGAACCTCCGTACTCGTTCTTGAGCGAGAACAACGTGCTGGTGAAGGTCTCAGGTGAAGTTCACCAAGAGATCGTAAGGCTTATGAAGCTGTTCTTTTCAGTGTACTACAGCAAGGAAGAAAAGAACATAGTGCTCGAGCTTTCACCCAATGAAGATCTTGAATCCGCGAAGGCCATAATTTCTGCTCTTTCAGGAAACAGGTTTGAACCTCTGGTGCTGAGAAAGCCATACCTGAAGAACTACGCAGAAGCCCGCGAATACCTTGAGTCTTTCGAAAACACCATCTCAAACATCAAAACGGGTGGGATGCTGATAACTGACACAAGGCCCGATGAATCCTTTGCGATATCTGACGTTGCTTCTTATGACGGGTTTGTGCAGCAAAAGGTACAGCTTCTCGCAAAGTACAATTTCAGGAGGATCATATTCAGCTACGAAAACTTTGCCTCTACCCCAGTGAACGAAAAGTATGCAGATTCAGTAAAAGTAGTGACAGACCATTACGGCACGCTTGTGTGGATATCTGAGAAGCCTCCCGGAAACGCTTATGCTATTGAAACAGACGTAAAAAAGTTTGAGCTCAGGAACTACAGGCTCGTTTAAGTAATACCCATGTGAGCGGCTTATAAGCTTTGCTTACCACCTCTTAGCGTATTATG
>JAVBJD010000008.1 GCA_030756715.1 Conexivisphaerales archaeon
CATGTTTTAGACCCTGTGTCTATTTAAAATCTATTTACCTTGGAACTGTTAGCTACGGCGTAGCCTGCTGTTAAACTTTTAAACCAAAAAAATTAAGCGGACTTAATAAAATTTGCAACAGAAACTGGATCCTTAATATATTTTATCGTGTACTTCTTACCTGATTTGGTCCTTATTATAAGATTACCTATCCCAAAACAATCACAGAACGAAGGATAGTTTATATCAACACGCTCAATATCTTCTTTTGGCACTATCGTTTTTTTAGTTCTTAGCCTGTTAAATATGTACAGATAATCATCGGTAATAAAATATTTTTCGTAACAACAGACAGCAAAACACAAAATGCCCAGCGCGAGATACGGTGCGCCGATTATAAAAACGTAAGGATATATCAGGATTGCTATATAAGGTATGATCGCAAAAATAAGGAAAAAAGCAAACCCAACTATAGCAAGATAAGAAAGTATATAGGCGCACACCGAAGTCATTCTGGGTTTTATGATAGTTCCTGCAGTATGTGTATAATTATTATTTGCGATTTTGTCATTATACATTTTTATCATCTTCAAAATGTTTTAAAAAATGAAAAATAAACGCATTTCTGTTAACAAATGCGTTATAAAAATAATAAAAACAGATCAAATGCATTGATTTTATAGAAAAATTGGCACAAACTTTCTGCAAAAACTTAAAAAATCACTCTTTTGAATGTCTTAGTTACACCGTTTAATATCATTATATATATTCAAAATACACTTTAATTTTATAATTGATTATGCGTATATAAGAGCTTCAACCGGAGCTTCTTTTGAAACCTCTAATATCTGAAAAGATTCATACCTTTCTATCCCATCAACAGAAGTTATTTCTTTGAGTTGCTTCATAATCTCCTGAGTATTTTTTGCTACGCTGACAACTATGAGGTCGTAAGAACCCGTTGTTATAAATATGTGAGAAACGTAAGCCAGCGGTTTGATAAGCTCTGCAACGTCTTTTGCAGAATTTCCTGGCTTTATTTTTATGCCAACAGCATACATTACAAGGTTTAACGCATTAGCATCTATCAGAGGTATAAAAGAATTTATTATCTTGCTTTCCTGTAACTTCTTTATTCTTTTGCTTACTGTTGAAGTTGAAAGGTTCAACCTCTGCGCTATCTGCCTGTATGAAAGCCTGCAGTCACCAGCCATGCATTTTAATATCTGGATATCTACTTTATCCAGTTGTTTTTTCAATTTTGTTAATATTTTGGGTTCCTGATATTAAATCTTTTATGCTTTTTTATCAAAATCATAATATTCGATTAATGCAAACTTGAAAATTATGTTTGTTCCCGCTTGGATGAAATAATCGTTAAATAAAAAATTAAAAAAATCAAACTATGCAGGGGGATGAAGAGGAAGCAAGAATACTTGATAAAATGATTAAAGAAATCATCAGAAAAACTGAGGAAAGTCAGAAAAAAGCTTCTTCTAAATTCCCTCTTCAGGGCGTCTATGAGTTTGTTGAAGGAAGATGGCAGTTAACTGCTTATACCAAAAGCTGGAAGCCCAAGGAAGATGGCCTGTATGTAATTTTTAATGACGATTTTGACAGTTCGTTTTTATCAGGTCCTTTTGGTGACCCTTTTTTAAAAATAGCCGAAAATGTTGGAGGTTCTATAAAATCTGTTGTAAAAACGTTTAAAAATTTCGCAGGGCCTTATTTAACCTTTATATGTGTTGACCTTGGTAAAGAGCTGTTTTCAAAGACTTTTGACGCTCTCCCATGGCTATCTGATGTTGCTACGCTTGTGTCTTATTTCGGAATCAACTGCCCTTCTGTTAAAAAAACGGACCTGCTTAAGATATCTGACGTTTGTCCATGCGCAAAGTTATGGTAAAAAGTTTAAAACAAATTTCCGCATTGATTATAAATAAAAATATCAAACCCCGGGGCATTTAGATCAGATGACAGACAAATAAACAGGATACATGACAAATATCAAAAAATCATGCACTTTAACATTTATCCGGCGTGTGTCTAAGCCTGAAGAGAGCTTATTTTACGCACTTAATTTAAAAAGCAAAAAATTTGTTTTTCAGCAGTAAAAAATTCCAAAAAAGACAAATTTTAATCATTAGCTTAAATTATAATTTTAGATGAGCCTCTTTCCATATTCCTACAGAGAAGGCCAAAAAGAATCTATAGATGAAATCACGAAAGTTGCCGGAAAACGCCCCATAATTTTTCAGGCTCCTACGGGGTTCGGAAAAACCCCTGTTGTTTTATCTTCTCTTCTTTTAAAGGGTTTTAAAATACTGTGGGCTGTGAGGACCGGAACTGAAACCGATAGGCCAGTTGAAGAACTTAAGAAAATAAATGAAGTTTTCGGAACAGAATTCCTTGGTATCTCTTTTAGAGGAAAGAAGGATATGTGTCTTCTAGCGCTGGAAAAAATGAGTGACGCGAACTATGATGAGGTTTCTTACTTTTGTTCAAAAAACAGAAAAAGGTGTCCTTATTATATCAACCTTCAAAACGAACGTTTTACAGATGCCAAAACGATGCTTTATTCCGAAGTCTTGAAACAATCAGCAGACAGGATGATATGTCCTTACTTCTATCAGAGAGAATTAGCCGGCCTAGCAAATCTTGTAAGCGTAAGCTACAACTACGTCCTCGACGAAAAAGTATCTTGGAGCCTCAGAAGCGTTTTTGATTACAGCGAGAGCTATCTTGTAGTCGATGAGGCTCACAACCTTCAGTTTTCATTCATGAATATAAACAGCGATCATATCACTACTGGCTCGATAAAGAGAGCGCTATCTGAGCTTTCGTTTTTTAAAAGTGAACGAGCTAGAGGTTTTCTTATTAAATTAGAAGAAAAAATGAGGGAAGAGCTTGGAAAAAGGAAAGAAAAAGAAGTTAAAATTGAAGATTTTTATTCTTCGAAAAATTCAGACGCGCTAGATGAAATAAAGGTATTTGGAGAAACTTTAAGGTCCGAAAGACTTTCAAAAGGTGAAAGGCCACAGTCTTCCCTTTACCATATATACAGCTTTTTTAAGAACTCTTTAGAGCTTTCAAACGAAAAAGGCGTTACACATTTTCTTTCAAAGGAGAAAAACGAACTAAAGCTGGAAAGGGTGGATATGAGAGCTTCTGAAGCCCTTAAGGAAAAATGGAAAATGTTCAGGGGGGTGCTTTTCATGTCTGGCACTCTAGAGCCCATCGAAGCGTTTTCTGAAGTTATTGGCATTCATAACCCTTATATTATCAATAGAAAGTTCAAAGTAAGATCTGAAAACGTCTCGAGCGTCATAATAAAAGGCGTAACAACCAAAGGGGAAAGATTAAGTGAAGAAATGTTAAGTAGATACATGCGCGTAATTTTATCGTTCCTCAGAAAAAACTCCGGGAGAAACGTTGCAGTTTTTTCTTCAAGCTATAGAATTCAGGAAGCTCTGTTAAGTGCCCTGCCAGAAGATTTAAGAAAAAGATCATATTTAGAAGTTGAAGGAATGAGCGGACAGCAATCAAGGGAAGTTTTAAATTCCTTCAAGCTTGCCGCAAAAAGCAACCAGAAAGGGATTTTGTTTGCTTCCGCATCGGGTAGATTTTCTGAAGGTGCAGACTTTCCCGGAGAAGAGCTTGAAGCGGCAATGGTAATTGGAATACCGTTTGAAAAACTAAACATCAAGATAAAGGCGCTTATCAGATATTACAACGAAATCTACGGAAGGAAAAAAGGAAGATATTATGCTTATACCGTTCCTGCTTTAAGAAAAGTAAGTCAGGCCTTGGGCAGAGTTATAAGGTCTGAAAACGATAAAGGTTACTTTGTGCTTGCGGACGAGAGATTTTTGTACAAAAAATACTTTGACCTTCTACCGGAATTTGTAAAGAGAAACTATAGCATAATCGATTATGAAAGCTTTTAAAACCTTATCTCTAACGGGTTTATTTCTTTTTTAATTCCCTTAAGTATGCCCATATAGAAATAATCTTCGTTTGCCTCAATTGCAAAAAAACATTCTTCTTCATTTAAGTATTTTAATAAAGAACTCACAACCAAGAATTCTCCATAACTTGGTCTTGAATTTTTACCCGAGATATAATCTTTTAACCCGTTATTAAAATCAACGACCATCGAGACAACAAACTTTGAGAATTCATACATTGCTTTGCTGACCTTGTGCTCGTCTCCAAAGTATGACTTCATTTTTGAGATAAGCTGACCTTTGTTGTACATTTCGTCATAAGACCATATTATGTAATCCACAACCCTTCTGCACAAAGCCATATCTCCCAGAAACCTTAGGATTTTTATGAGCATGCTTATGTATTCATCTATAAATTCAGGGTCGTTACTTAAGGCTTTGCTGACAAACCTTTTAAAACCTTTTAGTTCATCCGTGTGCATATCCAGATATGCTTTCAGATCTTTAACGTTTTTCCCCACTAATGCAATGTCCAGCACATATGCCTGAGCTTCAACTTTGTCATACCTTACAGTTAAAAGGTTAAACGTTGGAAGAAGATGCATCTTTATAAAAACTTCAGCCTTTTCCCTTATCAGTGGGTTAGGCTCATACAGCTTTAGCTTGATTATCGCATTATCTATGACCTTTGTCGCAGAGTCATAATCGAAATTCATGCTCATTAATTCTCAACCCTTTCTTATATTTTTTTGCATTCATTCTGATACCCTGTCTCTTAACAGAAACATTATGATGGTGGTTAAAATTAATACGATAAACGAAAGCATATATTCAATATCCTGCGAAATTATGATGATGTTTCCCCTTCTTAGGCCTGAAAGAAGCATCCTGAATGCTAAATACGAAAAAACAGACAGCAGAACGATCTTTATTGTAGAACCTCTAGTTTTTGGTAAAAGAGATGAAGCGTGTAAAGCACCCACTATTATTCCGATTATAGAAACGGCTGAAAGAAACGGGTGAATGTATCCAAATTGCCAGTAGATTGAACCGCTTGTAGATGCTGTTACTCCTACTATCAGATTGCTAGTAGCTGAAGCTACTTTTATGGGCAGGCTTTGTATCCCGTAAAGGGCAAACATGTTTATAGGTCCCCCTCCTATACCAAGAAGCCCGCTCATCAGCCCGCCAAAGAGCATGACCCCCCAGGATTCAAACAATCTTTTTTTATCAACAAAATAATCCACATACAGATGCAACGAAGGATCAAAATATTTTCCTCGTATAAAGAGCCCTTTGCTTTTATTTGATATGCCGCTTAATGGTTCCATTTCTCTTTTTGGCGCCTGTTTTGCAGTAAAGAAGGCGGCTATATACATTATAATGCTAAAAAATATGTACAGAATCCAGTTATATTTAGTTTTCATTAGTTCATAAAGCAACAAAGATCCCATTATAGCCCCGGTAGTACCAGCTGAAGCCATAAACAGAAATACTCTCAGGTCGGGTATTTTAAGCTTCAAATACCTGTATCCTGATGTTATCGAAGTGCCCACAGCGGATGATAAACTTATTCCAGCCGCATACTGAATCGGTAAACCAATAAATATTGTGAGAAGCGGTGTAAGGATTACTGCACCTCCCAAGCCAAGAAGGCCTCCCAGCAATCCAGCAGCATATGCACAGACCATTATGATGAAAATTTCAAACAAAATGCTGATCATCATACAACCCTGGGGATGACCAGTATTGCCACCATAAGGTTTAACAGCGTTATTGCAGCTAGCGCTATATACAGCCTGTCTCTTTCAACTATAAACCTTATTAGGTTTATAGCAACCATCACTATCGGTATCGCTATCAGCACCAAAAGGCCTGTAAGTATAAAGCTCAGCCCGTCAAGCTCTGTATCGTAAATTAACACGCTCTTTATACTGAACAAAGAAGTGTCAACCCCAAATTTAAGGTTGACTATCCTGCTTAAAGGAATCCCCATGCCTTCTCCGTGCAAAAAGAGCAGAAATAAACCTGCTATTAAAAAAGCCGCTGTGATTATGACGCCGTACTTTAGCACTTTGCTGGTTATGTCTATGAACCTTTTTTCGGTTTTATTTGGCTTTTCCATCTGAGTAAGGTATACGCTCAGCGTGCTATCATTTGTCTGGCTGTACCTTCTTCCAAAAACCAAATACAGCGAAAATAGAATTGCAATCCCTATTATCAGCGAAAAGATATTCCTTTCCATGGAAGTTATAGGAAGTATACCCTCTCTTCCCAGCCCTCTGACAACCATCCTTATACCTAAGTAAGAAAGGATAGCTACAAAAAACCACCTTATCTGCCTGTTGGTAACGTGAACGAGCATTCTTGTCCCTATTCTTGCCCCCAAAAGAACTCCTATGGCAGTGCATGCCGCAACAGCAGGAGTTATGTACCCGAAAAACCAGTATAGCGACCCGCTAGTGGCTGCCGTAACCCCTATCATAAAGTTGCTAGTTGTTGTTGATACTTTCATCGGTATGTTCATTCCCCAGTCCATACCCAGAACTTTCAATGCTCCGGATCCTATGCCTAATAACCCGCTCATTATTCCTGCAAAAAACATTATTATCCACCCGAGCCACCACCTTATCCCCCAGTACTTGTACCACATTTTAAGAGCCTGATCATAACACGTCCCATAAAGTCTGAAGATTTTTGTTGTCCTGTCTGGCTGCTTCAGTGGTGGAAGTTCGCAAGTGCTCCTCTGTATTGTTGGTACGATTGAGAAAATCAACATAGCCCCAAAAAGTATGTAAATTATCCACGTTAATCTGTGAGAATATGTATAGTTTGCAAGCAACGAGCCTATTATTGCGCCAGCGGTTGTCGCTGTTACAAGGCTTATTCCTATCCTGTCGTTAGCCAGCCTCTGTTTAACGTACACGCTTGCAGATCCTGCAGAGGTCGATATGGAAGATACAAGAGAAGCGCCCGTTGCGTACTTGATAGGTATTCCAAAAAACAGGGTCAAAAGCGGGGTAAGAACAACGCCTCCCCCTAACCCGGCCAGAGCCCCTATTATGCCCGCTATAACAGCAATTAATATAAGCTCTACCATCCATAAAATTATTGATCCTATAAAAAACAATTCAGGGCGGAGGTATGTATTCGTCTTCCTTGGATGCCATTTCTTTTATTTCGTTAAGCAGCTTATCGTCTTTGAGTATGGCTTCAAGCGCATCTTTTTTACTTCTATGGTTTATCAGACTTCTGTAAAGAGCCTTTCTGAACGCTACGGGCGTTTCCTCAACAAACCCTCTTGCATCTATCCTTACTCTGGGGAAAAGCTGCATCAGAATCTTCGCCTGCTCTTCAGTTACTTCTACCTCTATCATCTTGAGCGTCCCGCCAAAAAGGTCCTTGATTTCTTTCTCAAGTTCTGTTCCTTTTATAAGCTTCAACCTTTCTTCATCTAGCACAAGCCCTATTTTATAAGCCATTTATCCCACCTCCACTTCAAGCTCGTCCTCTTTCTGCATAAGATATTTCTTGTTCACGAACGGATATCCAAAAACGCGCCACCATTTTACTATGGCGCTGTATACTTCAGGCCTAAATATAACTGAAGGAGGCTTTACGCCTTCAGCTATAAGCCCCCTAACAAAACTTCCGCTAAACCTCTGAGCTTCACTGTGACCACAGGTTTCGCTGTAAGTTATTTCATTACAGCGGGGGCAGTAAAAGAATTCCTGCATGTTAACCGGCCTTATTTCAAGACCTTTTTCAACGTCATATGGAGGTGCATCAAATCCATAGCTCGGAAGCCCATTTATCCAGAGCTCCTGCGTTGAATACGGGTCAAAATAATCTCCCGCTGCAGCATGATCTCTTCCAAACATGTGATGTGTGCATCCCATATTCTGCCTTATTATGCCATGTAGAAGCGATTCTAGTGGAGCACCATACCTCATGTCCCATAATGTAAACGAAACCATATGCCTTTCTGGCTTTATGTATCCGTATTTGTTTACTGCTTCGTGACCCTCAAGGATGGCTTCATCTACAAAGTCTCCTATCCTCTTCGCACCTACTATTGCATTTACTAGTATACCTCTGCATGGTTCAACATCTCCCATAAACGCAGCTTCTTTCATAAGATGTTCATGACCCGTATGTGGCACATTTCTTGTCTGGTGTGCTATCACAGTTCTCCATTTTCTTCTCAAAAATTCCTCCCTTGACCTTTCTGGAGGATACCAGAACCTGCTGTATGGATCTTTAAACTTTGGTTCATTTATTATGAAAACTTTACCTGCTATTGCAAAACCGCTCATGTTGCGGTAAATGCTGAAACCCGGATGCTTTTCGTCGAGCGGCTTTTTCAGAGCATCTGAGTTTTTTTCTGGAGTTCCGAACGTTTTAACGGCAAGATCTGCCGGATCAAAATCCCACATTTCATCTACGTCGATGTATGCAAACGGTTTTCCCTTTAACCTGAGATAGAGCCTGTCGCCTTCTTTGAGCTGCATGCTCTTTATTTTTTCTTTGTCCGCGTCAAATATTATCGGGAATGGAAATATGTATCCGTCAGGCAACCTTCTGTACTTTAAAACGGAATCGACGTCTTCTTTTGTCATGAATCTGTCAAGAGGGCTGAAGAAACCATAACAAATAGACATGATTTCCCTGTAAACGTTTCTTATCGGGGCCCCGGATTTTCTGTCGATTTCCGGTTTTATATCGTAAACAGGCGAACCTTTTAGCTCCTGCTCTTTTTTGTCGATGTTGTTTACAAGCTTTCCCCCGTAAGGAGGCGGGTTGTTGATTATCAGCTTCATTCCATTCACCTCAGTTCAACAACCGGCACAGACCAAAGCTTCCAGGCTCCTGTCTTCGCGTCGTATTTTGAGTTTACAAAAACTCTCCAGTTATCGTCATCTAGAGCTGGAAAATCGCTCCTGACATAGTACCCAGGCCACCTTGTCTCTTTCCTGAAGAGCATGTGGTTTACAACAGCTTCAGCTGTTAGTATCCTGTGCCAAAGTTCCCAGGTTCTAAGGAGCTGGTGATAATCTTCAGCAACTGCATAGTTCAGGAAGTCCTCTTTAAGATAAGTCAGGAGCTCTTGAGCCCTTAGCAACATGTGCTCATTGGTTGTGTACCACGAACCCCAGCCTCCTGCATATTCATCCATCAGCTTCTGAAGCCTTGCCATTCCCTGTTCGTACCACATCATGTTTGAAGAAACCTTGCCTCCTGTTATCATTCTCTTGTTCCTGTTGTACCTTTCTATCGGCTCAAAAATTTTTACTGTAAGCTGTTCAACCTGCGAGCTATCTGGAGATACATTTTCATCGCTGTGTTCCTTTATGTACCTTACAGCCGATTTTGCGGCTATCCTGCCTTCTGTAAAAGATCCTGATGAGAACTTATGCGGGCTTGCGCCACAGGCATCGCCGGCAAGAAAGAGACCGTCTAATGTGCTCATCCTGTTATAACCCCAGTTGTAGCTGGTACCCCTTTCGTCGACTGACTTTGCTTCCTTTATCACCATGTCTTCAGGACCGCTTGCCCATGCTCCACATTCAGTTGCGTGCGAGCCCATAACATATGGTTCAGAAGGTAGCACTTCAGAAGGCGTCTTTATAGGATCTATGTTCTGCCCAGCCCAGAGTATAGCCTGAGTTATTGTCATATCCAGGAAGTCTTCCCAACCTAGCTCTTCGTTCTTTTCCGTTAGAACCTGCTCTGTATGCAGATATATTGGACCTCTCCCCTGTTTCAGCTCTAGGAGGCTTGAATAAACCCTCAGGTTTGTGGGCGTGGGAAAAGCGTCAACGTATTTGAACTTCCCGTCATAAAGTTTTTTAAGTTCTTCTTTATGCAAAGAGAATGGATCCTGTCCATATGCGTTAGTCTGTTTTGCTTTGAGCATCAGCTGCCATGCTCCTACAGGTCCATATCCATCTTTGTACCTTGGGACTGAGAACCTTGCCTCCATCATCGTCATTACAGCTCCTGCTTCGATCAGCATGCCGTAAGAAGACCCGCTTGACCAATGCGGATACCATGTCCTTCCTTTACCTTCTGATGTTGACCTCGGCCTGTATATCTGTGAACCTCCTCCTGCTGAAACTATTACTGCCTTTGACCTGAAAACGTAAACCCTTCCATCCCTTACGTTAAACCCTATGGCTCCCGCAACTCTATTTGGATTCTGACTGTCCTTTAAAAGATGTGTTATCATAACTCTGTTGTAGATTTCTGAGACTGACTTCTTTGCAGCTTCTGCAACTATAGGCTTGTATGACTCCCCATGAATCATTATCTGCCATCTCCCCTCCCTTACGTATCTTCCGTTTTCATCTTTAAAGATGGGGAGCCCCCATTCATCAAAGAGGTACACTGTGGAGTCAACGTGCCTTGCATAATCGTATACCAGGTCTTCTCTAACAACTCCCATAAGATCGGTTTTTACATAATTTACATAATCTTCTATCGTGTTTTCGTTATACTTTAACCCAAGATATGTATTGATGGCCGAAAGGCCCATCGCTACGGCCCCGCTTCTGTCTATGTTGGCCTTTTCGACCAGAACTATCTTCAGGTTTCTGCCCCAGTATCTCGCTTCCCAAGCTGCACCGGTACCAGCCATTCCTCCTCCTATTATCAGTATGTCTGAATCTACATAACTTACCTTTGTCATTTCCTGCTCACCTCTATCTTTATCGTGTTCTCTTTTTCTGACGAGAGTAAAGGCGTGTAAAGGTCCTGAGGATCAGGCTCGGGCAGTTCCTGAGGAGGCTTTATAGAACCCCATGGTGTAGTCCTTATAGGAAAGGCAAACTCTTTAACTTTGCCGTTTCTGTATTTTATCCTCCAGTAAACTTTTTGACTCTTTTCGTCTCTAAAAACTGATATCGAATGCCCCATGGGAACAAAGTCAGCATAGCTCCTGACATCTATGGCAAACCTCGCGCATACCTTGACACAGTTCATGCATTCCCAGCATGCGTCAGGCTCAACGTTTACAGTTTTCCTGTCCTTTGTGAAATGCATTATATCGCTAGGACAAATGTCAACACAATCCCCGCATCCAACACACCTTGATGTATAGACGAAAGTCGGCATCTTTAGCTCACCCCCGAAGGAATTTTAGGTTGTTTCCCGGTTCTTCTTGAATATCTTTCATAATAGTTCCAGATTATCTGATACAGAGCGTGTGAAAACTTGGTATAAGGCATCGTTATAAAAAGCAAAAAGACTATAGACATGTGGACCCAGAAAGCTGCGGCTACCCAGTAGACAAAAAAGAACTCGATAACTTCAAGCACAAACCCTGTTAACACCGTCAGCACAAGCAGTACTATAAAAAGATCAGTTCCTGTAATTCTTGAACTGGATTCGCCTCTAAACCGTGAGGGCCAGTATATTATAAAGCCAATGAGCACGAGTATTCCTCCGATAGTGCCCAAGCCGAGTTCAACGGCCTCTCCAAGAGGACCTAAATAGTAAGATGGCAAAAAGGAGCTCTGGTTAACCCACTTGTCAAATATAAAACCTGAGATCGTTGAAAATATCAGCATTATGAAGCCGTAGAAGAGAAGAAGATGAGCGGTCCTTTTTGAATGAGGCTTTTTTGAATAATAAGCCCCCGTGTGGCACTCCGAAAGCGGTTCTGAAGCCAGAATATCGTAGACGAAAACTTCTGCGAGAGCCTTGATTGAAGCTGAGGCTTTCCCTTCAGAAACAGACGGCCCTTTAACGGGGAATATGTTATAGGATCTGACCTTGCCTCTATATATTTCAATTGCAAATTCAATTATAAGAATAGCAAGAAGCGCAAACCCTGCGTAATCTATGAATGCGTGGTTTATCGGTAGTATCATTTTTTCTCAACTGAAAGTTATCCTGATTTTATTTAAAATAATTATTTCAATGAATTGGGAACAAATTTTTACGCAATCTGTGTATAAAATCGTTTTTTGTTCACTTTTACATGGTTACAGAATTTGGTTTATGCTAGTTCGCGTTTATATTGATATAACAAATCATACTTGTACGTTTTCGACCGAGGTTCAAGAAGACTTCTAGCTTATCTTTATCATGTTCTTTTTCTGTTAGGAATAAACATTAAATCAAACCGAAATTCATCATGGGTTGTGGAAAGTTCGAGGAAAAGCTGTACTGTATATATTGTTGGGAGCGGTCCCGGAAATAAAGGCCTACTTACTGTAATGGGTTATAAAGTGCTCAAAAAAGCAGAAGTGCTCATCTATGATTACCTTATCCCCAATGAAATCATTGATATTGCACTCCCTGGCTGCATAAAGATTCCTCACCAAAAAGGAGAAACAGCTGACCAACGCCAGAAAAAATTTGAAGAAGCTGTGCTTAATTACTGTGAGACCAAAAAAGTTATAGTAAGGCTTCAGATAGGTGACCCTTTTCTTTTTGGAAGGGGAGATGAAGAGATAAAATTCTTGAGAAAAAACAGAATAAAGTTCAGAGTTATACCGGGCATAACGAGCGCCATCGGAGTTCCTACCTATGCCGGATTACCTGTTACATCCAGAGGCGTTTCGTCATCAGTTACGATAATAAACGGACACCCTTTAAAAGAGGGAGAAATCAACTGGGAAGCTTTAAAGAATGTTGGCGGAACGATAGTCATAATGATGGGTATTTCAAACTCGGAAAAGATATCTTCAGAGCTCATCAAGAACGGTTTTGATCCTGCAACTCCAGTATGCGTTATCTCTAACGGCACAACGCAATATCAGAGGGTTGTCATCACAGATCTTAATAACATGCCTTATGAAATAAAGAAAAACAAAATAAGCTCGCCCGGAGTTATTATAGTTGGCAAAGTCGTCCAGGAGTTTATGACATGAACTTTTCTATTGCTTTACACAGATATCCACACTTTAATTCATCCAGAGGAACCGTTAGATTGGAACAAAACTTATAGCATCCAGCACACATATAAATATGCGCGAGCTTTTCTGAAAAATTCAAGCCTACAAAGTATTTTTTAGCCCCGATTATCATATCATCACCGTTAAGATCGGCAGCTTTAGGCCCGATTTTCCCGATTATGTACCTTGCCATATCCTTCTGAACCGTTTTATTCCCGCTATTGTTCTCAGAAAAAATCATAGCAGCCATAATCATTATCATCGGGTTTTCCAAAAGGGTTACGTCGTTCGGGTTCATTATTTTTGGAAGCGAATAAAGAATTGAGTTCATCCACTTCATTTCACTTTCATCAACCCCCCATCTGTACATCAACCTTGAGGTTAGCTCGTTATTCTTTAGGCACCCATAAGCCCAGCAGGTGAATATGCCTTTTACAGTAGCTTTGTAAACTGATTTGCTCCTTCTATCTTCTGGTCTTTCTACTTCAATCGATTTTATAAGGCCATCTTTAGAGAGCCTTTTTGCTTTTTTATAAATCGACGAAATGCCGTATGGCAGCATTCTTGTTATCCTGTAAAGCGATACTGGTTCATAGTGAATGATATAAGTTAAGATCTCTAAAGCTATAGGGTCGTACGAACGTGATGATTTTCTTATAGCCTCACGCATTTCAGATAAAAAATTCGGTTTTACAATTTCCCTTTCCGAGTGAGGCATCAATTTACCCAAATTTATTGTGCCTTATTTCACTTATAAAGGTTGTTAAAGATTCACAAAAAAGTGAAATAAAACATTACATAAATTTTTGCAACAACATTTTGTTCAAAAAATTGTAAGTTTCAGGATGAATGTGCATAAAGCTGGCGTACGCGTTTTTTATATAAACCCCATCAAATCCCTCAATGCCATTGCCCTTTAGATACTTTAAAGTAAAAATTTCTCTGCTTTTCATTATCATCTTTGTATAATGAAATTCATGACCTTTCAGAATCGTTCCCTTACTGGCTATTATATTATCCTTTATGACTTCCCCTGTTACATAACCGTGACCCACAGGCTCGTTCATGACTACAGCATAAGCGTCTATAACTCCAGACATCCTGTACTCAGATCCCATGTAAGCTATAGCATCAGCTAAATAGATAAGCCCCCCGCATTCGCCATAAAAAAGCTTTCCTTTTTCAACATGATCCTTAACAGACTTCATAAAGGGTTTGTTCTTTTCTAACTGTTCTGCATAAACTTCAGGAAACCCTCCCCCGATTATCAGCATGTCAGCATCAACATAAGCATCTTTCTCAGGATCAACAAATTTAACATCGCCTACTTCTGAAGCGAATTCAATGGTTTCCGGATAGTAAAAAGAAAAGGCCCTCCCGAGCGCTATTGCTATCTTGAGTTTTTTCATGGAAGGCTTTTCACGCTCGGTAGCCTGAAAACCAAGAGGATCCGATCTTTCCTTTGCGAGCTTTAAAACTCTTTCAGCGTCTATATTCTGAGAAGCCAGAGATGAAGCCAGCGTTATGGCATCTCTTCCAGTTTCGTTTGCGTGAACAAGTCCAAGGTGTCTGTATGCCATTATTTTTTCCAGCGTTCTGTCTCTCTTTATCGTGCCTACTACTTCAACGTCCTCACTTTCAACAGCTTTCCTGATCTTTTGTTCTTGGCTTCCCACCACATTGGTGAGTATAACGCCAGCTATCTTTACTTTACTGTCAAAATCCCTCAATCCTTTTATCAGGGCCCCTGCGGTTCTGTTTATCCTTTCGCCATTTATTACAATAACCACTGGGGCTTTCAGAAGCTTTGCCATCTGCGCGGTGCTTCCTTCTTCGCTTTCCCCATCGGGGCTGTCGTAAAGTCCAGCAACGCCCTCAATGATAGCTATATCCGAACCCGAAGAATACCTGCAGAACCTTTCAACCACTTTGTTTCCCATTAAAATTTTATCCAGGTTCCTGCTGGGTTCTCCTGTAACCGCTGCATGATAGCTCGGATCTATGTAGTCAGGTCCAACTTTGAACATGGAAACCCTGTATCCGCGGGCAATCAGAGAACGGGCTAAAGCTATAGAAGCTAAAGTTTTACCGTTTTTTCCTTTATAGGATGAAACAATTAACCTGGGAGTTTCACATTCCATCCGTTTATACGCATCCCGTGGGCTTTGGTGCGCCTGCTACCTTGCATGCTCCGTGAGCTGGTCCGTCAGGGAAAAGCTCGTATATGCTTTCCAAAGTTTCACCGGTTTCCTTTAACAGTATCTTTACAGGAGGACATACACCATAGGTTTCCCAGTATTTTCTAAGATACCTTATAAGCTTCCAGTGCCTTTCAGTAAGCTGCGTTATTCCTTCTATGTTTATAGCCATCCACTCTGCTACTTTCTCATCCCACGCTTCAGGATTCTGAAGAAAACCGTCTTCGTCTATCACAATTTTTTTGCCGTTTACTTCAAATTCTCCGGGGTAATTTACAACCATTCTGTTTCACCGAAAAAAACTAACTTGTTGTTTATAATTAAGCGTTATTCGACAAAAAAGGGAAATAACTTTTAGACGTACTTGATAAATTGCCTTACTCCAAAGTTCCAGCTAACTTCTATACATGCGTTGTGTCTCGATTTTGGAACCCCTACCTGTCTCATGAACTCTTCAAGCCCAATTCTGTCGATCGTGTCCCCTATCCTTTCTCCGGGTTCGGCATTTTTCTTCCAGACATCGACTATCTTCCTTACAACAGCCACTACTTCTCTATATTCCGGAGGATTTAGAGGAACCCAGGGTACTATCCTGTAAGCCAGCCTTGGACCTGAGCCTGTGTTGCTCGTCTTCCCCCCTACAAAAACGCCCACGCCTATCTTGTCCGGATCCCAATCAAAGTAATCGCACACGTTCTTGCACCTGCCACAGGCTATGCACCTTTTATCGTCAACTTCAATACCAACTGAACCGTCTTCCTTTGCATAAAGCTTGATAGCATTTACAGGACAAACAGCCGCAACATCAGGAGTTACCTTTTTCAGAGCTTCTGCTGAAGTTGGCAGACAGAACTTTATCTTTTCCGGATCTGGCTTTGGAGCCTGCCCCCAGTGGCCAACAACAACTATATCTCCTGCTAACGTGCCTGCGCATATGTTGGTGCATCCCGAAACAAAAATATCCAGTTTCGATGGTAGCTTTTCTTCCCCTGTAAAGTAAGGCATGAAGTAATCATAAAGCGCCTTTGTTATAGAAGGTGCATCTACTGCAAAGGTTGAACATGTAAGGTATGCCGTACAAGAAGTTATGTGCCAGAGGCTGTTTTCCCAACCTCCCGCCGGAAAGCCGTAACCTTTCATGACATCGACTATCTTCTTCGCTTTATCAAGCGAATCGGTGATGAATTCAACGTTCATACCTCTGGTTGCTCTAACTACCTTTAGTCCGTAGCTATCAGCTACATCTATTATCTTTTTCAGCGTGTCAACGCTTATTCTTGAGTTTGGTGGAAGCCCAACCTTTACTGTAAAAATACTTTCTCCGCTTTCAGATATGTGTTCTATTATTCCGTTGCCGTGGAACTTTCTGTCAACCCACTTTCCATAGTTTCTTTTGATTATGTCCGGGAACTGTGCGGCGTAAGGCATAGGAAGCCTCTTGTTTATCCTTTCAGACGGGTCTGGAACAAAAGTTTCAGCCATTTACTGCTCACCTCCATAGTAATCTTTGACCAAACTCTTAGCCCATTCTGCGTATGTAACCCTTTCATCATCTGAAAGGACAACGCCTGTTGTAAACCTTAAATGCGATGATGGAGCAGCCTTCGGCTTGTCAGGAAGCGTTTCTTTTGCCGCATCGCTTATGAGCCTGAACCCTCTTCTGAGTATGAGGTCTGCAAGCCTGTGCCTCCTCGGCGCATTGTTCGAGTAGATATCTATAACCTTAAGTATAAACGGCAATGCTTCCTTGTAGTCATCAAGAAGCGCCACACCCCAGCTTAGCCTTGGCCCATAGTGGGCCTGCGCATGTGAACCTACAAGCATAGCTATCTTCCTGTTCTTTCCTGGCTTTATAGCTGGAAACGCCATCTTTATACAATTCATTGCCTTAAGACATCTGTCTCCATCTATCTTAAGCTGCTGCTTGTCATCATCCCATGAGATTGCCCCTGAAGGACATCTCTTCGCCAGCTCTTTCGGGTCAACCTTGCCGCTCTTTATCATCTCCCTGAGCTTTTCCTGATCCACTTCTGGAGCGCCGACCCATGTCCCTATAAAGGTAAAATCTGACCTGGCGTTTGCTCCGGCGCAATCGAACGGGCATCCACTGAACTTCATCTTTAGCTTGTACGGAAAAAGCTGGGTGTTAAGGAATTTGTAAATCTCAGGATGGCTCCTGAAAAAATCCATTGCGGCAAGCGTGTCATAAAGAGCAAACTCGCAAAGAGCTGGACCTGGACAGGCATAAAATTCCCTGAAAGTATCGCCTGAACCGCCAACGTCAGAACCCATGACGTTTCTTATTATGTCTATGGCCTGGTCAGCCTTATCAGGCTGTATGTTTATCACTATTGCACCAGTGTTCCCTGCAAACTCCAGCAACCCTATTCCATACTGCTCTGCAACGTAAGCTATCTTCTTTAAATAAGCGGTTGATAGGAACCTTCCAGCTGGAGAATAGGTCCTGAAGTGAACCTCTGATACTTTACCATCTCTCGATCTTCTGGCAAGGATACCGCTGAATACGTACCTTACCCTGAATGAGCCGCTGTACCATGGAGAATACTTGTGCATTACCCCCCATGCATAATACTCTATTGGATACCTGGTTTTCTTTAACTCTGTAACGTGGCTAGGCCATGGACCTTTCTCGAGTTTTTCAAGAGCCTTCATATCATCCTCTGAAATTTTCTGTTCCCTGATGTCTGAAATCGTCATTTTAATAATACTTTAAATCGGGTTTTAAAATCAGTTATTACACCTTATAGTGTAATAAAAAATGTTATAAAAAATCGTGTAATAATCATTTAAAATTATTAATGGAGAAAATAATCCATGACAATTGTAAATTACGTTGCATATGCCGCCTATCTTTCTTTTGTTTTCTGTGTCGTCATAACGATCTTAAAGGTCAGCAAATACGCCAGAGCTCCTATGCACCTAAGGTGGGAACTTTACCCTGTTCCTTCTGAAGAAGAACACGAACACGGAGGGTCTTATCTGGAAAGGCCAGAATGGTGGAAGACTGATATCAAAGAAGAAAAAGGTTCAGAGCTCATCGATATGTTCAAAGAGATGATATTTATAAAAAGGCTTTATAACAGCAAACGAACCCAATGGTATTTTAGTTTCCTTTTTCACGGTGGCATATATTTGCTCCTGATATGGTTTGTAGCTATTTTTATAGGAAGCCTTTTTGAGCTTCTAAAAATCACTTCAGGTATTCTTTTTACAGTGTTTTTTTATGCTTCTTTGGTTCTCGGTTATATTGGGATCTCTATAACGTTTATAGGGGCTGTTGGGCTTATAGCGTTAAGGGCAACAGATAAAAAGATCAACTACCTTTCTGCTCCGGTAGATTACTTTAACCTTTCATTTATATCGCTTATCATGCTGTCGATGATATTTTCGCTCTTTTATGACCCTTACTTTAACTATGCGAGATCTTTCCTAGCATACCTGATAAGCGGAAACGGTTTGCTTATAGGCGTTAAACAACCGGCTTTGCCCGTTGCATCTTCTATAACTGTTCTGCTTGTATGTCTTTTCCTGCTTTATTTGCCTTTTACAAAAATGACCCACTTCCTCGGAAAATATTTTACCTATCATAAGGTTCAGTGGGACTCAAGGCCTAACATGGTAGCGGAAAGGTTCGATGAAAAGAAGTTAGAGCTCATCAAGAAAAACCTCGACCTTACAGTTCCATGGGATGCACCGCACGCTCCTAAAGGAAAAAGGTGGGATGAAGTATGAGCAAAACGGTTGATCCTAAAGAATTTTCAAGAGAAAACAGAGAACCCCTGATAAAGATAAAGCTTGAAGATCTGTTAAAGCTCGAAGGTTTAAAAGAAGAACCTCCAATAAAAGATCCTCCTGCTGTATGGACTCAGAGGTATGACTTCACCCTCGATGGACATGCCGCCGTTGGAATTCCGATACCGAAAAATGAAGAAGAAAAAAGGGCTCTTGTAGAAAAGTTCCTTAATGGGCTTGAAAAAGACCTGAGTTATGAAGGTAACTGGACTTTTGCGCAGCAGTTCAAACTTTCTCTAGATTACTGCGCAAAGTGCGGGGCCTGCGAGGATGCGTGTCCTATCTATACAGCTAGCGGTAAGCAGAACATCTACAGCCCGCTATACCGTTCGGAAATTCTCAGAAGGATATACAGAAAACACTTTACAGCTGCCGGAAAACTTTTCGGAACCTTGGTTACAGGTGATATGGATGAGACCTGGCAGCTAATAACGAGGCTTATAGAGCTATCTTACAGGTGCAACATATGCAGAAGGTGTGCACAGGTATGCCCGATAGGTATAGATAACGGACTAATAGCGAGGGAAATAAGAAAAATAGCAAGCCAAGAGTTAGGTATAGCTGCTAAAGAACTGCACGAAAACGGCACTGTGCTCCAGCTAAAGGTTGGTTCAAGTACCGGTATGAACCCTGAAGGCTTTAAAAAAATAGTAAAAATGATGGAAGAAGATATAGAATCCAAAACCGGATTAAGGATCAAGATTCCCGTAGATGAAAAAGGAGCGGATATACTTCTTATACATAACGCCGGTGAATTCCTTTCGTGGCCAGAAAATCCTGAGGCCTATGCGATAATATTTGAAAAGGCTGGCCTGAGCTGGACTCTGAGCTCTGAGCCCGTAGGCTATGATTCAGTAAACTATGGAGTCTGGTACGATGATATTCAGCTAGCAAGAATAGCAAAAAAACACGTTGAAATAGCTCACAAACTAGGCGTAAAAAGGATCGTCGTAGGTGAATGCGGACATGCTACAAAAGCGCTTGTAGTTACTGCAGAAAGGCTCCTTACCAGAGAAAACTACATACCACGAGAAAGCGTGCTTCCCATACTAGCAGAAATAGTCGATAAAGGCAAGCTAGACCTGGACCCTCTTAAAAACGATTTTCCTGTAACACTTCACGACCCGTGCAACATAGTCAGGCTTTCTGGAATTGTGGAACCGCAGAGAAAAGTTCTGAAAAAGATAGCTCCGCGTTTTAGAGAGATGGAGCCACACGGAGTGTGCAATTACTGCTGCGGAGGCGGTTCTGGGTTTGCTATAATGCACTCATATAATTTTGATCAGTGGAAAAACAAAGTTGCTTCCAGAATGAAAGTTAAACAGATACTTGATGCGTTCAGACAAGAGTTAAACGATGGTGGCTTTAAGTATGTTTGCGCTCCGTGCAGCAACTGCAAAGGAGAAATAAGAGATTTTATTTCGCACTATAAGCTCTGGGATAAGTTCAGGATAAATTATGGAGGTCTTGCAGAGCTTGTAGTGAACGCAATGAACGAAGTTAAAAATCCTTACATAACAAATAACGAATTCCATTAAAGAGAAATTATAAACTTGGCCGTTGAAGCGTAATCATAAAAAGAACCGACGCCCCAGACATCTATATCATCTCTACAAAAATTCTTAACCCCGTACCCCTGTACGGCTGCTGAGCATGCCACAAATTTTACGCCAAGCTTTACCGCATCCTCAAACTTTTTCTTGATGTTTTCGCTCAACCTTTCAAATACTTCTTTTTTAACCAGAAGTACGCCGTCAAGGGCAAGAAACACTAACACTTCGTATCCCATTGCAGCAGCTGCTGAAGCGTAGTCCAGCAGCATTCCGGTCCTTGCTGAATCAGCAGGCGGCACAGTAGAAAGGAAAGCCGCTTTATCCATCGCTTACCACCAGCGCTCTGTAAACCAGATCCATAAGTCCCGAATATTCTATTTCATTTTTATACATCCTGTTAAGGTAAGGAACAACATGACTAAGCTGGGCTTTGCATATGGAACACGGCCTTATGACCCAGCTTGCACCGCTTTTCAGAGCCTCTTCATACCAAAGCTTTGCGTACTGTGTAGCAAGTGGTACAACTTCATCTGCAAGGTTCCCTCCCTGTCCTCCGCAGCACCATGTGTATTCCTTTCTGTGCTCCGGATCAACCCATCTTTTTGTTACATGATTCATTATAAACCTTGGTTCTTCTGTCAGGTCGCCCCCTCTTGCGTACTGGCATGGATCCTGATAAGTGTAAACTGTTTCTCCGTTTTTGTTCGGGTCTAGCTTTATCTTTCCTTCTTTTATTGCCCTGTAAACGAGATGGTGTATGTGGACAAGCTTTATTCCTTTTTTCTTGAGTTCAGGCATTGTATAATTTTTGTGAACCCTCCAAGCATGTCCGCACTCACCCGCTATGACCAGCTTTACTCCCAGCTTTTCAGCAGCGCTGACGTATTTCTGAGCCAGTCCTTGCATGTGCTTTGGATGAAGGAAAAGCCCGAAGTTTGCCGTTTCTGTAACCTCAGTACTTATGGTGAAATCCACGCCATAAACGTTTAAGAAAAGCAGATAGCCTTTTAGCGTTTCAAGGTTCATGTATAGATCTGCCGATGATGGTAACAGAAGAGCGTTAGCCTTTTCGTCTACTTTTACCTTTACGTCAACGCCTTTTTCTTCTTTTATTTCGTTCTTTACAAAATCAAGTATTGGAACTATCGCTTTTGGGTTGAGGTTCATATTGTTACCGCTCTTCCAGTGAGCATCTATTGTTAAAGACGTGAACCTTGATGCCATCCCAATTTCATAAAGTATAGACCTGACGGTCCTGGTTACGTCTGTCTGGTCTACTCCAAAAGGACAAACGTATGCGCATCTTCTACAGATCAAACAGAGCCAGTAGTACGTGTATACTTTTTTTATATAGGATTCATCTATTTTCTTTACAGCGCCAGCCACTTTACCAAATATCTTTCCTGATGGCTTTGTTCCCTTTATTACAGCTCTTATCATCTCTGCTCTTCCAAGAGGCGAATTAAGTATATCGCCGCTTGTTATGTACGTTGGACAAGCCTCCAGACAAGCTCCACAGTGAACGCAAACGTCTATAGCCATCTTAACATTCCAGTTATTGTTATACTCTTCCATGAGCCTCTTTTTAAAGTGCTCAACCTTGTCTTCTGCTTTCTCTATCCCAACTTTCTCGTTCAGAGAATTTAAAAGGGTTTCATCTGCCGTATAGTGGACAAAGTTAGAAACGTCTCCATAGCTGAACGGCCTTTCTTTGAAAACCTTTCCGTAGGACATTTTACCGTTTTTCGCCTCCGTATTCGACTTTCAGGGAAGGCCTTGAAATCGTGGGCATGAACAGGTATGAGAAAGGATGAATAAGTTTCCCCCACGGAAAGTAAGCTACAAGTATCATTGCAAGTACTGCGTGTGCTTGAAGAATTGGCTCAGAAATGATGTATGATATCTGAGGATGAAAAGTTAAAAGTGAGTACATCCACAAAGAAACAGATTGTATATAGCTTGGATAGAATGGAGAGATACCAAGCGTCTGCAAGAGTCCGAGCATTATAATTGCAAGCAAAAGAAAATCTGCAAAGAAATCGTCTATGTAGCTGAACCTGTTAACGGGGATCTTTATATTATAAGAGTTAACTATCCTTAGCTCTGCTGAAGACCCTGCAAATCTTCTGTATATCAGAATAAGAAGCCCTGCGAGCGCCATTAATCCTCCTGCTCCCCCCAAATAAATGGCAAGCGTGTGATGTACTGCAGGTGTTATTCCAAAGTATTTTGAAAGCATATTTTCAGGAAGTATAATACCCAGATGACCAACCAGAACTATCCAGATGCCCCAGTGAAACATAAAACTTCCTGCAAAAAGCGCGTTATCCTTGTCTTTTCCGGGCAAAGTATAAAATAAGAAAACGCGCTTCAGCACATCTGCGCTGGTTGAGAAGAAATCGTGTTCATAAAGTCCCAAGTTCACGTTGTAAAGTCCAGTTAAACCTTTTGCATTGAACCAGTTGAGACATCTGTATATGATTCCTGCAATAAAAACTACAACGACAGCATAAGGCAGAAGCGCGAAAATTATATAGTAAAGTGCATACATTATATTTCAAAATTCACTGACTTTTTTTATAAATGATATTACACTGTATTATAGAACATCCTTTAAAAGCTCATCAACCTTTTTTTCTATAAGTTCCCATTTACCAGACCTTAGCAACTCAAAGTACTTATTGAGCAACTCTTTCTGGATTTTTTTCTTTTTGTTTGTGTCGACGTTCCTCAGGCTTTTCCTTACCTTTTTTAACGCGGGATAAACCTTGAGGTAAGGTTCTATCATCTGCCCTATCTTGTATGCTAAAAATTCAGAAAAATAAGGCAAATTTCCTGAAGATGATACAGCTATAATTACATCTCCTTTTTTAAATACGGCCGGAAAAATAACGTCAGAATCCTGAAAATCAACAACGTTACACATAATGCCAAGCTTCTTTGATTCTTCTTTTACTTTAAGATTAAATTCTTTATCATTTGTTGCGGCGATTGCCAGAACTTTGTCTTTTAACAGAGCGTTTATTTTGTTTTTCTCTTTTAAAGAAAGTTTTTTAACATTAATCCGGTTAAATTCCTTCTCAAAGCCATTTGAAGCAACGTACACATTAGCCCCTAGATCCAAGAGCTTCTTAGCTTTCCTTAGCGCGACTTTACCGCCGCCGAATATTATAACGTCTTTATTGTGTACATTAACCATAAGCGGCAGATATTTTTTCATCAAAAAAGGAAGCAGTTTTTACTATATAACTTTAATTTTGCCTACCTTAGAAATAAATCGTTATGAATTCTATATGATCAAACTTAAAAACTTCTTTTGTATAACGATCTTTATGCATAATCAAATTGAGATAGCCTTTGGACCTGTACCTTCAAGAAGGCTGGGTTCGAGCTTGGGTATAAACAACATACCGCTAAAGCACTGTTCCTATAACTGCGTTTACTGCCAAATTGGTAAGGGCTTATCGGTTGAAACTATGAGAAGGGCATTTTATGACCCTAAAGTAGTTTTTGAATCTGTAAGTAAGAGGCTTGAAATTATTGAATCAAAAGGAGAAAGGGTTGATTTCATAACTTTTGTGCCAGATGGCGAACCAACCTTAGATATAAACTTAGGTAAAGAGATAGAGCTGGTAAAAACGTTAGGGATAAAGGTTGCGGTCATAACAAACTCTTCGCTTTTATGGGACAAAGAAGTTAGGGATGCGCTTTCGAAAGCCGATTTTGTTTCTTTTAAGGTTGATGCGGTATCAGAAAAAATATGGAGGATCGTTAACAGACCCAGCAACAAACTTTCACTTGAACGTATTCTTGAAGGCATAATAACTTTCTCAGATTTATTTAGAGGTACGCTTGTGTCTGAAACTATGCTAATAGCAAAGATAAATTATGGAGATGAAGCAGGAAAAATAGCTTCATTCCTTTCAAATGTTAATGGTTTAAAGAAGGCATATGTTGCAGTGCCCACTAGGCCTCCAGCTGAAGAATGGGCAGGTCCTCCAGAAAGGGGCACAGTTCTGTACTTTTTGGCTCGTTTTAATGAGATACTTGGGAGTAAAGTGTTCCCATTAGATTTTCCCGAAAAAGGGGAATTCGGGTACACGGGTAACGCCGAGAAAGACATACTTTCTGCGGCGTTCGTACATCCACTTAGCAAAGAAGCTGTACAGCAGATACTTGAAAAAGATAATGAAAACTGGGAAACTATAGAAAAGTTAATCGAATCAAAACAGTTGCTTGAAGTTAAATTTGGAGATAAATTATATTATAGAGCCGCTAAACCTGAAAACGCTTTTTGACGTTTTCAGTAAATTTAACAGTTTAATATTGATATAATTTTAATCAATTTATTCTAATTCTAGAATGAATTTCTAGAAATACTTTTATTCTCAAAGTTTTCTTTAAAACAGGTGAACAAGATGCAAAGTCCTAATGTAGATCAGGCGCAAATGGCTCTTCCTATAATGAGGATAACCCTTGGATGGCTTTACTTTTCTGCCATGCTCAGAAGAGTTTGGAACGTTCCCGCAAAGATGAACCCGAGTTCTTCGCTTTACGTGGGTGGAAAACTTATAACATTTATACCCCACTCGCTTTTTATCGGAGGCATACTTCAGTATACTCTTCTACATCCAACCCTACTCTTTGATTTCCTGGTTATATGGACCATCCTTGAAGGAGTTTTTGGCCTGTTTATGATGCTGGGCTTTATGAGCAGGCTTTCTGGCCTTGTCATAGCGCTTCTTGCATGGGGTATAGGCCTTGGTGCTGGATGGATTGGCACTACGTGCTTAGATGAATGGCAAATAGCGGCTGTAGAAGGTGCAGCAGCTTTAGTATTTGCTTTTGCAGGGAGCAGGTGGCTTTCGATAGATCAGCTTTTGATAAAGAAATACCCTAACGGCCTCAGAATAGGAAGGTGGGACATACCCCTGTGGTGATAAAAAAATGCAGAAATTCGTTGCTCTTTTAATTATTGGGTTGATAATAGCAACAGGCTATACTTTTGTTACTTACCAGTATTTCTTTGGAGGTTTCACTAATCTGCACAATTACTCAAAAACGCCTGCTTATGTGCTGAACGGCTCTAAAGTTTTTACAAACGGAACGGTTGTACTTCAGATAGCAAGGGTTGATGGCCCGGATACATATGGCGGTTTTATAGTATTGGTTCAGCTAATTTCTCAAAACGGATCAGTTGTATACCAGTGGAATGCAGAGCAACTCGGAAGCATACCACAGAGCCACATCCACAATGAATACCCGCTTCACCCTGTAAAATCTGACAAGTTTGCGTTAATTGTCCCGCTTGGACAGAATGCAAGCGTCATTCTTCAGGTTCCTTTTAAACTACAATCTGGCACCTATACGCTAAGAGCCTATGACGTTAATGGCCAAGACAGCGCTTATGGAATTAGCTTTTCTGTGACGGTTCAAACACAGCAATAAATCATTTTATTATTTTTTTAACTTAATTTTGTTAAAAATTCAACCAACTTTTTCTGCAAGTTCTAGCTCTATCAGCCTGTTGAGCTCAACTGCAAAGTCAGCAGGTATTTGCCTTTCAAAATCCTCTAGATAACCGGATATTATAAGGGCTGTAGCTTGTGACTCTTTCAGCCCTCTGCTCTGAAGGTAAAATAGAGCATGTTTGTTTATCTTTCCTGCCGTTGCCTCATGAACTACTGAAGCGTCAGTCGACTTTACGACTTCATAAGGGTATGTGTAAGCCGAAGATTTTTCATCGACGATCAAAGAATCGCAGCTAACATAAGATTTCGAGTTCTTTGCGCCCATAGATACATAGACTATTCCTCTGTATGTTGATTTTCCTCCATTCATAGAAACGCTTTTTGACTGTATAACGGAAGATGTATCCTGAGCTATATGGTATGCTTTTCCACCGGAATCTATTTCTTGCTTTCCCGAAGCCATGCTTAGGGAAAGAATCTGCGTGCTTGCCCCTTTCCCTACAAGGTATGAAGCTGGATAAGCCATTGTAACAGCGCTGCCTACATTTCCTCCAACCCATTCCATCCTCCCGTTTTCATAAACCCTAGCTCTTTCTGTAACGAGATTATAAACGTTTTTTGACCAGTTCTGTATAGAAGTATATCTAACTTTGGCGCCTTTTTTGACCACCACTTCAACAACACCAGAATGTAATGATGCTTCTGAATACCTCGGAGCGGTACAGTTCTCTATATAGTGAACGTAGCTGTCTTCTTCTGCAACTATGAGCGTCCTGTCAAAGGTTCCTTCGTTTGAGCTGTTCATTCTATAATATGCATAGACTGGTTTTTCAAGCTTTACGCCTCTTGGGACATAGAGGAAGCTACCCCCTCCCCAAACAGCGTAAGTTAAGGCTGAGAATTTATTGTCCCCTATGGGCACAACCTTTCCGAAATATGGCCTTACAAGTTCCGGGTATTCCTTTACGGCTTCGTCCATTGCTGCAAATATTATTCCCTGGGACTCAAGTTCCTTTTTCATATTGTGGTAAACCATTTCAGATTCAAACTGTGCTCCAACACCCGCTAAAAATTTTCTTTCTGCTTCTGGCACCCCTAATCTTTCAAAAGTCTCTCTTATTGAAGGCGGTAGTTCTTCCCAAGATGAGGCCCTTTTGCTTAATGGTTTTATATAATATATAAGATTATTGAGGTCTAAACCTCTGAGATCAGGCCCCCATCTTGGCATAGGCGATTCTAAGAATTCTTTTAACGCCTTTTTTCTGATATCCTCAACCCATACAGGATCGTCTTTCTGCCTTGAGATTTCTTCTATCAGTTTTTCATCGATCCCAGGAGGAGAAACATATGCGTACTCGGCCTTAACCGAGAAATCATAATCCATAAAAAAACTCATCTTTGATTCTTTATAAGTTTTGATCGAATTCCGTTTAGAGATTTTAAGCTTTATAAAGATGATCTATAAATTCGTGTTTGATTTTGCTTTTGAAATCCTGTTCCGTTCGTTTATCATGAACTTTTCTAAAGCTATTCCTATCAGCTTCGTATACTCCCCTTTGAAGTTTTCCTTTATATCATTTGCTAGCTTAGGAACCCATCTTAGTATATGAGAGCTTACAAATTCGTCCCCTTCTTTATCAAGAGAAACAAAATAAAGAAATGATGTGAACTCCATCTCTGTTGAAACATGATCAGGTAATTCTTTCTGAACGTTTAGACCGTATTTTAAGTAGCTAGCCATAAGCTTCTCCAGTACGCTTCCATAAATCGTTTTTTGAATATACCATGATTCATAAGGCGGACACTTTAGCTCTCTGAAATCGTTAACAAAGCATGAAGTATATTCAGTTAGAAGTTTGTCCATATCTTGGCTCACAAGTATTTCATAAATTTTCTTTGTTTCTTCATAATATGGCCTATCTTTTACATACTCTAAAAATTCTTTTAAATTATCCCTATATCTTGGTCCTAACAAAATATATGAAAACAATCTGTAATCTGCTGATACAGATCTGTATTCAGTCATCCTTCACGCTGCCTCTCGGTTTAAACTGCGAATTAGGTCCTAAAAGCTTTTTCGCAGCGTACTCAGACCTGTGCTTTGGACATAGCTCAAGCCACTCGTCATCAACTTCCATTCCCTGTTTTTTCATAACTTCTTTTATGTGGTTTAACGATCTCCTTGATCCGACTGGAGCTCCACAAACTCTGCACTTTACCAAATAATCCTTTGCCAGCACTTTCTTTTCACTCTTTCCCCTATTTACCTTAATAGCCTTTCCAGATCCATCTTTTGAAGACACAGGACATACGTTTATACAAATGTTGCAACCTATACACGGCTCAGGATCAAACGTTAGCGCTTCCTGGCCATCTATGTTTTCGATCTTCAAAGCAGAAACTGGGCACCACTTTGCACATGCTTCGCATAAAGTGCATGAGTCATCAACTTTAACATCGTAAGATAGAATGTCTTTGAGTTTATTCTCTGTAAATTTCTTACTTAAATCTGAACGCTTCTCAACGCTATCAAGTCTAATAGTAAATGGTGCGGGTTCTACAGACTCCTCTGTATTCCCCCTTATTTCAAACTTTATCCCTCCTATCACCGAATTTACGGTCCTTACATCTTGTTTTAACTTTTCAAGGTTCTTCTCAAGTTCGCAACCAACGCATTTAAGATAAACTTCTCCAGAGCTTCTCAAAGCTAAAAGATCCTCTAGAGAAAGCATCGCTATGCAAGGTAACTTTATCGAGTTTCCTTTATCTTTATAGCAAGAAATCGTTTTGTTTCCTTTTAAAGTTGATAGGTCAAATATTGAACGCTGCGGCGCAGAAGGAAACTGTAGCGCGCTTTCTGGACAAGAAGCAACGCATAGGCCGCACGCTGTACATTTTTCATAGTCTATCTTTACTCCACTCTTTTTGTCAACGGTAATTGCGTTGTAAGGACAAGAATCCTGACAAACTGTACATTCCCTATAAAGATAACCGCAGTAATCAGATATGTAAACGGGCTTATCAACCCTGTCCTTGCCAACCTTTACCGCCCCCCTTATTACCTCTCTCCTGCTAAGGGGCAGTGTAATGTCTATTTCCTGAGCTTTATCAGCAACAAAGTTACGCTCTAACATAACAGTATTCTGCGCTATGGCTTCATCTCCCCATCTATAATCAACAACCCTTAAGAGTAGCGGGTTTAGGCCAGCTTTTAGCGCGGCTTCCCTGTAAAGTTTTAAATGGGCCTCATCATAAACTCCTACAATTATCAATCCGTTTATGTTAAGCCTTTTTATAAAATCGGCAAGCTCTGCTGAATCGCATGTTTTTACTTCCCCTGAAGGATTATGTTCACAACCGTGTTTTAAAATGCCTATCTTATTTTTCGTAGAATTAATAAAATAATCAGAAAAACCCATCTGTTTCACTTAAATATCCAGAGGTGTTTTGGCTTTTCTCCTTCTTCCAAGGGGAATATCAAGGCTCCAAGCGCATACAGGCTAGGCCAGAGTATACATGCTCCTATGAACATCATCAGAAGCCCGGTTGGCGGGAAATAAGAGTAGTTTGATATCTGTAAAGTAAGCCACACGTAAGGTCTCAGTTCTTGCGGCAGTACTATCAGAGAGTATTTGCTCATAAAACCACCTATTATCAAAAGAACAGCAGCTGTTATGGCTGCCCAAGAGCTCTTTTTCATGTATCCGTAAACAGCAAGGGCAACAGGTATGAATATTCCTAGCACCATTTCTACCCCCCAGAATATTACGGCTTCGCTTCCAAAAAGCAGAGTCTGGTAAACGGGCCATACGGTTTCTCTGCTATACCATGCTGATATTATGATCCAAGTCAAGTACATCAAATATGAAGGTATCGATATAAGGTAAACTTCGCTGTAGTAACGACTCATAAAAGCTTTCAGGTTGCTGTCTTTGTGTTTAACTACGTATATGAAAAGAGACTGTCCTGCGGCACCAAGCATAATGGCGCTCATTATAAAGTAAAGAGCCAGCCAAGGACCGTACCAGGCAGGCATAGAAATTAGGCTCCCGAATACTTCACCGAGGTTGCTGTGCACTGCTATCGTGGCTATAAGTACGAGAATAGCTATAGCAAGCTCTAAGTACTTTATCCTTCTAAGCAGGTCCCATGACTCAACAAGTATCATATAGAGAAGCTCTATGACTAGCATTAGAGCGAAGAATGTGTAGAATGCTGCCATCCAGGCTATTCTTGAAGACATCCTGAAGAACAGCAGTATATAGTAAAAGTCAAAAGGCTTGTATATGCCTAAAAGTACGAGCAACCAAGCTGAAAATATTGTAGATAGAGAGAACCATACTCCGTATTTTATTATCTTTTTGTACTCTCCGTTCGGCCCGTTGTAACCAAATATCGTGTATACGCTGTTAACTATGCTTGAACCAGTCGCCATCAGTGCAAAGAAGGTATAGCCAACGACGTCAAGCCCCCACGGTACGTCAAAAACCTGCTCTTCAACCTGATCAAGCTTGTAGCCATAATAAGCCATTCCTAGAGCTATAAGTATGAGCACGATCGAAATAACAGCCACAGCTACTTTCTTTCCTGTATTCATTTCATTCTTCACCTCCGTTTTCAACGTACCTGCCCTGCTGTTTTCCAAAAATGTACCTTACCTTAGATCCTACACCAAGCTCTGGATTTATTTCCACAGCCTGACCGGTGTTAAACAGTATTGAAACTTCACTGTTTGGATCGTCAAGGCACCCGAACACCCTCGCTCCTCCTACACATGTCCTTACACAGGCTGGCGTGTTAGTGTCGTCTGGCGCTGTTCCATAGCAGAAGGTGCATTTATCGACATGAGGGACAACATGTATTGTGTTTTCTCCATAGTATTCTTTAGATTTTTCAATATCTTCATAAGTATACATATACCTCGCGCCAAAAGGACATGCTTCAACACAGTACTGGCAGCCTATGCATTTGTACTCGTCAACTACGACTATTCCACCATCAACTATCTGAGTTGCACCTGTTGGGCAGACATAATAGCAAGGCGGATTCTCACACTGCATGCAAAGCCTTGGTAAAAAGACCCTTTGCGAGTTCGGATAATCCCCGAGTTCATAATCTTCTACATGAGTCCTCCAGAGCTCGTTCCAGAATGGGGTCTGGTTTTCAAGAGTGCATGCGGCAACGCATGCATCACATCCCATACACTGGTCTACCTTTATGACCATTCCCCAGTGATTACATTCTCCTGTGTTCTTAAAGCCCTGATAGGGGTTTTGCTGACTCATTTTTTCTACGCACCTCCATTAGTAGAATTAGTATAATTTGGAGCTGTGCTCTCCTGAGAAGGCAGCTCTGTCGAAACTTCAGCCACAGCCGTAAACTGGCTTATTTCTGCGGCTGTAGCCTTTCTAACATTTACCGTAAACTGCTGTATCATCCTGTGACCTGTCAGCGGGTCGTAGCTCTTTGTCCAGATTTCTGTTACAGCCTTGTTGCCAAAGCTGTCTAGAGAGTTTATAGAATAGCTCTGGGCCGGATTTGACTGCCCCCATGGCATGGGCACACCTATTGTATCGGGTCTTATCATTTCAGTTAAATGCACTCTAGCTGCTATCTGTGCGCCTGTTATGTTGTTCGTTACAACTATCCAGTCCCCTTCGTTCAGACCCATGCTTTTCGCTACGTCTTTGTTCATCCATATGTACTGGAGTATGTTCTTATGATAGCTGTTCGAAGTCAAGGCGTATAGCACTGGAATATCTGCTGTATATATGTATGCTATCTGCGGTACTTTGTATTCTACGTGGAAGAACTCTGGGGGTGTTGGCCTAAAAGCCGGATCACTGTATGGAGCTGAAGGCTGCTGATAAGTTCCCGGGCTTATAGCGTATCCAGCATTCCAGTCAGGGGGGACGTACTGGATCAAAGGATCCCAAGTCCTGTCATAACCGAAATTTTTAACCACATAATAATAAAGTATAGTTGAATAAACCTCTATCCTTCCAGATGGTAGCCCTGCAGGTACGTTCCATGGAACCCTCATGTTATTTTGTACATAATCATCCCAGGTATTGACCGTTATTACCCCCTGAGTCTTGAGCTGATTCATTACGTCTTCGGGTTCTACGTTCAACTTTGAGGCAATTATAGCGCTCTGAACATCGTTGAACGCCTTGCCCGTAAATTCTCCCCAAACAGGATAAATGCCGGTAGAGTTAAGCTGGTTGAGGTATGGCTGCATTTCTTTCTGCATGGCAGCGATAAGCTGGTCTGCAGGTAGTCCGAGAGCGTTTGCCATGACAGTTATGTATTCGTTAAAGAAACCCAGCTCGTAGGAAAGCAAAACAAAAGTATCGAGCTCGGGTATTGCATACGGGTAAACACGAGGAACAGCCTGCCACCTCTTTCTGTAACCAGAATCGGGTGTAGCTCCTCTGTCCGTTATCGGCTCGTCCCTTTCTATATAAGTTGCATCAGGCAGTATTACGTCTGCATAAAGCGTTGTATCAGTAGGTAAGACGTCTATCATGACAACAAATGTGTTGCTAAGTATCTCTTTCCACTCTGATTCCTGCATATCCTTAGCTGGATTTACGCAGCAAGCCATTATCATCTTTATGTTATAAGGCTGGTTGTTCCACTGAACCTTGTTATTAATAGATTCATATATACCCGTATCGGGGAAAAGTGAATACACTGCTGCTGGCTTTAAGCCCTGAGAAATTAAGGTTGAGTTATAAGCGGCTGCTACGGAAGGATGGCCATGCTGCCAGAAGTTAGGATTGTTAAACACCAGAGCTGTAGCAACGTATTCCATCATCTGACCGGGTAAGTTCATTACTGGCACAGACATCAGAACTTCAGGTCTCTGTATAAGTATCCCTGGCTTTATCTTGCCCGAGCTTACTGCAGAATTATAAGCCTGATAAAGCTTGTAAGCCGATTCCCTCCATGCGCCGCTGTATAACCATCCTCCCCTTACATCTATGCTGCCCTTCAGAGCCATTATTATAGCTGTGGCCCTTCTCCACTGAGTTGTATAGCTGCCCTGAGATCCTCTAAGCCCTGTCCCTATTTCTACTGGAGACGCCGTTGCAACTTTGTTATAAAATTGCTTTATGAGAGAGCTATCTACATCAGCAAGTTTTGATACGTAATCTATGCTGAAACTTGAAACACGATCTGAAAGAAACATAAAGAAAGTTTTTAAAGTTTTTCCGTCTTGAGTTTGGAGACCCGATACGTGAAGAGCAGGGATTATCCTTCTTCCATCAACGGTATAAGCGTTGGTGTTTGTGTAGGGGGGCACATCAACTATCTTCCCTGAAATTTCGTCATAAACTTTGAACGCCTTAACTGTTCCGTCTTCGTAAGTTGAGACATATGGATGTATTATTCCGTTTTCTTCATATCCTAAAAATGGAGAATCTGTGTAATACCTTACAAAATTATCGTCATAATAATTGTTTTCTATCAAGTAATTTATAAGTCCCATAGCTAAAGCCAAGTCGCTCCCTGGTTTTGCGGGAATCCATAAATCGGCTTTTGATGCCGCTTCGCTTACACGTGGATCTATAACAATAACATAGGCGCCGTTTTCAAGACCTTTCCCAAATCTAGCCCCTTTATTAACGAATACTCCTGCCGGGTTTCCGTTACTTCCCCATAAAACAATTACTGGAGAATATTCAAAATCGTCAACCAAATCAAGACCGTGGGCGTCAAAACTACCGACCGTAAGGTTTATCCCGAGCTGTTCCCCGAACAAGCAGGGCTGCATCGGGCTGCCAGCCATGTTCGGTATCTGCGAAGCCATCATAAATGGGATAAGCTCCGGCCTGTAGTTTGCGCAAGGTATAGCTCCGCCTCCCATAGCTATTTCCCATGGCTGTACATTAAGCTCCTGCATCTTCTGCTTTATATAGCTTATAGCTTCGTCCCAAGTAGCTTCTTTAAAAGACCACGTGCCCTTTGGGCCTGTCCTTATAAGCGGTTTTTTGATCCTGTCCTTGTTATAAGTTATCATGGTACCGCTCCTTCCTCTTGCACAAAGCTTACCAAAATTTAGTGAAGAGTTTGGGTTTCCATCTATTTCTACAGCCCTTATATAATTTCCTTTTTGCTCTACATAAACAAGGGCATCACACACAGAAGAACATATCCCGCACATAGTTGGAGAGTATGTATAAGAATAACCTGGCAAAGGTTGCTCATAATCTGTCTGCAACGAAAGAAGATTAAAGGAAAACTTGCCCTCTGCAGCACCAATCGCATAAACAATACCTGCGGCAACTACCGCGCTGCCTGTTATTTTTATAAAATCACGCCTGGCAACATCTATTTTCTCTTTACTATCACTGGCCATAGCTAACAGTGTTTAGAATAGTCACGTTATTAAATTTTACTAAACAGATGACTAAAAAATTTATAAGAATTATACAAATGTTTTGCAATTTTTAAGATTTAAATAAAAATATAGCTTAACGTTACCTCAGTATACTTTTAAATTACTAATCAGTTTTTTATTTTTAACAATCAATAATTTTTTGATAATTTAAATTGCCTTTTTGTTATCTTTTACAACCTAAATAAAACTATAATAAATTTATCCGGTTTTCAAGTTGGACTTTCCAAAAAACTGACCAAAAAAGTGAAATTTGTTCGCTATCATTGAAATTTTATTGAAATTAATCTTAAACGTTACTTGCTTTATGACTTTTTATGCCACTAAAAAGATGTTTTGTTCAATATGTTTAAATCAAATTTACTGAGCTCAAAAGCTTAGATTATGGGGTATAGAAGTTCTGGCGTAGAATAAGCCTTATCTGCTTTTATATAATAGGTGTTTTGATGCAATTTTTTAACTTCTTCAACACAGCTTTCATGAATTTTATAATCTTTAGATTGAATTGCCAGATCTATCCTTAATTTTGTTAAACGGTTAACTGAATCTATAAATTCAGCTATTTTCTTTATTTCGTCGCATTCTATAAGATGGGGATAAAGAACTGTCTCTGCTACTACTTTTAGATCTTTGCCATACCTTAGAAAGTTCTCAAGAACCTTCTTGTTCTGCCTTCCAGTAAGCCTGATATGCAGTTTTTCATCAATGGCCTTTATGCTAAAGGTTATTCCATAAGAGAGCTCAAAAGTTCATCGTCCAGCATTTCCCCATTTGTTATCAGCCATGAATTTATTCCGTTGTATTTTAGTTCTTTCATCAAAGTTTTTATTTCATCATCTTCAGTCTGTTCTCCTCCACCCAAGTATGCAGTGTGTACGCTGTTTTCTTTTAAGATACTGACAGCTTTTTCAACAGTTAAATATTCAGGATTTATATTTTTTAATTTGTTTTGCTGATCTTCCTTTAAAGAAGAACACCATCTGCTTACGTTTCTTACACAATAAATGCATCTCCAGCTACAAACATCAAAGGTAAGATAAGCGCTTCGATCTACAAAATTCACGATCTGATAAATTTTTGTCATAAAATCATCTAAAGCTTAACTTGTCAAGCTTGCTTTTTAAAATTGACCGTATTTGTTAAGCTAGAATGTTTTTTAGAAATACTGACATTAAAAAATCTTTAAAATACCAGTGCGTTTACTATCATTTTAAACCCCAGCTGCTAAACCCTGATGGCTCTATTCTAATAAAAGGAGCTTCTCCTTCCTTCCATGGATTCAACCTTACCCATTCGAATTTTTCATAAAAAATCTTGTATAATTTCCTGTATTCCTCCCCTTTTTCTATAATCGATGCTTTACCCCAGATCAGAACGCCTCTGTTTGGGTTTATGTCATCAACAACTACGGCCGCTTTAGGATTTTCTTTTAAGTTCCTTAACTTTTTTGTCTCATAATCTGTGCTTATGTAAACTTTTCCGTTACAGTAAATATATGATACGGGAACGACGTGCGGGACACAGTTTTTCCCTGCTGTAGCTATATGGCACATCCCATGTTCTTTTAAAAAATCCTCAATGTATTTCTCCATAAAACAATAAATGTATAAAGCACGATAAAAAGTATGACATTCTCTCACGCGCTTTAGCGTGAGCGTCTCATGTCGCTATCACCAGACCCCTAATATTCATTTTAAATTTTGTCTACATTTGCAATGTATTTTTCTTTTTCTTTGTCGCTCCAAAAAGAAGATAGAAAAGAATTCTTTGTAATCTGTTTTATTTCAGAAAAAGTAAGGTTTAAAGCCTCTGCTACAGCTTCGTAATTTTCATTTATATACCCACCAAAGTATGCTGGATCATCTGAGTTGATTGAAACTATAATTCCAAGATCGATGGCTTTCTTTACTGGTACATCCTTTATATCCTTAAAGTACTCTACAGCCACTGATGCAAGAGGGCACATTGTCACCGGAATCCTGTTATGAACAACGTAGATGACAAGCGACTGGTCCTCGAACATGTGGTATCCGTGGTCTATCCTTGCTACCTTTAAAAATTTTATAGCTTCCCATACGTACTCAGCTGGAGCCTCTTCCCCTGCGTGAGCTACAGCTATGAACCCTTCATCACTTGCTCTTTTGAAAACGTTCTCAAACTTTGACGGAGGGTTGCCAAGCTCCTTCGAATCAAGGCCGACGCCCATGATCCAGCTTCTGTACTGCAACGCCTGTTCTAAAGTTTCTTCCGCTGAGCTTACTGGCATGTCCCTCAGAAAGCTCATTATTATTCCGGCTGAAATTCCGAAATCGTCCTCTGCCTTTACTGCTGCCCTGTGTATCCCCTTTATCACTGTCCCAAAATCAACTCCTCTCCTGGTGTGAGCCTGAGGGTCAAAGAATACTTCAGCCCTCCTGACGTTCTGAGAAGCTGCCTTTTTAAAATAAGCGTAAGCCAGGTCAAAGAAGTCCTGCTCATCGACCAGCGAGCTTACGCCGAGATAATAAAGGTCAAGGAATGACTGGAGGTCCTTAAACCTGTATGCGTTCCTTGCATCTTCTATGCTTTTGTATGGAAGCTTTATCCCGTTCTTCTTAGCCTTCTCGAGCATCATCTCCGGCTCAAGGGTTCCTTCAAGGTGAAGGTGGAGCTCTGCTTTTGGAAGCTTTGAGATAAAATCAGACAGGTTTGTCATAGCAAATTTATTCCTGAGAAGGTAATAAATCTTTGTATCTCTATAATCTGTTCAATTGTAAATTTGTTATAATTATATAGCAAAATAAAAGCGTTAATAGCTTTAACTTTCCAGCATACAAAGCACGTCAGCCCAGGTTGTACGCTATTATTTTTGTTTCGCTCATTTCTAACATTGTATATTTTACACCTTCCCTTCCTATTCCGCTCTTTTTAACTCCTCCAAAAGGCAGGTTGTCAAACCTGACCCTCGTCATATCGTTTATAATAACGCTGCCTGCCTTGATCTTTGATGCTAACCTGTAAGCCCTGCTGAAATCTTTAGTGAATACTGAAGCGTCTAACCCGTATTCTGTATTATTGGCAATCCTGAGCGCTTCATCATCATTCTTTACTTTTATGAGTGGAAGCACTGGCCCAAACACTTCTTCGTTCCATACTCTTGCCACGAGAGGGGCTTCAATGATAGTTGGTGGATAATAGAACCCCTTATCAAAACTTTTTGGATACTGATAGATAATCTTACCTCCTACGTTAAGAGCATCATTTACAAAAGACTTCATCTTTTCTACAGCTTCAATATTTATCAATGGCCCTATGTCTGTGCTTTCTGAAAGCGGGTCTCCCACATTGAGCTTTTTAACGTTGTCAACCAGTCTTTTGACAAATTCTTCGTATACTTCTTCTCTAACTATAACCCTTTTTGTCGCATTACAGAACTGGCCTGCATAATCAAACCTGCCTACGGTAACTGCGCGAGCTGCAACATCCAAGTCAGAATCTTCGAGTACTATTGCTGCATCGCTTCCACCCAGCTCCATTATCACCTTTTTACCTTTAACAATAGCCTTACCTGCAAGCTCAAGCCCTACTTTTGATGAGCCTGTAAATGATATGAGTGATACCTTTTCACTATCTATCATCAGGTTGCCTATCATTTCAGAATTTCCAGTGACAACCTCTAAGCTGCTTTCTGGAAAACCAGAATCCTTTATGATTTCTGATATAGCTATCTCAGTTAAAGGCGCTTCTTTGCTTGGTTTCAGAACCACAGCGTTCCCAATTGCTAAAGCAGGGGCTACTTTGTGAGCCATTGAATCAGGCGGAAAATTGAAAGGGGTTATGGCTCCAACTACACCAACAGGCTCCCGTTTTACTATGGCAATCCTCTTCTCATTGCCTGCCGGATAGTTATAAGCTTCTAAAGGTACAAAATCTCCCGTCAACACCTGTGGAAGTTCTTGTGCTGCAAGCTCGTATATTGATGCTGTCCTTTCCATAACAAGCCTTGAACTCTTTATCGGTCTGCCAATTTCCCTTGAAAGAAGCACAGCGAGCTCTTCTTTCCTGTTCCTGATTTTTTCTGCCACCTTTCTGAGAGCTCTTGCCCTTTCATGTGCAGACATTGTTTGAAGACTTTCAAGAGAAGCGTACGCCCGTTCTATTGCGGCTTTAACATCTTCATCTGTCATGTCTTGCACATAATCCAGAATTTTTCCTGTAGCAGGTTCATAAACGGGTATTCTTTTATCCATGTTTCTTTTTTGCAATTCCTTTTATTTAAAGCAGTCTCTTTACCACTTTTTTAACATAAGGAGAACGTAATATATTCTGAATAGAATTTCCACTGTTTATCATTCTGTAAACTGGTTCGTTGTCCGTTATATGTAAACCCGCTAAAATGTTTACTAGACCTTCAAATGCTTGTGGTACAAGTGGTGTAGTTGGTCCCACGATGGGTTTCACCCTACGTAGGCATACGCTGGCATGTATTCGCATGCCCCGCAGGGCTTGGGCTTCACAGCATCATACAGCTCCCTCGCGGGTTCATCGGGAGCCTTCCGCTCCGCCCCCGTCAGGAAGTACCCGCCCACTCACAAGCCTTCCCCGTTACCAGAGAAGCCTTCATGGGGAACTCCCTCCATCCTCAGCCTCCCTTCCTGAGCGTGCATGTCCCCCTCGCTCACCCGAGGTCTTGGGGTCTTTGCCATCACCCTACTGCCCATGCACAGCTGAATTACA
>JAVBJD010000121.1 GCA_030756715.1 Conexivisphaerales archaeon
GAGAAATAGAACCGCTAACGAGCGTAAGCATTGAGGGCAAAGTCGCAGGCCTGCCAACCCTTATGAAGGGCGGCCACGTTTTTGTGGAGATAACTGATGGAGTCGATAGAATAAGGGTTGCCGCTTATGAACCAACAAGGAGCTTTAGAAAAGTTCTGATGAGCCTCAGGCCAGGAGATTCTATCCAGGTATGGGGTTCGTACAAGCCAAGGGACGGTGAGCCTGCAACGATAAACCTAGAAAAGCTGAGAGTCATAAGCGTTGCCCCTTACGGAAAGCTTCTCAACCCTTTATGCCCTGTATGCGGTACACGAATGAAGTCAGAAGGGAAGGATAAAGGGTACCAGTGTCCCAAGTGCAAGCACAGGGTTAAAAACGCTGAAAAGGTTCTGCAACTGGAGAAAAGAAACTTAAGTGTCGGTTTTTATGATGTCCCGCCAAAGGCAAGAAGACATTTAAGCAAGCCTTCTTTTTTAGAAGTGTTAAAAGATGAGGGGCAAAGTTAGAAAGCTAACGGTTAACATAAACGTCCATGCCACAGAAAGAGACGGAGCTTTCGAAAAAATGCTCAAGGAAAGGTTTGGAAATGGGGAGATCAAGGTTGAATCTCTCGAAGGTCATTATGGCGATGAAATAAAGAGGATAACATTCATATCTGACAAAATTGTCGCAGAAGAAACCGCTAAAAAGCTTTTACATGATTTAAAAGCATTCGAAAGCGGTTATGTTTTGAACGAAATACTGAAAGGGGTTGACAGGAATTCGCTCTACATAAGGCTCGATAAACAAAAGTTCGTACAGGGTAACTTAGAGCTCGATGGAGATAAAGAAGTTAAAGTAATAATAAACTTTTATTCAGAGAAAGACGCAAAAGAATTTTTAACCAAACAGAGCAGCTAGCCCTTCTAAGGCTTCTCCGCCTTTCTTTTCTTCTTCTTCTTTCTTTTCTTCCTTTGGTGGGGCCGGCTGCTGGGCCTGTGCTTGCTGAGCCGCAGGAGCCTGTGCAACTGGTGCCGCTACCGCACTCTTCAGAATTTCATCTATGTTGACCTGCTTGAGTGCTGCAACTAGAGCCTTTATCTTTATCTCATCTACCGGTACTCCTACAGATTCTGATAGTTTCTTAAGGTTCTCTTCATTGATCTCTTTTCCTGCGCTATGTAAAAACAACGCTGCATATACGTAATCCATTTTTATCGACCAATTCATCTTAACCTTAACTATTTATAACTTTATCGCTCATATTCCCGATAACCCCAAAAAGTTTAACTTAAGCAAAAGTGCATTTTTTAAATGGGTAACGAAAAATCTACGCTTAACGTCCTGATCTTAAAGTTGG
>JAVBJD010000045.1 GCA_030756715.1 Conexivisphaerales archaeon
GAACTAAAGTTGCAACAATCTTGGTTCAGCAAGCTGGTCGGATATAAAGAGGGGGATTGATGCGAAGCTAGGAAAGGTTACTGACTCAAAGATTACTAAAATCTTAAAAAATTTGGCAGATTCGGGTTTCATAATAAAATCAGAGAGCGAATACATGATTTCTGATCCAGTTCTGGCTAAAGGAATACTCAGATATCTTTAGATTACGGACTTTATGGTAAAAAATTCATTAAAAGCGAAAACGCTTTTTTCTTTTAAAATTATTATTGATTTAAAACTTGGTATTCTTACCTTTTCTTATTTCTTTTATAATGTTTGTGGCTTCTTCTGAGAGCTTAGCTTTTCTGAAATTTTTAATCGTAATTATAATTTTATTGTGTTCTCATATTTTCAAGTTTTTTATGTTTTGGGAATAGATTAAGCATAAATACACAGATATTTTTAAATCTGGTATGAGGGTTGCTGTCGTAGGTGTTGGGCGGTGGGGTGAAAATCACGTAAGGATTCTCAGCAGACTTGGCAGGCTTCACGGAGTTTATGATGCGGATTCTGTAAGGGCATCCCAGATCGCCCAAAAATACGGCACTTTTGTTTACAGCTCAACTGATGAAATAAAACCAGGATCAGTTGACGCCGTTGTCGTAGCAACTCCAGCAACAACTCATTATGAGGTTGCAAAGCAGTTTATAGAAAAAGGCATAAACCTGCTTATAGAGAAACCGCCAACAACAGAACTTGAAAGCGTAAAAAAGCTGTACGAGCTATCAAAGGGAAAAGTGAAAGTAGGTTTTGGATTCATTGAAAGGTTCAACCCCGCTTTTGCTTCGTTCGAAGACTGCTATAAGGGTTCTTTCAGCATATCCTTTTACAGGCTTGCAACTGGTTCGAACGTAAGAGACGTTGGCGTTGTCCTAGACCTGATGATTCATGACATTAACCTGGCAAATCACCTCTTTGGAAACCCTAAAATTCTGTTAAAAAGGGTAGTGAGGGAAAATGAAAGGGATGTCACAGCTGAAGCTGTAATTGATTATACAGGCTCCAGGGCGTACCTCGTTTCAACCTGGAAGTCACCCAGCAAGTTCAGGAAAATATTTGCGTTCAGCGACACAGCATTTACTGAGGCTGACCTGGCTGAAAAGAAGGGCACTTGCTCTGAAAGGGGCAGAGAGCCCAGGCTTGTAGATGGAAAAAATACGGACCTGCTCGAAGCTGAACACATCCAGTTTGAAAGGTTCATAAACAACGGAGAGCCGTTTCCGGACATTTCAGAAGCAGTAAAAGACATGGAGGTTGCAGAGGAGATCTTGACTTGAAGAGCGCAAAGCCGTCCTTTAAGTTTGTATCAGCCGAAAGCCCTATGAGTTCAGCAAACCTTTCAGCAGGGTTCGATGTGCTGGGTGTTGCCCTTGATGCTTATCATGACGAGCTCGATATCGAGCTTGATACATCTCAAAAAGGCGTATCTTTTAGATCGAACGTTCCTCTGCCAGAGGAAAACACAGCAAGCAGGGCAGCTGAACTTTTCTTAGAGAAGGTTGATTATCGTGGAGGGATAAACATCAGCTTGAGGAAGGGTATACCCGCAGGAAAGGGCCTGGGTTCTAGCGGGGCATCAGCAGCGGGCGTTGCCTTTGCTTTAAACGTTGCATTTGGAAATGTCCTGGGCTTGAATGAAGTGATAGACATAGCTGCAAACTCAGAGAGCTCCCCCCACGCTGACAACGTTTCAGCAAGCTTGCTAGGCGGTTTTTCCTTTGTTTATTCAAAGTCACCGTACAACGCTTTCTCCATATACAGGGAATGGGAGTTTTACCTAATAATACCAAAGTCTGAAACGCCCCAATCAAAGACCGAACTTTTAAGGAAGGCTCTTGGCGAACCTGTTCCCTTTGAAAAATTCGTTGAAGAAAAATATGCGCTGAACTCGATGCTAAGGGGCCTTCTATATGACGATAAAAGCTCTTTTGGCAAAGGAATGAACGTTGACAGTTACCATCAGTATGTAAGGTCTAGGACCGGGCTTTATTCAGATTTTGTTAAGCTTAAGAAACCGCTCCTGGATTCAGGGGCTTTAGGCGTTTGCATAAGCGGTGCAGGCCCTTCGATAATTGTCCTTCCAGGGGAGAGCATGACCCTTGATGATGTAAACAAAATAACAGAAGAAAACGGAGTTACAGCTGATACAGTAGAGACAAAGGTAAGCGAAGGAATAAAGATAAAGAAAAAAGAAATCTAGCTACTTGAGCGGTACGTATAATGATGACCTGCTCGCTCCTATGCCTGGCGTTCCGTGAACTACTTTCTTTATAGGATGTGCGTATTCCCCTATATAGTGACCTATCATTTCTGGCTTTATCTCTATCTCAACGAACTCTTTTCCGCTGTAGACTTTGAACTTTTTGCCAACCATGCTCGGCAGTATTATCGTGTCCCTTTCGTGCGTCTTTATCGCTTCGTCACTTTCCTTTAGCTTCTCAAATATTATCGTCTTGCCGTAGTTGGCAGAGCTTAGCCTCTTAAGAGACCTCCTCGCCCTCGCCGGTAACAGGTTCATGATCTCATCAATCTGCATGTTTTTCAGCTCTTCAACTGTATATCCCCTGTACCTGAACTCCTTTACCATGTTTTATCACTCTCTAATGAGAAAATAAAAAGGTTTTGCAATTTTACTTCCCTCTTCCTGTTTTCCTCGCAGCTATGTGCCCCACCTTTCTTCCTGGCGGAGTGTTTCTAGCAACTGTTGTTGGCTTACCTGGGTGCTGATGCCTTCCTCCTCCGTGCGGGTGATAAACAGCAGCCATTGCGACTCCTCTAACCATCGGCCACTTTCTTGCCCTGGACCTCATAAACTTGCGCTTGTTTCCAGCTTTCAGGAATGGCTTCTCTTCAGCACCTCCTCCAGCAGCAATTCCCACTGTTGCTCTCGAAGTGCTGGGTATCAGGACCTTCTTTCCAGATGGCATCTTCACGCTCGTCATGTTGCCTTCGTGGCCCATCACTATTGCATAAGTTCCTGCAGACTTTACGAACTTTCCACCATCGTTCAGCACTTTCTCAATATTAAAGATCAGAGTTCCTTCAGGCATGCTTCCAATCGGTAAAACGTTACCATCCTTTACCTGTGCTCCGGGACCTATACTAATGCTCTGTCCCACTTCAAGCTGTCTTGCGGCTGGGAGAAATGCTCTGCTACCGTCATCGGCCACAAGCACAGCTATAGGGACGCCCCTACCCCTTTCATGAATTATGTCCTTTACCCTGTACTCTTTTGTAACTGAAGGGTCAAGCTGAGGGTATTTGAGGGGAACGATTTTTCCCTTTGTTGCACTCCTGAACTGAGGAGCACCTTTTCCTCTTCTTTGTGGGAGAATTCTCTTACCCATTTTTACATCACCCCAAGCTCGGAAGCCAAGTCTGAAGCTTTGAACTCAGCCTTGAGCTTAATGTAAGCCTTTTTGCCTTTTTTGTCAACAAGAGTGTTCACTCTGTCCACCTTTACACCGTAAAGCACTTCCACTGCCTCCTTTATCTGGTTTTTGTTTGCTTTATAGTCAACATAAAAAGCCAGCTTGTTCTCCTTTGTTATCAGGTTAACTACCTTTTCTGTCTTGACGGCGCCTTTTATTATCCTGTATGCTGTCTCAGCGTCCATAAACCCCAACCTCCTTGAACCTTTCTTCAAGCGCTTTCAGTGATGATTCGGTATATATTACAAGCCTTCCAGCTTTTCCGCCGGGCGCAAGGTGCAGCACGCTCAGATCCTTAGCTGTAACTGCGTCAACGCCGGCTATGTTCTTTGCGGCCTTTATCACGGGAGATTTTCCGGACACAACAAGAAGTGGACCAACGCCTTTCTCCTTTGTCCTGTTTAGCTCTTTTTCTAGACCAAGCTTGTTCAAAAGGGCTTCAACATCCTTTGTCTTGCTTATCTTTTCAACTTCGTCTGTAACTATTATAGGCAGACTTCCTTCGTACCTGTGTCCTCTTGCTTTGACAAGATCAAGTTTAACTGTTGAAGCTATAGCTGATTCGGTAGCGGCAAGCCTTTCTTTTCTGTTTATCATCTTGTAAACCTTCTTTTCAGCTTTTGGGGGATGCGCGAGCCTTCCTTTTACAACGCTCGCGACGCCTCCGGCCTGCCCAGCTCTGGGAGTACCCGAACCCCTGATCCTTGCGAGCCTAGCTATGCCGTAACCAGTGTTCCAGGATTCAGCTGAAACCTTCATACCTGCAGTTGGGTCTCTGCCTTTTGGCTGAAGCTTGTGAGTGAAAATAATCCAGAAAGCCCTCTCTATGAGCGATTTGTTTACCTTGGATTCAAACAAATCAGGGAGCTCAATTTCTTTTACTACTTTTCCTTCGGGATCTAAAACGCTGGCTTTCATATCTTTATCCCCTCAAGAGAAAGGTTAAGTATGCTGGGAGGCTTGAATTCTTTATCGATCCTGACTGATTTCCTTATCAGCAAGGGCCTTCCCTTTGGCCCCTGAACAGAACCCAATAACACTATATAATCAGAAGTCACCTTCTTGAAAGGAAGCTGCACCCCGGCTTCTTTGGAAAGCCCAAGCACTCTAAGGTCATAGATCGTCCTTCTCTGATAACCCATCTGTCCAGCTCTAGGAACAGTGTACATGACGGAGGCTGGATGCCACGGTCCTATCGTCCCAACAGCTCTGACGCTTTTTCTCGATTTGTGCTGCTTCCTCTTTATTCCGAACCTCTTAACAGGCCCTTGGAAGCCTTTTCCTTTTGTAACGCCTATCACGTCAACATATCCCCACTTTGAGACAACATCTTTCGGTTGAAGTACCTGGTTGACTATCTTTTTAACGTATTCTACGTCGGCCTTTACGTCTTTTCCAGAAACTGGTATTTCGAGCCTGTAAGGTTTCTTCTGTGAGAAACCGGCTTCTTTGGGTATCACGTCAACAACCGCTCTGACTTCGCTCACTCTGTTCAAATCTAAAGAATCTGTAAGCTTTCCAAGGTTTATCCTATAACCGTCATAAGTGCCGTAAACCCTTGCGTCAACAACATGTAAAGGAGGCAGGGCAACAACCGTGTAGGGCACAAAAAGGGGTTTCCCGAAGTTAGGGGTACCCTCTTTGTCGTCTGTTATTATCGCGTGACCCATCCCAACCTTTAAACCTAGCACAGCCGCAAGGGACGGCTCTTCTGTCAAAGCATAATACTTTAATCTAGGGAGTATGTTTGAAGCTCTCTTTCTCGGGTAAAAAGCTAGAGAGCCTCTATGTGGAGCATGATGCTTTCTGTGGCCTATAAGCCTTCACCTTCCCATCACTACACTTCTCTATTAATAAATTTTTAGCTTATATTTGAGCCTCTGACTCATTTTCGCCCTGAAGTGCGAAGGTTCCCAGCGTCTAAAGAGTTACTCCCCTTTGACAGGAGCTACTCCGTTATGCAAAACGATGTATGAAGATCAAGCTTCATTGTTCCCGTTTATAAGTTGCTGGACGTTCACTGATCCTTTCTTAGATCATTCTGGCTGTCCCTTCAAAGTCTATTTTCTTACCAGAAAAGAAGTATTCTATACTCATGTAGTTCAGCTCGTTGAACGCTTTCGTGAACATGTCTCCGAGCCTTTCGAGCTTTCTTTCTGCGCTTCCTTTCGGCAATAAGCGCGCTTTGTTAGCCCTTCTGTTGCTGGGCTTTGATTGCTTGTTTTTCTGTGACAACCTGTATAGCCTGAGAAGTCGGCTCAGGCGTTCCACCAGTATCAAGTTGACCGGCTGTCGCAATGAAGAGGATAGCTTAAAGGAGCTTATAAATACTTAACGAACTTCATCCCCGCCTTTAAAAATGTGAGGCTTTCGCCAATTGTAATTGCTCATGAAGCGTCCAGGTCGCGCTTAATGAAAACCAAAGAAACTAAGATTTTGAATTTAAAGATAAACGATAAAATTTTAACGAATGCCTCAAATTGAAGCTTAAATTTATTCAAAACTCCTTCATGGCATCGATGAATCTTGAGTACCAGTTTTTGTATTCATCTTCTGTAGCAAAATGAATTTCAATAGGTTTATCTAAGAATTCGAGAATTATCTTAGCTCTCATTTCATTCCACAGCTCTTTTTTCTCTGAAATTATGAGTATATCGAGATCGCTTGCCGCGTTAAAGTTTCCTTTTATGGCTGAGCCAAAAACTATAACCCTTGCGGATTTATCATACTTTACTACAATTTCTTTTACCTTTATCGCTACTTTTGCATAATTCTTGATAAATTCAAGGTTCGACAGCTGGCCTGAACACCTCTTTCACAAACCTAAGAAGCTCTCTGGCTTCAGCTTCTTCATAATCTCGCGGAAGGTATCTGGAGGCTATGTATGCGTCTTCCAGCGCCCCTATATAAATTATGTTTTTTTCAGATAAAAGGTCTTTAACGCTTTGCATGTGTTTTGAAAGCTCATTGAGCAGGAGTTTTAGAGAATGAGTATGAGGAAAACTTCCGATCAACCTAAAAAGCTGGTACTTTGTAATCAGCTGGCAGTACTGCTCTAAGTTGAATACGCATAGATCAAACTTACCGTTTTCTAAGAGCCTTTCAGCTTCTTCCAGAAATTCATGGGCCCTTTTCCTGAGCAGTTCAGCAGCTTCAAAACTCATAAATTTTATAACAAAGCTTTGTCATATAAATTTATGCCTAACCAGTGGTTGAACGGCACCAAATTTTTTAAATGTTTTTTGTTAGAGATCCTTGAGTTGCAATCTATACAGAAGGCAAATTTAACGTTGCTAAAGCTTTTAA
>JAVBJD010000122.1 GCA_030756715.1 Conexivisphaerales archaeon
GAAGCATGAGATATGCAGAGCTGTTCTGATATCTGCCAAAAAGACAATTGGACATGTAAAGCAGAAAAGCTCAAGTTTTTTCTTCATAGTTTTTTATTACGTTTGAATATACCATGATTGCGGATCGCTTCTGTTAGTTTTTGAATGGGGTCTATCTTCATAAAACTGATAGAGGCGATCCGCACCTTAACTTTTACTTGAAGTTCTTATTTGACCAGCATCATAAATCAAAAAGAATAAATTTATATGTAAAATTTTTTATTAAAAATATTATTGAATCATAAAACGCTCGTTGCAATTCTGCTCGTTGTTTTATTTGAAATCAGCTCTTTGAGTTATTCCGGTGCGGCGTTCAATGGTCAGAGCCACAGAAATGCCGTTAATAACCTTTTGAGCTCAAATATAACTGATAGGTTGGGCCAGCTTGTTCGCGTCAAACCTCATGCAATAAATAGCGGTACAGCTGCAAATGTAACGCATGAAGGGAAAAACATGAGCTTTATACGGGAACAGGGTCCATTGCAGGGGTTTCTAGATCCTTTTATGATAAACGCATACCCTTTCAACACGTTTATAAAATCCTCGCAGGGATCTTTAACACAAGAAAACTACACAAACTTTCAGGCATACACGGCTTACTGGTTAAAGCTCGGGAGGATAAACGCGAATTCCAGCGAAACGATATACATGGGCTTTGCGTCAAATTCTACGAACCTCTTTAACAAGGTGAACGTGGGAGAAGCCCCCGAGCTGAGCAGAGTATACGGAGAATACGATGACGGGCAAAACGTCTTTGTTTACTACACAAACTTTACAAACTTTAAAGGGTGGGTCGCCGGCGGGAAGGTCAGCTACAGCGCGGATGACGGGCTTGTGGCCAGCTTTAACGGTCCGGGTTATCTGGTTACGGATTCCTCTTACGGCCCCGGCACGGGGTTCGTTGCAGGGGTTTCTTCGATTGGAGACGTAGATGATGTTGGCTACTTTGACATAAACCAGACGGTGAACGGTGGAACAGCGTGGGCGGGCGCATTCATAAGGCTGGCCTGCGGTTACACGTACCCTGACCAGTGGAACGCTTCAGGTGAGGCAAACGGGTGCGGATCAGCTTACGGGTACTTCGTTAATGCGGAAGGGATTCCGGGGATTTACATGGTTGAAATACTTAACCGGACCTCCTCTGTGCAGTCGCTGAACGGGATGTTCAGCAAAGCTATAAGAACCGATTATCCGGAATATCCTGCCAGAGTGGGTTTTGACGGGGTTTACTCCCCTCTATC
>JAVBJD010000046.1 GCA_030756715.1 Conexivisphaerales archaeon
AAGGACAGGGACCATCCAGTCGAGCAGCCATTATACTATATAACGCTAAAAGACGGGCTTAAAATACTCGAGCCCCTCTTTATGCTTAAAAGACCATTGCTCGGAAAGTTCAGCTCTTTAAACAGACCCCCAAGCTCAGAGACTGAATTAATAAAATACCTTGGCAATAGGGTTCTCATAGAGCTTGATATGAGCGTTGAGGACGTCAGGGGTTCATTGCTCAGGAAGATGTTCATGGCTGATTATATAAAGAGCGGCTACAACGTAAACTACGTAATAGGTCCTAACGAGAACACCGAAAGCTTTCTGGAGGACATGAAAACCCTTTTAGGTAGCACAGAAAAGATTGACGTAATAACTTTTAACGCGAAGGACTACGATTACAAAGCTGATAAAATAGCTCATCTTAACTCAAGCTATAAGCAAAACGCGGTTAACTTCATAAACCTGTTAGCCGATGAAGGGTTTGCTGTAAAGGATCCTATTGAATACGAAATATTTGTAAGGGAACAGCTAAAGCACGACCTTGAGCTTAACAGAATCACAATAATTATCGGGTATTCAGATCAGGAGGCAATTAAGATTCAATACAAGTACGCAAATTTGATTAGAAAGATGGCAGTTACGGACGGCTTTCTTTTCTGGAGAAGCGTAAGACCCCTTGGACCCCTTTTTTTCGTGGATATAAGGCCTGAAGAAGGGAGTTTGGACTTCATAAGGGTGGGATAAAATGTCAAAAAAGTCCATTAAAAACATAGTTGAAGAAACTCTTGAGCTTTTTGGCGGAGAACAGGTCAGGAACGCTGTTCTTTTTCACATGAACCTCAGGTACAAGGTTAAGCCAGAGGAAGCGCTTTCAAAGGTCGAAGCATTCGTTGAAGCGCTAAAGGACATATACGGACCTTTTGAAGGACCTATAGAAAAGGAGATCTGCAGCAGGATAGCCAGTGAATACGGCATAAAGTACAGTGGCAATAGTCTTGTTGAACTAGCAAAGGAGATTAAGAAAGAACAGAAACTCCAGAACGTGTAAAATGTTTGGCTTTGAATGTACAGAAGCGCAGGCTTTTTAAAAGTTTCGTAAGCAAAAGCTAAAAGCGAATTCATGCAAAATACATCATGCTGCAGGAAGTATACGTGTTTATTGAGATCCCAAAGGGAAGCAATATAAAGATCGAGTACGACGACAAGCTAAAAGGGTTAAGAGTGGACAGGATACTTTACACTGCTACCGTTTATCCTTTCAACTACGGCTTTATACCCGGGACGCTGGGGGAAGACAGAGACCCGCTGGACTGCATAGTCATAACTTACGATTCTTTGCCCCACGGGGTCTACATAAAGGCTATACCAATAGGCATGCTTGTGACAGAAGACGAGCACGGCATAGACAAAAAAATAATAACAGTTCCGCACCCATCAATAGATCCCAAGTTCAGCAACGTTAAAAGCCTCGAAGATCTTCCTCCAGGAATAAAAGAAGAGATCAAACACTTCTTTGAGCACTACAAAGAGCTCGAAAGCGGCAAGTGGGTTAAGGTTCATGGTTATGAGCCAGCTGAAAGCGCTATCAAAACTATAGAAGAAGCCTTCTGGAGGGCAAACAGCGTCTAAAGGCCATTTATAAAAAGCTCATTTTTGAATGATTTATGTACTGTCACACAATTGTTGTGCTGTAGAGTTTGCTGCCTGAGCTTATGGTTCTGTGAGGGGCTACTTTAACTTCAACAAGCTCTGACCCTTCTCCAATGGTTACGTCGTCGGCAATTACAGATCGCTCTATCCTTGTAGGCTTTTCTTTAAACGACTTTACTTCAACATGTCTCCCCAGGATCGAGTCCTTTATAAAAGCGTAATCCCCTATAACCGACCTGTCCATTACTGTGCTACCCTCTATCTGAACGCTTTCCCCTATTACCGTAAAGTTGTCAACGTTTGAATTAACTATCTTGGTGCCATTTCCTATAGAAGCATGTCTTCCGATCAAAACTTCTCCCTCTAGATCTAACTCCCCCTTCTCGTACATGTTCTTTATCGTGGCCCTTCTTTTTCTTGAATCCGGGCTTGTCCCCTGCACGAAGATGTCCTTCCCGTTTTTTATTCTAAAAGCCTTAAGCCCTTCTGCGCCTAGCTTTTTCATCATAACTTTCATGGTTTCTAGGTATCTCTCAGGCGTTCCAACGTCAAACCACAGGGATCTGCTAACGTAACCCATAACTTTATAACCAGAACTTATAAGATACGGTATTACGTCTTTTCCGAAGTCCATCTTCCCTTCCTTTATCATTGGCTCAAATTCTTTGCTTTTGAAAACGCTTCTTATCTCTGGAGAAATAACGTATATACCTGTGTTCGCTAAATTTGAAGGGGCCTCCTCTTTTTTTGGTTTCTCTACAAACTTCTCTATCCGGCCTTTTTTCAGCGCCGCCACGCCGAAGTCCTCAACGTTTTCAACTTCTTTCAGAACGACGGTCATGAAAGCCCTGTTTTTCCTGTGATACTCAAGAACCCTTTTTAGATTCATGCAAAAAACGTTGTCGCCCTGAACTACAAAAAAATCCTCCTTAACATCATAGTACTCAAGGCAAACCCTTACGGCATCTGCATTACCTGAGCTGTCGTACCTTGGCATATACTTGAAGTGAACCCTGGGATTTACTCCGTACCTTGCAGAAAACCCTATACCTTCCTTATAATAATCAAAAAGTGACTTGTAGTTTACATAACCTTTCACTCCAAATATTATTTCCTTGATCCCCTGTCTTGTCAGCTCAACGAGCGTATGCTCGATCAGTGGCCTGTTCAGCAACCTTACAGTTGCTTTTGAATTTTCATATGTCAGTGGTCTGAGCCTGACGGCTTCGCCTCCAACCGGGATTATGGCCTTTACGCTCGATAGAGAGTAAGCCATTATATTTGTTTATATGCAACCGCGGTATATAAACGGTTGTAAATGCAGAAACTGATGCTTGGGTTTGAAGTTCATCAGCCTTTCAGGATAAGGAGGGACTACTTCTGGAACCCAAGGATGAGGGGGAAGCTCGACGAGAGGTTCTTTGACACAGAAGTTAACAGGGAAGTCTTCGAAAGGGCGAAATCAAAGTGCTATATCCCGGCTACCAGAATACTGCTTGAAGAAATACAAATGGCAGAAAAAGAAGGGAGAGATATTTCTTTCTTTTTCAGCATTTCTGGGACTTTCCTCGAGCAGGCAGAGATGTGGGGGAAAGACGTGCTTGAGCTATTCAATCAGCTCACTTTAACAAAAAGAGTAGAGTTCCTGGCTCAGACATACTATCACTCAGTTACTTCTATGTGGGAAGACCTTTACGAGTGGAGGGAACAGGTAAAGGCTCACAGAGAAGCGGTCAAGAGCTACTTTGGCCAAGAGCCGGTGACATTTGAGAACACGGAGCTGCTCATGAACAGGAGGATTGCAGAAGAAGTTGAAAAGCTCGGTTTTAAAGCGGTTATTGCTGAGGGAAGGGAAGACATTGCTGAAGGTAACCCTAACAGAATATTCAGGCTCAAGGGAAGCAGCCTAAAGATCTTCTTGAGGAATTACCGTTTGAGCGATGACATAGCTTTTAGATTTTCAGATTCTAAATGGGATCAGTACCCATTAACAGCTGAAAAGTTCGCTAAATGGGTCTCTGAATCGAATGGCGAAGCTGGCTTAATTTTCATAGACTATGAAACTTTCGGGGAACACAACTGGCCTGAAAGCGGAATACACGATTTTCTGAGATGGTTGCCGCGGGAGCTCTCAAACAAAGGGGTAAAGCTTGTAACGCCAAGGGACATGCTGGGCGAAGCCGCCGAGGAGCTGGACTTTAACTCTACATTTTCTTGGGCAGATATAAGAAAAGATGAAAGCAGCTGGCTCGGGAACATAATGCAGTGGGCATATGATGATTCAGTACGAAGGGGGGAGATGCTTGCTAAGAGCTTTGGGGGTGAGTGGCTGAAAACCTGGAGGCGCTTTACATCAAGCGATAATTACTATTATCTTTTTATAGGAGAGAGTTCCCCCATGGTCGTGCACAGCTACTTTAACAGCTTTAACTCACCCATAGACGCTTTCATAAACGAATTTTATGCAATAAGCCTGTTTAACTTTGAGCTCCTTCAGAAAGCGGGGATAAAGAGGGAACCGTTCGTTTTTATGAAAGGGGGTAAAAGGGGTCCCATAGCTTGGGACAGAAAGACTTTTGACGAAATAATAAAAAGGAACCCCCAGTTTTCTGATATGAAAAAGTTCGTTCAGGACTGGTTAAAATGAAGAGGGTGGAATCTTTCTGGATAGATGAGGACGTAAAGAGGGTCTGGTTCTTCAGCGCTGAGTTCAGCGGCGTTGCCAGTCTGGGAGGACTTGGAAACGCAGTAGGAGGAATCGCAAGGGAGCTTGCAAAAAGGGGCATAGAGGTTGATGTATTTATGCCAAGCCATGGGAGACATATGAGCGATCAGCACAGGTCCATCTTGGGGTTGAGGGATGCTGGCATAAGGGCTGAAGGTGACAGGATAGGCGTAGACGGCAAAAAATATCATTACAGGATCGGGGTTGAAAAGGGCAGCATAGATGGAGTTAACATATTTCTGGTTAAAGGTCTTGACTATGAAACAGGCAAGGTCCTTGATTCATGGGAGATCTACAGTTACATAGAAGAGAAAAGCTCGCTTCTCGCTAGATCAGTGGAAGCCATAGTCCCCTGGGCTTTAGGTGTTGGTATTCCTTCGATAATACATTCTCATGACTGGCACAGCGTTTTAGCTGGGGTAAGAGCTAGACAGCTTTTTGAGGACAGGAGGGTTATGGTTCCTTTTGTTTATACAATTCATTTGCTTACACGAGTTTCTTTCCCATGGCACTATGCATCTCAAGATTGGTCAGGAATAGCTGACTGCCCACATTATATATGGAAAGTTTACAGGCATGAGATATCAAGCTACAGAGAAGTCTGGGATAAACTTTCAAACGGAAGCGTTGAAAGGTTCGGGGCTTATGAAGCCGATGTTTTGGCATCTGTGAGCATGAGCTATTTAACATATGATATATTCAATCACGTGGGAAAGTGGCTCGAAGGGAAGAGCTGTGTCACTTATAACGGAACGGACTGGAATGTGAGCGAAGTAAGGGAGTTTGCAAAGAGTGCTTTCGGGACCGATGATAGGAAAGAACTCAGAAACAAATTGCTATCCATGTTACATATGATCAGAGCTGTGCCGGAAGATTATAACACTGGGAAAATCCTCTGGGAAAACAGACAAATGATAGGATTGAGGGAAGACTGGACATATGATGACGTTGGTGAAGGTCCCCTTTTACTTGCATCCGGAAGGGTTTCAAGACAGAAAGGAGTTGACTTGCTTATACGTGCTTTTGAGGACACGCTAAAAGAAGCGCCAAACGCGCGTTTGATTTATTTCGGGATACCTGGGGGCGAGTACGATTTGCTTTACCATTTAATTGACGAGTTCTCAAAAATTAAGGACAACGCAAGAATGATTATAAGCGCACAAATAGACAAAAATATTTACAAAGCTTTCTACTATGCAGCTTCAGTATTTACTGTTTCATCTAGGTGGGAACCTTTCGGCTTAACAGCAATAGAGTCGATGGCTCTTGGCACCCCTGTTGTTGCTTTTGCTGTAGGAGGTTTAAAGGAAACTATCTTGGATCTAAGGGAAAACCCTGAGTCAGGGACAGGTTTCCTATTGGAACCAGAAAATGTTAAACAGCTTTCAGATGGGTTAGTTACGGCGTTTATCCTTTCACAGGCATCAGAAGCTCATGATGATAATTTAGGAAGAACTCCTTTATTTAAAACAGGAGATTTAAGCTTTTGGCAAAAAGTTAGGTCAAATGCCATAATAAGGGTTGATCAAATGTTTCGATGGAGTTCAACGGCGAACTCTTTATTAGAATGCTACTCAAAGGCAAGGCAAATGGTTTACTATAAGACTCAAGCGTATTTTTAATTTAAAAATTATTTATGTACTTTTTAAATAAAAAATGACGAGCTAATTTCAAGATTTAGTAACAAAAGACCATTTAAACCATTATAGTGAGCTTATAAAAAAGGTGATATTACATAATAGTTAACTTTTGAGCGATTTATTTTTAAAAACGATTTTTAGAATGGAAAAATCTCGTTAATCTTATTATGAATAAAATGTAATCATAATCTCTAAAACAGTTTAAAAAATGTTTTTAACAATAAATCATCAATGAGCTATACTGTTAACGAATTTGATTTAGGAGGTAGCTTTTTCAGTATTAGCTCTGGTTTGCATCCTCTAGGCCCGGCAAAGATAAATAAGATCGTAAGTTTTATTGTTCCAGAAAACTACAGCAACCCCGAACCGCTCAGGGAAATAAACAACATCATAAAAGTAGGCCGTTCAGCTTTGCTTTTTATTACTGCTGCTAAGAACCACATTTTCTTTAAAAATAAAGATCACATTTACTTTGTCTCGCTAGGAATAAAAAGCACAGGCAAGCACGCAGGTCATACAATAAACATAGCGGTTTTTGTAAAGGAACCCCTTTCTTTTAACGCGCTTGTTGAGCTAGTAAAGGTCATTACAGAAGCAAAGTGCGGCGCCCTTATGGAGTTTGGCCTAAAGATAACCGGCACAGTTACAGATGCTGTTGCCGTAG